>LNEJ01000046.1 GCA_001464965.1 Gammaproteobacteria bacterium Ga0074134
AGGCCACACACGCATAACGGTGGGCTGGCACCGAATGCGGCAGAGAGGCAGTATTGGATGGACTATAAAACCGTGGCCAAAAAGACTTGACCACTACATACTTGCCACCAATCTGGTGAATTGCTGAAGCAATATATGCTTTTGTTTTATTTCGTGAGTTTCGTGGACAAAAAGAGGTTTTAGGCATGAATCAATATCGGGACATTTTTCTGGGGGTCAACATCGACCACGTTGCCACGCTGCGTCAGGCGCGCGGCACCCGTTACCCCGAGCCCATTCAGGCGGCCATCGAGGCCGAGCAGGCGGGCGCGGATAGCATTACCCTCCACCTGCGTGAGGACCGCCGCCATATCCAGGAGCGCGACGTTGAGTTGCTCAAGGGGATACTGCTTACCCGCATGAATCTGGAAATGGCGGTTACCGATGCCATGCTGGGAATTGCCGAACGTATTAAACCTGAAGATTGTTGTCTGGTGCCCGAGCGCCGTGAAGAGCTGACGACAGAGGGCGGGCTGGATGTGGCGGGGCAAATGCCGCGCATCAGCGATGCCTGCGCGCGGTTGCGCGATGCAGGCTGCCGTGTCTCGCTGTTTATCGACGCCGATGCCCGCCAGGTGGATGCCGCTGCGCGTGCAGGCGCCCCAGCGATTGAGATTCACACCGGCCACTATGCCGATGCCACGGATCACATTGCGCGTGAGCGGGAGTTGCGACGCATCGGCGCAGCGGTAGAACAGGGGATTAAGGCTGGTTTGCAAGTCAACGCCGGGCATGGCCTGAACTACCAGAACATTTCCCCCATTGCTGCCCTGCCAGGTATCCGTGAGTTGAATATCGGCCATGCCATCATCGCCCGCGCCCTGTTTACCGGCCTGCAAGAGGCTGTGAGAGAAATGAAGCGGCTGATGATGGAGGCGCATCGGCCGTGATCTTTGGCATCGGCACGGACATCGTCCGCGTTGACAGGATGCGCGCCAATCTGGAGCGTTACGGCGACAAGTTCGCGCGCCGCATATTGACCGGCGATGAGTTCCGTGAGTTTTCCGCAACCAGTCGTCCTGCCCATTTTCTCGCTAAACGTTTCGCTGCCAAAGAGGCCGCCGCCAAGGCCTTGGGCACCGGCTTTCGTGATGGATTGAGCCTGTGCCACATCGGGGTGGCTCATGATGGAAAGGGAAGGCCGTTCCTTGTATACAGCGGACGGGCGGAAGAGTTAATGCGTGAGATGGGTGTAGGGGAAGGGCATCTCAGTATTGCGGATGAGCAGGATTACGCCGTGGCGTTTGTTACGCTGCTTGTTGCTCCTCGCTAGAAGAACGTTCTTATTTTTGTAAAGGTTGTTATAAGGCTTGAATGCGCCCCCCCTGGTCGTGTATTATATGTGAATGTTGATGCGGGGTGGAGCAGTCTGGCAGCTCGTCGGGCTCATAACCCGAAGGTCGCAGGTTCAAATCCTGCCCCCGCTACCAAAATAACAACAAAAAGCCCCGTTATCCGGGGCTTTATTTTTTTATCGGTCTGTGGCATGTTGCTCAGAAAGCTGGGACGGCATGGTTTCGGTAACTGGCTGTGATACCTTAGCCATTGGTTTCCAGGCGGCAAACCGTTATAATCGCCTCTGTTTAAAGAGTGCAGTTTTTTTGGAGTGGGCCGCTGGCCCTTTTTTTGTTTTAGCGGGTCGCTCAAGAAATGATACGTCAGGCGCCGTTAGGCTTGCAGAAGCTGATTGAACCGGCGGTAACCGTGTTGGGGTACGAGCTGGTCGGCATAGAATACCTGCCGCAGGGGCGGCATTCCCTGCTGCGTATATACATTGACGCCCCGGATGGCGTTACCATTGATGATTGCGAGCGCGTCAGCCATCAGGTGAACGGTTTGCTGGACGTGGAGGATCCTATCTCCGGCCAGTACTCGCTGGAAGTGTCGTCACCTGGAGCGGATCGGTTGCTGTTCAATGTTGAGCACTTTGTTCGCTTTACGGGAAGGCGGGTCAAGCTGCGTTTGGACTCCCTGCTTGAGGGGCAGCGCAACTTCACTGGTGTGCTCAAGGGCGTGCAGGATGGCAATGTGCTGATCGAGGAAGATGGCAAGGAATTTTCTTTGCCGCTGGATAAGATAGAGGTGGCACGCTTGGTGCCCCAATTTGATTAGGCCGGGATGCGATAAGGGCGGGAGTCATGAACAAAGAAATTCTACTGGTTGTTGATGCGGTATCCAATGAAAAGGGCGTCGGCAAAGAAGTAATCTTCGGCGCCATCGAGGCCGCACTTGCGATGGCGACCAAAAAGCGCTATGAGAGTGAAGTCGACGTGCGCGTTGCGATTGATCGTTCAACAGGTGATTACGAGACATTTCGCCGCTGGCTGGTGATCGACGATGCCGCAGAGTTCGAGTATCCTGAAAAAGAGATTGATCTGAGCGAGGCGCGCAAGAAAGATCCCGCGGCGGTTGTTGGCGGATATATCGAGGAGCCGATGGAGTCTATCTCCTTTGGCCGTATCGCCGCGCAAACCGCCAAGCAGGTGATTGTGCAGAAAGTGCGCGAGGCAGAGCGCGCGCAGGTCGTGGATGCCTATAGAAGCCGCATAGGCCAATTGGTGACAGGCGTTGTCAAGCGCGCGGATCGTAGCGGCATTACGCTTGATCTGGGCGGCAATGCCGAGGCGCTCATCAACCGCGACGACATGATTCCGCGCGAGGCCGTGCGTGCCGGCGACCGCCTGCGCGGCTATCTGCGCGAAGTACGTTCGGAGAGCCGTGGCCCCCAGATTTTCATAAGCCGCACAGCGCCCGAGTTCCTTATCGAACTGTTCAAGCTTGAGGTGCCCGAGGCGGGCGAGGGATTGATTGATATCATGGGCGCGGCCCGTGATCCCGGCTTGCGTGCGAAGATCGCGGTGAGATCGAATGACCCGCGTATTGACCCGGTGGGCGCCTGTGTTGGAATGCGCGGTTCGCGTGTGCAAGCGGTTTCCAACGAGCTGGCGGGGGAGCGCATCGATATTGTGCTGTGGAATGAAAATCCCGCGCAGTTTGTCATTAATGCCATGTCGCCAGCGGAAGTGACCTCCATCGTAGTGGATGAGGATGCGCACAGCATGGACGTTGCGGTGGCAGAAGACAATCTGTCGCAAGCGATCGGCCGTGGTGGACAAAATGTGCGTCTGGCCAGCTATCTGACGGGCTGGGAACTCAATGTCATGACCGAAGGCCAGGCGGAGGCCAAGAGCGAGGCCGAGGCGCAGTCGACACTGGCGATGTTTGTGGAACAGCTTGATGTTGACGAGGAAGTGGCGGCTATCCTGGTGCAAGAGGGGTTTTCAAGCATCGAAGAAGTCGCGTATGTGCCTGCTAACGAGATGTTGCAGATTGAAGAGTTTGATGAGGAGATTGTCAATGAGCTGCGCAACCGCGCACGTGACGTGTTGTTGACGCGTGCCATTGCCAGTGAGGAGAATCTGGAAAAGGCCGCTCCCGCCCCTGATTTGCTTGAGGTGGAGGGAATGGATCCGCGTTTGGCCTATCTCCTCGCCGAGCGTGGTGTGGTGACGCGGGAAGATCTGGCAGAACAGTCAGTGGATGAGCTGACGGCTATTGAAAATGTGGACGCGGCCCTTGCAGGCAAGTTGATTATGGCCGCGCGCGCGCACTGGTTTGCGGCGTAGCCACCAAATTGCAGAGGAACCACTGATTTATCAGTGGTTCCGCGCGGCGCAGGGATGCACCGCCATTTTTCAATTATGTATGTAATTGGAAAATGAAGAAAAGAAAAAATCGAATTTTTGCTTTTCGTGCTCTGAGAGTTCCAGGATGGAATTATTCAGGGTTTCATAAAAGGGCAGGAGAGTGGAATGTCGCAAGTAACAGTTGAACAGTTTGCCAATGCCGTAGGCATCCCTGTTGATCGCCTGCTGACTCAGCTTGGGGCGGCAGGGCTACCGGTAAAAGGCGCGGATGAAGCGATCAGCGACAAGGAAAAGCTGCAGCTGTTGAGCTACTTGCGCCAGGCGCACGGCGCCGGCGAGTCTCTCGCCGTGGCTGAACCCAAGAAGGTGACGCTGAAGCGCAAAATTGTCAGTGAATTAAAACAGGCGGGCGCACCGGGCAAAGCAAAAACGGTTAATGTCGAGGTGCGCGGCAAGCGTACCTATGTCAAGCGCAGTGTTGTTGCCGCTGAAGAGATGGCGCGTATTGAAAGCCAGGCCGCCGAGCGCGGGGAAGTTGCGGGCAGGGGCCTGCAGGAAGAGGTTCAGCAGCAAAGAGATCTGGAAGAAAAGCAAAAGGCCGAGGCGCTTGCAAGGCAGGAGCAGGAAGCCAAGCTCCAGGCTGAGCAGGAAGCGAAATTCAAGGCGGAGCAGGAGGCTAAGCTCAAGGTAGAACAGGAGGCGCGTCTGAAGGCCGAGCAAGAGACAAGGCGCGCCGCCGAGGAAGCTGCAAAACCGGCAGTGGCAAAGCCGAAAACGGAGACTGCCGAACGCGAGCAGGCAGCCAAAAAGACTAAACATCGCGAAGAAAAGGATGAGCGGTCCACCAAATATGGCCGCAGCGAGTTGCATGTGTCGGCGGATAAGTCTGGCCATCGCAAAAAGAAAGTCAGGGGCAGGCCTGCCACGTTCGGCGTCCCTGCTGCCAAGCACGGCTTTGAAAGACCCACCGCGCCGGTTGTGCGCGAGGTCAGCGTGCCAGAGACCATCACCGTAGCCGAGCTCGCTCAAAAAATGTCCGTCAAGGCGGTTGAAGTGATCAAGCTCATGATGAAGATGGGTAGCATGGTCACTATCAATCAGGTGATTGACCAGGATACGGCGGCGGTTGTTGTCGAGGAGCTGGGGCATATTCCCAAGCTGCTGCGCGAAAGCGCGCTGGAAGAGGATCTGGCCAAGACCGAGGCTGTGACAGGGGAGCAGGCGACGCGTGCCCCGGTGGTGACTATCATGGGCCATGTCGATCACGGCAAAACCTCGTTGCTCGATTATATCCGCCGCGCCAAAGTCGCCGCAGGTGAAGCCGGGGGTATCACGCAGCATGTTGGTGCTTACCATGTGGAAACCGATAAGGGCATGATCACGTTCCTGGATACGCCGGGCCATGAGGCATTCACTGCAATGCGTGCCCGTGGCGCCAAGGTGACCGATATCGTGGTGCTAGTGGTGGCTGCCGATGATGGAGTAATGCCGCAGACTATCGAGGCCATTGAGCATGCCAAGGCGGCGGGCGTGGCGCTGGTAGTCGCCGTGAACAAGATCGATAAGCCGGGTGTCGATCCGGAGCGCGTCAAGCAGGAACTGGTGCAGCGTGGGGTGGTCCCCGAGGAATGGGGAGGCGACACCATTTTCACCAATGTGTCCGCGAAGACCGGTGAAGGGGTTGATACCTTGCTGGACAATATCCTGGTTCAGTCGGAAGTGATGGAATTGACTGCCGTGAAGGATTGCCCGGCATCGGGCGTAGTGGTTGAGTCCAGCCTGGATAAGGGGCGTGGGCCGGTAGCCACCATTCTGGTGAAGAACGGTACGCTACGTAAGGGCGATATCCTGCTGAGCGGCCAGGAATATGGGCGAGTGCGCGCCATGTTCGATGAAAACGGCAATACTATCGATGAGGCCGGACCATCTGTTCCGGTAGTGGTGCTCGGTTTGTCCGGCACCCCCAATGCGGGTGATCATGCCATAGTGGTGGCTGAAGAACGCAAGGCGCGTGAGATCGCGCTGTTCCGTCAAGGCAAATTCCGCGATGTAAAGCTTGCCCGCCAGCAGGCGACCAAGCTCGAAGATGTCTTCTCGCAAATGGAGAAGGGCAAGGTCAACGCGCTGAACCTGGTCATCAAGGCGGATGTGCAGGGTAGTGCCGAAGCGCTGAGGGAGTCGTTGACGCGGCTTTCCAGTGACGAGGTGCAGGTGAAAGTTCTTGCCAGTGGTGTGGGTGGCATTAACGAATCCGATGTCAACCTGGCAATCGCCTCGCAGGCGATTCTGATCGGATTCAATGTGCGCGCCGATGCCTCAGCGCGCCGCTTGACTGCGGACTCAGGTATCGATCTGCACTATTACAGTGTGATCTACGATGTGATCGACGAGGTCAAGCGTTCTATTTCCGGCATGCTTGCGCCCGAAATCAGGGAGCAGATCGTCGGCCTTGCCGAAGTGCGTGATGTCTTCAAGTCGCCGAAGCTGGGGGCGATTGCAGGCTGTCTGGTGGTGGATGGCGCCGTGCGCCGCAATAATCCGATACGCGTATTGCGTAACAATGTGGTGATTTTCGAAGGCCAGCTGGAATCGTTGCGCCGCTTTAAGGACGATGTAAACGAGGTGCGGGCCGGCACGGAATGCGGTATAGGCGTCAAGGATTACAACGACGTCAGGCCGGGCGACCAGATCGAAGTGTATGAAAGGGTGCAGGTAGCCAGAACGCTGTAAAGCAGGAGCAGGTGTAAGGGGAGGCGGGTATCGGTTGCTGACCCCTGACCCCCACATTTAAAATTTATGGCAAAAGAATACAGTCGTACCCGGAGAATTGCCACCCTGCTGCAGCGGGAGCTGGCGATCTTGATTCAGCAGGAGATCAACGACCCTGGTCTCGGCATGGTGACCGTGTCGGGCGTGGATCTTTCTTCGGATATGAAACATGCCAAAGTGTATGTCACCGTGTTCGGTAATGCCCGCCCTGTTGACGAAGTGTTGGACGTGCTGAAGGGGGCGTCTGGCTTTTTACGTCATGAGGTAGCGCAGCGCGTGCTGATGAGAGTGAATCCAGCGCTGTCTTTTATCTATGACACTTCCGTGGAGAAGGGCTCCAATCTGAGCGCCCTGATCGATGAGGCGGTTGCCAAGGGGCGAAAGCCATCTGACGAGCCTGAGTGATTGCGCTGCATGCGCATGCCCGCCATTCTGATTTTTTGAACCTGATATAAGCATGAATGCTCCCCGCCAGCCGCGCCGTGATGTTCACGGCATAATTCTGCTTGATAAGCCCTATGGTGTTAGCTCCAACGCTGCTTTGCAGCGCGTAAAGCGCTTGTTCCAGGCGCGTAAAGCCGGGCACACGGGAAGTTTGGATCCGCTGGCTACTGGTCTGCTGCCGGTTTGCCTAGGGGATGCCACCAAAATGTCGGGCTTCCTGCTGGATGCCGATAAATCCTATCGTGTCCGAATCAAGCTCGGCATCAAGACCACCACCGGCGATGCCGAAGGTGCGGCGGTGACCATTCGTCCTGTTGTTGGGATCGATAAACCGCGTCTGCTGCGCGCGTTGGAGGATTTTACCGGGCAGATTGAACAGGTGCCGCCAATGCACTCCGCGATCAAGCAGAATGGCCAGCCTTTATACAAGCTGGCGCATCAGGGTGTTATCGTTGAGCGCCAGCCACGTAGCGTGATCATACGCAAGATCACTCTATTACAGTTTGAGGGTGATCGGGTGGAGGTCGAGGTTGACTGCTCCAAGGGGACGTACATTCGTGTCTTGGCGGAAGATATCGGCGAGGCGCTGGGGTGCGGTGCCCATGTCGCAGAATTGCGCCGTACCAGGGCGGGGCCGTTTGATGGCGCACAGATGCTGACCCTGGATGCGCTGGAAGAGTGCGCGAAAGAAGGGTTGCCGTGCCTGGATGGCTTGTTGCTGCCGATGGATAGTGCATTGGCGCACTGGCCGGATGTATTGTTGCCTGACGACGCAGCTTATTTTTTGCGTCAAGGACAGGCGGTGCGGGCGTCCCATGCCCCGGCTAGCGGCTGGGTGAAACTTTACACCCGCCAGCGGCGCTTTCTGGGCGTTGGTTGCATGCTTGAGGACGGCCGGGTGGCCCCCAGGCGGCTGGTAGGCGTTGTGGACAGTTGATCAGGGGGCAGTTGGGTGGTGCTGAATAGGCGTCTGACTGCTGCTTTATAATTTTTAGTGCAAACCTCATAGGGTTTGACCAAGTTTGTCTTGTAACCCGGCATGCTGCGCGGGTACAATATCTGTTTTCGATTTTGTGAGCATAATAGAGGAGTCACCATGCCACTGAGCGCTGAAGATAAGGGCGGGGTTGTCAAGCAGTATCAACGCACGGCCACTGATACAGGGTCGCCGGAAGTCCAGGTAGCGCTGCTGTCCGCGCGCATCGACCAGTTGTCGGATCATTTCAAGGCCCATAGCAAGGATCACCATTCCCGCCAGGGCCTGTTGCGCATGGTGAGCCAGCGCAGAAAACTGCTGGACTATGTCAAGAAAACCGATCTGGGCCGTTATCGCGACCTGATTGCGCGCCTTGGTTTGCGCCGGTAACGTCTGCATACCCCTTGGTAAAAGGGGATTTTGATATCTGTGTTCTCCTCCAGGGAGCGGGTGTTGTCTTTAAGTCAGGCGCCCGTGCTGCAGCAAACGTTGGAGATACCTGTGATTGCGGGTGTCTCCTGGCGATTATTTTAAGGAATTGGATGTGACCCTCATCAAAAAAGTTTTCCAGTACGGCGCGCACGACGTTACGATTGAAACAGGCGAGATTGCCCGTCAAGCCACCGGTGCCGTGATGTGCAGCATGGGCGACACAGTGGTTATGGTGACCTGTGTCGGAGTTAAAACAGCCGTGCCAGGCCGGGACTTTTTTCCGCTGACGGTCAACTACCAGGAGCGTACTTACTCCGCTGGCAAGATCCCAGGAGGATTTTTCAAGCGCGAAGGACGCCCTACCGAAAAAGAAACCCTCACTTCCCGCCTGATCGACCGCCCGCTCCGCCCCCTCTTCCCTGAAGGGTTTATCAACGAAGTCCAGATCATCGCCACGGTAGTTTCGCTGGACACCAATATCGACCCTGATATCCCCGCCATGCTGGGCGCGTCCGCCGCGGTTGCGATTTCCGGCATCCCCTTTGCTGGCCCAGTGGGCGCCGCCCGTGTGGGTTATAAGAATGGTCAATACATTCTCAACCCCGGCAAGGATCAGCTCAATGATTCAGAATTGGATCTGGTAGTGGCCGGCACGGAAAGCGCCGTGTTGATGGTGGAGTCCGAGGCCCGTGAACTGTCCGAAACAGTGATGCTGGATGCCGTGATGTTCGGTCACGAACAATTGCAGATCGCGATTAACGCAATACGCGAACTGGCCGCCGAAGTGGGCACGCCCCACTGGGATTGGCAGCCTCCGGCGGCCGACCTTGATCTGCAGGGCGCGGTCAAGAGCGCCTGCGGTGGAGCGATTGCCGAGGCCTACCAGATTAAGGAAAAGCGCGTCCGCCAGCAGCGTCTTGCGGAGATTCGCAAAGATGTTGTTGCCAAGCTGTGCGCTGAAGGTGCCCAGCCTGTTTGGTCCGCCGATGCCGTCAAAGGTGTTGTCGAGTCGCTGGAAAGCAGTTTGGTGCGCAATAGCATCCTGGAAGGCGCGCCACGCATCGACGGGCGCGACACTCGCTCGATCCGCCCTATCACCATCCGCACCGGCGTACTGCCGCGCACCCATGGTTCGGCGTTGTTTACCCGTGGTGAGACTCAGGCTCTGGTAGTGGCTACGCTCGGCACGGCGCGTGATGCTCAGGTGATCGATGCGATTGAGGGCGAGCGCAAAGAGCCTTTCATGCTGCACTATAATTTTCCCCCGTCATGCACGGGCGAGACCGGCATGGTCGGCAGCCCGAAGCGCCGCGAGATTGGCCATGGCCGCCTCGCCAAGCGGGGCGTTGTCGCGGTCATGCCGGACATGGTCGACTATCCTTACGCAATCCGCGTTGTCTCCGAAATCACCGAGTCCAATGGCTCCAGTTCCATGGCTTCGGTGTGCGGCAGCAGCCTGGCGCTGATGGACGCGGGCGTGCCGATCAAGGCGCCAGTGGCCGGTATTGCCATGGGCCTGATCAAAGAAGGCGAGCGCTTCGCGGTGCTCAGCGACATTCTGGGTGATGAAGATCATCTGGGCGACATGGATTTCAAGGTTGCCGGAACCACCGGGGGTGTTACCGCCCTGCAAATGGACATCAAGATCGACGGCATTACCCGTGAGATCATGTCGGTTGCCCTGGATCAGGCCAAGGAGGGGCGTCTGCACATCCTGGGCAAGATGAATGCAGTGCTTTCCCAGCCGCGTGGCGAACTGTCTGAGTACGCGCCGCGTTATGTCACCTTCAAAATCAATCCCGAGCGCATCCGTGATGTTATTGGCAAGGGTGGCGCCACCATTCGCGCGCTAACCGAGGAAACCGGCACCAGCATTGATATTACCGATGATGGCACGGTGAAAATCGCATCTGTGGACAAGGCAGCCGGATTGGAGGCACGCCGCCGTATCGAGGAGATCACTGCCGATGTGGAAGTGGGCAGGGTCTATGAAGGCAAAGTGTCAAAGCTGATGGATTTCGGCGCCTTCGTAACCATACTTCCTGGCAAGGATGGCTTGGTGCATATCTCCCAGATCTCGGATGAGCGTGTTGAGAACGTCAGTGACAAACTGACCGAAGGCGAAATAATCAAGGTGAAGGTGCTGGAAATCGACAAACAGGGACGCATCCGCCTGAGCATGAAGGCGGTTGGCAAAGACAGTTAAGAGCTGTGTAAGCACAAAAAAGGCCGGCGAGTGTAGTGGTCAAGTCTTTTTGGCCACGGTTTTATAGTCCATCCAATACTGCTTCTCTGCCGCATTCGGTGCCAGCCCACCGTTATGCGTGTGTGG
>LNEJ01000047.1 GCA_001464965.1 Gammaproteobacteria bacterium Ga0074134
TCGCGACGCGCTACGCGAAACGGCTATCGTCTTTTCTGGCCGCAATTCAGATTCGTTGTCTCGTCCTGTGGCTTCGCATCTCGTGACGACACTGCCTAAGATATTGATATAAAAATAATTGTCATATTGCGGCACGTCCGCCATTAAAGGTAGGAATACCTACGAGGCGGCAGGCCGGAGATACTCGTTCAGTACCAATACTTAGGGTAAGAACGCCCTTCGCGAAGGTTGTTGAAGAAAAGCGCCACAATCACAAGGAGGACAGCCCCCACCAAAGTCGGCGTTATCAGGAATTGCCAATGCGGGGCAGTGAGCATTACGATCACTGAGTTTGATCCCGCAGGGGGATGCACCGTGCGGGTGAGTTGCATGATCGCGATACCACTCGCAGCGGCCAGAGCCATGCTCCACCATTGGGGTCCGACAAAGTATAAAAACAGAAGCCCCACCAGAGAGGCAAAGAAATGGCCACCGATTACATTTCTAGGCTGCGAAAACGGGCTATCTGGGAACCCAAAGAGCAATACGCAGCTTGCCCCGAACGAACCGAGCACCAAAGGGGAGTGTGCCAAGGTTGACCCGTATGCCACGATAGCGATGGCCACCGCACCGCCCATCCAAGCCCAAACAATATCCGGCATGGCTGCGCGCGGAGGACAGGTTGCACCGCCACTTTTCCATTTGCTGATGAAATCGACCATGTTGACCTCACGTTCCAGGTTGGGTTGGCACCGCCTCGAAGGAAGGCGATGCCGGCTCAAGTTACGATTTCTGATAGCCAATCAAGGCGCCATCGAGATCAAACTTCGGCAAGTAATCCACCCCGATCCACGAGTTCAGCATGGCAGCCCATAGGCTGATTCCCTCTAGTGCCTTGGAGATCAATTGCCGACCACGGAAACTGCTCGGATCGTGGGGCTCGATGTAATCCAGCCCCATGATGCTATGGTGCTCATCGGCTTCCACATGCACGTCGAAATAGGCGTCGCCGGCTTGGATGGCATGCATCTTGGGCGAAACCTTCTTGAAGAAATCGTTTGAGCAACGCTCAATCCCGCTATTCAGGCCAACAAGCCACTTGTCCCGATCCTGCTCAATGGCCATCTGGTAGGCATAGTTGACGCAGGCGTTTGTTTCCAACGTAGTAATGACCTCGTTGATCTCCTCCCTGTTCTTGAGCAGCTTATGACGGAGCATCCACTGCATCAGCATTTCATGGTGGTCCGCTTCGCCATGAGCATGCTTCGCGTAGAACAGCATCATCCAGTTCTCTGCCAAGGTGGCGTGGCCGAGCATCAGCCCCATCACCTTGGGAAAAGTCGCAGAGTGGTAATAGAGCTGAACCGCTGCAGGCTTGAACTCCTGGGCCGTCTGGATGCTGGACAGCCACTCGAAAAATGGCATTTTCAGGACTTCATCGCTGGCGCGATAGATCGGTTCGACGATCCAGCCATGTCGGTCGCGAAGCTGTACGATTTTCGCGGCATCGATCTTAGTGTACGGGTTGTGTGGCTGGGTTGCTGTCTCTAGGTTTTGCATGGGCCTCTCCTTGTTTGGTCGCATGTTCCGAAGGGTGGGCGGCCACCGACTCCCTGACCACCCGGAGTTAAAGTATACAGACCTGTCTGTATTTTGCAACTATCACAACTGCAATGAAGCCCAGTGCATTCTTATAGAAAAACTCAAGGTCAAATGTATAATAGACTGTTCTGTATATAGTGCGAACTCATACACATGCTCAACAAGCGCCAATCCATTGTCGATACCGCAGCACGCCTCTTTTACGCGCACGGTTATCATGCGATTGGAATTGATCGCATCATCGCCGAGGCTGGCGTGGCCAAAATGACCATGTACAAGCACTTCGCCTCAAAAACCGATTTGATCAGCGCCGTGCTCAAGGAACGTGACTCTCGTTTCCAAGAATCATTGTTCTCCTTCGTCAGCGCGTTTCATGACCCACTTGAAAAACTCAAAGCCATCTTCACGTGGCATGACCGCTGGTTGAACGAACCAACCTTCAACGGATGCATGTTCATCAGTGCGGCAGCCGAGTATTCCGATCCCAGTGATGAAATTCACCACATTTCCAGATCGCATAAGCAGACGATACAAGACCGTATTACAGTGATTCTGAAAGAGATCGCCGAGGAAAAATTGGCGCTTAGGCTGGGGGCACAGCTAATCCAGATTCTGGAAGGAGCTATTGTCACAGGGCTTGTATTTAGCGACCGGAATGCGGCAATAACCGCTTGGCGCACGGCAACCGCCGTACTCAAAGCCGAGGGGCTTATCAATACAGATGCACATGCATTCTTGTAGCAAGTAGGGATAATGGGCTCGAATTGCCCACATGAGTTTGGATTGCCACCGTAATGGTCGCCTATCGCCGCAACTTTATTCCTGGAGGAAGTTATTTTTTCACGGTGACGTTGTTGGATCGTGCATCGCGGCTGTTGATTGAACGCATCGGCGAGTTGCGTGCCGCGTTTGTATCGGTACGGGCGGAACGTCCCTTTGACATTGACGCTATTGTGGTCTTACCCGAACATTTGCATTGTATCTGGACATTGCCGCCGGGCGATGCGCGCAGATAGGGGTCGGGTCTTAACACAACAGTTTCAGCCAAGTTATTTTGTATTTATGGCTCGCCCACTTCGTCTTGAGTTTCCCGGTGCAATCTATCACGTCACTGCGCGCGGCAATGCGCGGAATGCGATCTTTCTTGATGATGAGGATCGGGCGTTGTTTCTGGGCGGTCTTGGCGAAGTGGTGACGCGCTTCGGTTGGCTCTGCCACGCCTACTGTCTGATGGACAATCACTATCATCTGCTGATCGAGACGCCAGAGGGCAACCTGTCGCTGGGCATGCGGCAGTTGAACGGTATCTATACGCAGCGCTTCAACCAGCGTCATGGGTGCGTGGGGCATGTGTTCCAGGGGCGATTCAAGGCGATTGTGGTAGATCGTGACAGCTACTTGCTGGAATTGTGCCAATATGCCGTACTAAACCCGATACGTGCTGGCATGGTAGAGCAAATTGATCACTCTACTCGTGCTAATACGCACCGCCCCGGATCCCCGCTTTGTGCACGACGGCACGGACCTATGGCGCGAGGAAACCATCCCACTTACGGATGCCGTGCTCGGCACCTCTCGCAAGATACCCACCCTCGGACGACCTACCGCCGTCATTATCCCCGCAGGAACCCAACCTGACACCATATACGCCTGCGCGGAAAAGGTCTTCCACAATTTGCTGGACATGGCCGTGGCGATCTTCTGATACGCATCAACGTGCATGTGCCGGAGCAGCTATCCCTGGAAGAACGGAAGCTGTGTGAACAGCTCAAAGAATTGGGCAAGGAAAGCTAATACTTAATTCCACAATCAAGCACTTGTTCTTTCCCTGTATTCTATACCTAGCGAAAGATCGGACTCCAATACCCCGTATAGTGGCGCACGTCCCGGTCGCTGAGGCGGCCATTGACGTACAAGTGGTTGACTTCGTCGCGGGTGAACACTTTGATCACGCGCTCGTCGTTCTCGTAGCGCCACTCGCCCTGCAGCACCAGCTCGAATAGCGTTACCATGATGTCGTCGAAACGGATAGCGTGGTCCTTGGCCAAACGCGCGAAATCGTCGATGCGCAGCGCTACGCCTTTTTTCTGATACTCGTTGCGGGCCAGGGCTTCCAGGGCCACATCCCACTTGGGGATAGACTCATATGAGTCAGGAATCTTGTCAGTCACGCGCCCTCCGGTACAAGTTGTTTGCCAGTCTTTGTGATGCGGACAGTCCCACGCCCAAGAAAATGCCATCGCGTCAGGGTTAGGAAGATTGATAAGGCCATGGGAGTACCCCCCAAACTGTTACTTGATCTCCAACAACTCGATCTCAAACACCAGTGTCTGGTTGGGGCCAATGGGGCCACCCGCACCTTGGGCACCATAAGCCAGCTGGGAGGGGATGACCGCCTGCCACTTGGAGCCGACGGGCATGAGTTGCAGCACTTCCTGCCAACCTTTGATGACCTGATCGACGCGGAACTTGACCGGCTGCCCACGCTTGTAGGAACTGTCGAACTCCTCACCATTGATGAGGGTGCCACGGTAATTGACCATTACCGAGTCCGAGGCCTTGGGTTTCTTGCCCGTGCCTGCCTTCAGCACTTTGTATTGTATGCCGTCAGCGAGTTCCTTTACATCCGGTTGCTTCTTGTTATTGGCCAGATAAGCCTGCCCTGCCTTCAGATTCTTGTCCGCCACCGCGAGCCGCTCCTGATCATGCTTCTTGCGGTAAATCTCCATGACAGCCTGCATCTGCTCCTGCGTCAGCCTGGGAGGTGTGGCACTCATTGCGTCCTGAATAGCCTGATTGAGGGCCTTGGCGTCCACCTTCAGGCCATCCTGTTTGAGCGTCATGCCGAATTGATAGCCAAGGACATAGCTGAACTTCTGCTCGTCGGTACTCAGCGCTGGAGCGTCCACGGCATAGCAATTGGCACAAACAACCACCGCAAAAGCGCCAAGCGCAAATCTGATCTTCATGAATATTCCTTTGGATAATCGTCAAAATAGGGTCATCAGGCTGAACAGCCAGAAACTACGGCCTATCTTCCCATAAGTACGATCTTGATCCAAGGACTACGGGATTATCTTTGCTTGTGGCGCAGAAACTGAAATGCGGCGCGCAAAAGGGCCTAATCGAAAATGGGGTGAGACATCCGTGGGATCCATTAGAATGATCTTCGCCAAAACCGGGCATATAATGCGCTACAGCATTGGACAATTTATGTGTTCGCCACACAGCAACGACAATACCCTTGCGCGCTTTCTTGCACTAGGAAATAATGAGACCATACTTGACTGGCGTCGGGTGCGCACATATCTTGGCAATAATAAGAAGGAAAGATGGAATAATGAAATCTGCTTCGCGGTTACCTCGCATAGCGTCCACCATAATCCTTCTGTGGCTAGCCGGATGCGCAAGTACGCCGAAGCCGACGATGATTAATGTCGCAATTGATATCCAAATGAGTGTTAATCCGGATTCACGCGGCAGAGCTTCACCCGTGGTGATGAGATTATACGAGATCAAGTCTCTTGCCGCATTTAACACCGCAGATTTCTTCTCTATCTTTGACCGCGATAAAGAAACACTAGGCGCAGAGTTGCTCGCCCGAGAAGAGTTCCAGCTTCGCCCCGGTGAAAAGCTGCGATTTGACAGACAACTGCAGCCCGAGACTCGCTACGTGGGCGTGATTGCCGCATTCCGTGATCTCGAACATTCGGAATGGCGGACCGCTTTGCCCATCACACCTCGCAAAACCTCGGCAATAGCCATTAGTTTGGAAGAGAGAAAAATCACAATGAAAGCGCGCTAGATGGTCACTTTCAGACCCACGCGCTGGCAGCGCGCAGCCCACCCCAAGGGTATAACAGATCCACTACCCAGCAATTGTGAAATACAGCGGCGCCAGGCGCTCTGGATTGGTAGTATTAGGCTAACGCTTTCGTTTGCGACAAACAGGTATCGGAAAAATGACCATGTTCTGGAATGATAAAGTCATATGGTCGGAGGGAATGTTCCTTCAACAACAGCATTTTCAACAGCATGACCGTTATGTCGAGCGGCTGTTGGAAGGGCGTACCGCACCGCTATTGGGCTATAGCTGGGGATTCAGCCGCCTCGAACTGGATGCAGCTGCGTTATTGCTCGGGAAAGTCCAATTGTCCGCGGCGCGGGGCATTTTCCCCGATGGCACACCGTTCGACATCCCACATCAAGATGCGTCACCAACGCCCTTGGAGATTGACACCGATGCACATGACGAACTCGTAATGCTTGCTTTGCCAATACGGCGTGTCGGCGCGGACGAGGCCGATTTAGCTGGCTACGAGGATGACAGCCTTTCACGTTTCTCCGTGAACGATATGGAAGTCATCGATTCCAATGCCCAGTCAGGCAACAGCGCGATTGTCCAGGTGGGACGGCTGCGACTGCGGCTCATGCGCAAACGCGATATAACGGACGCCTACACGACACTCGGTGTCGTCCAGGTCACGGAGCGTCGCGCTGACAATCAGCTGATATTGCAGAAGGGCTACATCCCGCCGATGTTGCACACGGGCAGCGACGCGACGCTGGAGGGTTATATACGCGAGCTGAGCGGTCTGCTTCACCAGCGCGGCGAGACGCTTGCGTCACGGCTTTCGCAACCCGGGCGTGGCGGGGTCGCCGAGGTCGCTGATTTTCTTCTGTTGCAGACGGTCAACCGCTACGAACCAGTGTTTGCGCATTTTGCGGCACATCCGCTCCTCCATCCCGATCGGTTGTTTACCCTGTGCCTCGAACTCGCCGGTGATCTTGCCACATTCAGCCATGGTGGACGCCGCCCGCCCGCTTATCCGGAGTACCGTCAGGATGCACTGGAGCAATGTTTCACGCCGCTCATAGCCGACTTGCGTCGCTCATTGAGCATGGTATTGGAGCAGAATGCGGCTTCGATTGAGCTACAAGACCGCGGCCATGGGGTGCGGGTAGCGATTATCTCCGATATGGAATTACTCAAGACCGCGAGTTTCGTCCTCGCGGCGAATGCGCAACTCCCGTCGGAGACACTGCGCCGGGGCTTCCTCTCGCTGGTCAAAATCGGAACTGTCGAGCGCATCCGCGACCTGGTCAATCTGCAGTTGCCGGGCATTCCATTTAATTCCTTGCCTGTCGCCCCCCGCCAAATCCCTTTCCACGCTGGGTTCAGCTACTTCGAAATCGAGCGCGGCGGCGAACTGTGGAAGCAGCTTGAGCGCTCCGGTGGATTGGCCATGCATATCCCGGACAAATTTCCGAATCTGGAACTCGAGTTTTGGGCCATAAGGGGATAGGAGTCCGTGTCTAACGTGGTTATTTGCCGTCTGCCCCGAATTGCCCAACCGCCCTCTTTGCGTCCTAGTGGGCGTGAACTGTATCCAATGCGTATCCTTCGCATTGGTAACCATTTTGCAAATGGGTCCGCACCATGAGTCAAGACGATCCGTTTGCGTCCTCAGATTCCGACCGAACGATAATCATGCCTTCGCCCGGGGGACGTGCCGCGCCGCCTGTACAACCCACCCAAACGTGGCAAACAACCGCACCCACCGACGCGGTACAAGTGGGGAGTGGCGCGGCAGCGCCCGTTGCGGGCCTGAATCCTTTGATCGCGGCCGCCAACCCTTTACTCAACATCGTGCCGCAACTGCGCGCCACCATGCAGCACACGGACCCGTCAGGGTTACGCGATTACCTGGCACAAAATATCAAAGGGTTTGAAGCTCGCGCCAGGGCAGCGGGCATCGCCTCCGAAAAAATCATCGCCGCGCGCTATGCACTTTGTACGCTGCTAGATGAGACCGCCGCCTCCACACCTTGGGGCAGTGGTTCCGGCATGTGGGCACAGCACAGCCTTCTTGTTATGTTTCACAGCGAAACTTGGGGCGGCGAAAAGTTTTTTCAATTGCTGGCTAAGCTGGCCGAAAATCCCAAAGCCAACCGTGATCTATTAGAGCTCATGTACGTCTGTCTCACCATGGGTTTCGAAGGCCGTTATCGTGTCATTGACAATGGCAAAGCCCACCTCGATGCGTTGCGCGAACGACTCGCACAGATGCTTCGTAAAGAACAAGGCGAGTATGAGCGCGATCTGTCGCCGCACTGGCAAGCCGCTTCCGTCCCACGCTCCAATATATTGGCGGTGTTGCCTTTGTGGGTTACGATCTCCGCCTGCGGGCTAATCATGATGGCTGCATACTTGAGCTTCAGTTATCTCATCAACAGCGCTTCCGATCCTGTGTTTACACAGATACAGTCGATACGCGTCAAGGCTCCCGTGCCCACACCCGCGCCACCGCCGGCGACTCAACCGCGACTTGCCGGCTTTCTCGCCAATGAGATTCAGGAAGGTCTGGTGGCTGCACGCGATGAGAATGGGCGCAGCATAGTTACTTTGCGCGGCGACGGGCTGTTCATGCCCGGCAGCTCGACCATTTCACCTAGCTTCCTGCCGGTTGTGACGCGTATCGCAGAAGCGCTTAACGCTGTACCCGGGCAGGTGCAAATCACCGGCCACACAGATAATCAACCCATACATTCGGCACGATTCCCTTCCAACTGGCATCTATCGCAAGCACGCGCCCAGTCTGTGATGCAGCTTCTCGCCGAAAAGGTGATGCCAGCTAGCCGCCTCAGCGCAGAAGGCCGCGCCGAAGCGGAACCCCTGGCACCGAATGACACGCCAGCGAACCGGGCGCGCAATCGCCGTGTGGAGATCACGCTTTTCGTCTCCCATGCCGGAAGATAGCCCTTTTCGGAACGGCTTTGCATCTAAGAACAAGAGACTGAGTGGATGAAGAAGGTTTTGAAATTCATATTTAATCGGTGGACCATGACGGTCCTCGGTTTGATCGCTATCAGCCTGCTGATCTGGTTCGTCGGGCCATTGATCGCGCTCGCGGACTACCACCCGCTGGAATCGAGCACGGTGCGCTGGATCCTCATCGCACTCATCATCCTCTTCTATGTTGGCAAACTCGCGTGGGGGGTCATCAAGGCAAAGCGTTTAAATACGCGCCTCATGGACAGCCTTCTACGACAGATGCCCGCCCAACCGCAACCTGCAGACAGTCCTGGGGCTAAAGAAGTGACGTTGCTACGCAAACGCTTCGAAGAAGCGGTGGCGGTACTGAAACAGGCTGATCTCGGTGGCCGGGGCAAAAAATCGGCGATAGCCACACTAACCCGCCAGCAGTATGTCTATCAGCTTCCTTGGTATATTTTCATAGGCGCGCCCGGCTCGGGAAAAACAACAGCACTCATCAACTCCGGACTGAAATTTCCGCTTGCTGAACGTTTCGGCCAGGAGGTCATACGCGGTATCGGCGGCACGCGCAATTGCGATTGGTGGTTCACCGACGAAGCCGTGCTGCTTGATACCGCAGGCCGTTACACCACCCAGGAAAGCAATCAGGAAATAGATAGCGCAGCGTGGGCGGGCTTTTTGCAGCTCTTAAAAAAATATCGCCCGCGCCGCCCGATCAATGGCGCCATTGTCACGGTGAGCGTATCCGACCTGCTGCAGCAAAGCCCTGCTCAGCGTGAAGCGCAAGCAAACGCGCTACGTAAGCGCATTCAGGAACTACACCAGGAGCTTAACATCCGTTTCCCCCTGTATGTTCTGGTTACCAAGGCCGATCTGCTTGCCGGGTTCATGGAATTCTTTGGCGAATACGGCAGGGAAGAACGCGCCCAAGTATGGGGCGCATCTTTCTCACTCATCGAGAATCAAGCAGGCACACCATCATTCGCCAATTTCATTGCTGAGTTCACAGCGCTTGAGCAGCGGCTCAATGACCGGCTGATCGACCGACTCCAGCAAGAAAGGGATCCGCAAAAGCGCGCACTCATCTACACTTTTCCGCAGCAGTTCAGCAGCATGAAGGAGGCTCTTGGCGATTTTCTAGGCCAGGTATTTTCGCCATCGCGCTTCGAACAACAGCCGTTGCTGCGTGGTGTCTATTTCACCAGCGGCACGCAGGAAGGAAACCCTATCGATCGCGTGATGGGCAACCTCGCACGGGCTTTGCACCTGGATCGGAAACTGCTCACGCCCAACAAACCGAGCGGCAAGAGCTTTTTTCTCACGCGACTGGTAAAGGATGTCATTTTACAGGAATCCGGACTCGCCGGTACCAACTTGCGCTGGGAGCGCCGACGGAAGGTTATTCAATGGGCCGCATTCGCGGTTGCCGGGCTGGTGACGGTCGGCGCAGTCGCAGTATGGACCGTGAGCTATTCACGTAATAAGGCGTATGTTGCCGAGGTGAAAAACAAAATACCAGCGGTGTCCAAACAGGTCGAGGGATTAGCTGTTACCCAGGGTATAGACGTGGTGGGCTTGCTGCCAGCAATCCAATCGGTCCGTTCGCTTAACAGCACCGCCACCGTCAACGGGGACAAGGCGCCTTTGTCCATGGAATTCGGCCTTTATCAGGGCGACAAACTGGCGGCCGCGTCAAACAGCGCCTATCAGCGGTTGTTGCAGGACGCATTTCTGCCCCGGCTTGCGCTACGCATAGAATACCAGCTTCGCACCAGCGGGCAGAGCAACCCGGAGTTCTTGTACGAAGGGCTAAAGGCCTACATCATGCTAAATCAACCAGAGCACTTCAACCCTGTTGCGCTGAAGGCATTTATCACCGCCGATTGGGAAGCCAGCCTGCCACGGGAAGTCACTGTCGAGCAGCGCAAAGAACTCGAGTCTCACCTCGATAATCTGCTGGGTCACAGTCAGATGTCTTCACCCATACCTGTCGATGCGCAGTTGATCGCCAACGTACGCAATACTGTCGCCCAGACGCCGATTGCACAGCGTATCTATAACCGGCTGAAGCGACAAGGCGTAGGCGCCGATATGCCGGAATTCACCATCGCCAAAACCGCAGGACCCTCTGCTTCGCTGGTTTTTACCCGTACCAGTGGGCGTCCACTCACCGAGGGTGTGCCGGGCCTATACAGCTATGACGGTTACTACAAGGGCTTCGTCAAAGCTTCAGAGGAAGTCACCAAGCAGCTGGCGGACGAAGAGAGTTGGGTTCTTGGCCTGGAGAAGAAAGACCAGGGTGGACTCCCCAATTCACAGGCAAAAACGCGCTTGATCGATGAAGTCCGTCGCTTGTATCTCCAGGACTATGCACATATCTGGGAAACATTCATAAACGACATCAAACTGGTCCATGCTAGTAACCTGCAACAGAGCATTCAATCGGCACGCCTGCTCTCTGCTGCAGACTCGCCCCTTCCGGTGTTATTGCGCGCTATTGTAAAAGAAGTGACGCTTGTCAAAATAGATGATGCCGACAAGACCGTAGTCGACAAAGCAACTGACGAGGTGGAGAGCACCCGAAAAAAGCTGATGAAGCTGTTCGGCCAAACTAGTGAGCAAACTCCCACGGCCACAGCTGTTTCCCGCCCCGAAAGTATTGTTGATGATCGCTTCGAAGGATTGCGCCGTATGGTGCGCTCCCCTGCCCCCGGCCAACCCGCGCCGATCGACGCGACAACCGCACTGGTTAACGAATTGTATACGCTGCTCACCGCGACGGAAGCGGCAGTAAAAGGCGGTGCCGCTCCGCCACAGAGCGAGGTTCCCACCAAAATCAAGGCAGAAGCTGGGCGTCTGCCGGAGCCAATACGGTCGATACTGACCACACTTACGGCAAGCGGTACCAGCCAGGCGCTGGGAGTGACGAGGGAAAATTTGAGCCAATCCCTCGGCGCGACCATCGGTGAGTTCTGCAGCAAGGCCATTGATGGACGTTACCCCTTCACCAAAACGAGCGCGCGTGACGTCACCCAGGATGATTTTGCACGGCTGTTCGCTCCAGGCGGACTCATGGACGAATTCTTCGAGAAAAATCTTGCGCAGTACGTCGACACATCGACACATCCGTGGAGTTTCCGTCAGATTGGCGGTGCCAGCATGGGTGGTGCGTCGGCGACACTACAGGAGTTCTACCGCGCGCGGATCATCCGGGATGTATTCTTCCGGGGCGGCCGCGTGCCAGGCATTCGCCTTGACTTCAAACCGCTCGAAATGGACGATTCGATTACGCAATTCATCCTCGACGTTGATGGCCAACTGGTGAAATATAGCCACGGCCCGCAGATACCGATGTCCGCGCAGTGGCCCGGCCCGCGCGGCAGCACACAGGTGCGTTCACAGGTTTCTCCGGCCAGTGCAAGCGGCACCTCCGGTCAGGTGTTTGAAGGTCCGTGGGCGCTATTTCGCATGCTCGACCGGGCACAGATCACTCCGACATCGCAGCCGGAGAAATTTATAGTCGCTTTCAATATCGAAGGACGAAAAGCTCGGTTCGAGGTCATGACCAGCAGCGTGCAAAATCCCTTTCGTTTGCGTGAACTCGAGCAATTCCGCTGCCCAGGACGCCTGTAATGACTGACCACGGACCGCTCATCGCCGGCTGGCACGGCAAGATTCCATCACTTGGCGATTTCGCTTCCCGCCGCCTCCCACAAAACTTCGTTAATACTTGGGATTTGTGGCTGCAGCACGCCATGGCAACGAGCCGCGCGCACTTGGGCGAGAAATGGCTCGACCTTTATCTCACAAGCCCGATATGGCGTTTTGCGCTCATGCCCGGCATCTGTGGTGGGAGCATATGGGCCGGTATACTCATGTCGAGTGTTGATAAGGTCGGCCGCTATTTCCCGCTGACCATCGCTGTGCGGCTCGATCCGCATCCGGAGGCAACGGCAGCCGTCTTTTCCGCACACGATTGGTACGCCTCATTGGAACGTCTCTCGCTGGCAATGCTGAACATCGACGCATCGTTGGAGGATCTAGAGCGAAGCTTGTCAGAGAACCCGTTTCCATCATCACAGGCAAATCTCTCAAACAGCGACGCACAAGAACTCGCAACGTGGTGGCAAACGGGATCCGCTACTCCTAAGACGCTTCAGCTACCGATGCTAAACTCATTAACGGACTTGTTGGACGCAATGGGGCGAGACCTGCTTACCGCAACCGGATTCGGCAAGAGCCTTTGGTGGACATCTATGGCAGAGTCAGATGTAGCGCAATTGCATTGCTTTTCCGGGCTCCCGCCAGAAGATTATTTTGCCATCCTGCTCGAAGGTATTGCGCCACAAATATAGCGCCGACGGTGGCGAAAAGGGGCAATTCATAGCACACTAACCACATGAAAACGACCTTGCCGCCGAACAACAGCGCTGTACAGCCAAAATGCTTTGCCCATTGGGACAACGCTGGGCGAATTTGAGATCACATGCCTCATCGGTGAAGGCGGCTTCGGCATCGTTTATCTCGCTTACGACCGTTCACCTCATGGCAATCCAACCTCCTTCATCAGCTATGGCATCTCCATAGGATCACTACACCAGACTGCAATTGCGGAATAGTTGTCCTGCCCCTTGTGTCCACGTTCGAGCACCTGGCTCTCCAGTGCTCGTAACCAGTCCGCCGCCGATGCTGACGCGCCAAGCGTCCGCTCCATGTCGTCCTCTTCCACATACTCCCAAAGCCCGTCACTACACAATAGAAAAACATCACCATCCTGTATCTGAAACTTTATTGGTTCTATGCACGGCTCGGAATGTTCGTCGCCAAGCGCGGCGAACAACTTGTTGCGCAGCGGCGAGGTGCGCACGTCCTTGGGTTGCATATACCCTGCGTCGACCATGTTCTGCAAAACGCTGTGATCGCGTGTTTGCATGATGATATTCCCCTGCCGGAAACAATACAGGCGCGAATCACCAATATGCCCCCAGATCGCCGAACTCTGCTCGGTATCAATGGCAAGAACTACGGCGGTGGCGCGCATGCTCGCAAGCTGCGGGTCTTGGCGCTGCTCATGCATGATCGCGACATTGGCCGAACGCAGCGACGCCTCAATCGAGCGTGCGCTGCATTCGGGCGTTTCACGGAACCAGTCGAGGGCATGCTGCACCACGAGCTTCGAGGCCACATCCCCACCATAATGTCCACCCAATCCATCGGACAAGACGCAAAAGCAAGCCTCTGGACTTGACCAAAAACCGCACGCGTCTTCGTTGACCTGACGTCCACCGACTTTGGAAAGCACCAATATTTCAAGTTGCATGACAGCTACTCAGTGAGTTTTTAGCGCTTAACATTCTCATCATCCTGTTCGAGCTTGGCGACCTGCGCCTCGTATGCCCGCAGGAACTCCTTACCGAACAGCGCTTGAAAATCGTCTTCGGCTTCTTTCGATATGTCAGTGAAGCGCTCGGAGAACAGATCCCAGAGCTTCGATTTGCGGTGCATCGGCAACAGAGAATCGATCATCGTTTTTTGCGTAAGCCGCTGCTCCAGTTGTTCGGGGTTGAAGCGTTCCAACACACCGGCCAGCGCTGCGCGCATTCCCGCCATAAAGCCGAACTGGTGCGAACGCAGATCGTCGTAGGCGTCTTTCATGGCCTGCAGCGGCATCATGAAGCCATGCCCCTGTGGCGCAAGCAGATGGGAAAGCGCCACTTCCACGTTCGGCGAAAACTTGAGGGGATTGTTTTCGCGCGCCACTATCATGGTCATCTCGGCGCGCACCTCGCGTTTGGTGAGTGCCCGCGCGAGCAGAAGATCCAGCGTACCCTGCGCCGACTCGCGCAATAACTGCCCAAACAGGTTCATTGTCTGTGGCGTCAGTCCACCAGGAATATTGAGATTCGGCACGCCGGCTCCAGCAAGAAAAGCTCGCAACAATTCATCGCGATTTTCAGGGTGAGACGAAGTCTCAACAGCAGGCATTGATGGCGATGGCGGTGGCGCAACCGTCATCGCCGGGGCAACCTCGGCAGGTTCGCTTGCGAACGGGCTTATGTTCATCCCGGGCGAAGCAGTGCTTTCGTGCTCCGCCTTTCGCCGATCGCCTTGCCTCCGTTCCCGCTCGTGCTTTGGCGATGGCACGATCACGGTCTTGATCTCACCACTCTTTCTATCTGGCTCCGCGCCTTCCCAGGAGAGCACCATGCCATAGGGTTCGGACGGTGCTGGCGGTTTATAGATCTCCGCAGTGGGGGGTGCGGCAACGGGAGCAGCATGCTCGGACGTTGCTTTAGGAGGACTGTATGCACCGTACAGCTCAGGGACATCGTCACGTTGCGTATGGCCAGTGGCTGGCGTTGGCGCAGATGCTACGCCTAGCGCAACGAGCGGATCGACGCTGGTGCCCGCATTGGGTTGATTGAACGGCTCTGCGAGCGGATTGCCGGGCCTGAACGGATCCGTACCCGCTTTGCCACCTAAGTCGAAAAGCTCATCTATGTTTTGATTCGATGCTGCCGTCCCAAGCCCAAGATTCAATTCATCGGGCAGCCGAGGGATCGCTGCCGGAGCGATGCCCGCGAACAGATCGAAGTCCGGCGGAATAATATCCGAGGGGGTGGGAGCGGCAGGTACCGCAAATGAATCGTCTACAGGCTTCACTGCGGTGGTAGGCGATGCCAGCCCTATCCCTTGCTTTGGTGCGGGCGAACTCTCGCTCAGCACCTGCATCGTGTAGCCTCCGATGCGAATCTCGTCACCTA
The DNA here is from genome assembly GCA_001464965.1 of Gammaproteobacteria bacterium Ga0074134. Classification (GTDB taxonomy): domain Bacteria; phylum Pseudomonadota; class Gammaproteobacteria; family Ga007554; genus LNEJ01. The sequence continues at coordinate 15,124 of LNEJ01000047.1, forward strand.
GGGCGATTGGCGCTTCCTGCCCATTACCCAGAGGCCGACCATTCACGTAAACGGGGGTCGCGGTGCCAAGGTCACGGATGACGTAACCGCCAGCACGAAATGCAATGGTGGCGTGTGTTCGGGAAACGTGCCGCTCGGGGTCAGGCAACACCAGAGCATTGCCTTCAGCACGTCCGATATTGCCGCCCAGCTCGTTGAATTCAGCAGAGAACGGCTGCGGAAGCGGCAGGCCGTTATGGATTGCAACCTGGATACGGATCATAAACGCCATTCTCCCTTTGATGGCCTGTACAGCAGTATGGTTATCTTTAACTTTAGTATCATTATGGCATCAACACCGATGCTATGCGACACCCAGCTTCTTCGGCCACTAGATAAAGATGAGCCTGAAACCAGTCCAGACATACTTGGCAAAACACACAGCTAATGTGCTATAAAATCAAATAATTCCTGGTTGCTCGTAAAATTTTAGGAATGGGCTGTTTAGAGACTTGCATTATAAGGGTCGCACCCCCTGCGCCAGGGGCGCGTCATCCAAAGAGGAGAAAGCTATGGTCGCGAATACGCAAGATCCTAACCAAGTGATGTCCACGGAGGTGGGGCGCTATCAAATCCACGATCTGCTTGGCCAAGGCGCCATGGCAACAGTGTACAAAGCCTATGACCCCAGCATAGACCGCACACTGGCGATCAAGATCCTGCACCCGGAGCTGTGTGCCACTGAGGAATACCGCGTCCGATTCCTGCGCGAAGCCAAGGCCGCTGGCGTCCTCTCCCATCCCAACATCGTGACGGTCTTCGATGTAGGAGAGCTCGATGGGCGTCCCTACATCGCCATGGAGCTACTGGAGGGCACGCCGCTCGACGAACTGATGCGTTCGGGCGGGAGGTTGCCTGTCCGTGATGCCGTGGATATCGGGATTCAGTTGGCCCGCGCCTTGGACTATGCTCACAGTAAAGGCATCGTGCATCGTGATGTCAAGCCCAGCAACATCATCCAACTGAAGGGTAGCAACATCATTAAGGTCACCGATTTCGGCATTTGCCATATCGAAAACCCGGACACGACGCAGCGCACCACGATGGGCCAGATACTGGGTACGCCTCAGTATATGCCCCCCGAGCAGGCATTGGGCCAGAAGGTGGACGCTCGTTCCGACTTATTCTCCGTAGGTGTAGTGCTGTATCTGCTCCTTACCGGGAAGCGGCCCTTCGACGGTGAGACTTTGGCGACCGTGATATACAAGATTACCAACGAGGAACCCGAGCCCATCGACCGCTTGCGCAGTGACATTCCACCAGCGATGCGGCGCATCGTCGACCGTTGCCTCAAGAAGCAGCCCGAGAAGCGATACCAAAGCGGCCTTGAGCTTGCGGATGCGCTGATCCGCGTGATACGCGACCTTGACGAGTCTGCCAAGAAAAACTCACACCGGCACATCATGCCTCTGCAGGTGAAGTGGACCCTCATCATGGCTATCGTTGTGGCGATTACCATGGCGGTTACAGGCACGGTTGTCTCGCGCATGCAATACGCCGCATTGAAAGATCAGGTGCTGGATTACGGTAGCTCGCTTGCCAAGTTCATGGCGACCCAAACGGCAGTGCCCGTACTGACAGAAGATTGGATCGCTATCGAGGTTTTTGTGCAGGAGGTCATGCGCACCCAAGACTTCAGTAACTTGACGGTCATCGACCATCAGGGCATCGTGCGCGTAAGTAACCTCAGCAGCGCCGTCGGAAAGCCGTACCAGCGCATCACGGGCGAACCCTTCACCTCGCATCCCAAGGGCGTGGCGGTGCAAAGTTATCTCCTTCCCGGCGGCGCCCCGGCGCTTGATTTTGAGTCGCCCATCCTGTTTCAGGGCAAGGAAATCGGCCACGTGCACCTGGGTATTCGTCAAGCTCCTCTGGAAAAAGTGGCCAAGCTGAGCCTATGGATGCTTGGCCTGCTGGTGCTGGTTACGGTGGCAGCGGTTGTCGTCACCACATACGTACTCGCCCGCCGCTACTCCAAACCCATCCTTTTGCTGCATGACTCCATGGGCGAAATAGGCAAGGGGAATTACGACTATCGTATTGCAGAGCAACGCAATGACGAGTTCGGCGAGCTCTATACGAGCTTCGATGACATGGCCCAGTCACTGCAGAATAGGCATGAGCACAGGAACCCTGAAAAAACCGTCTAGTTATTTATGGCTTGCACTGTTCGCCGCCATTTTGCAGGGCTGCGCGGCAATACCGCAACGCTCTGTCACTTCTCCGGCACCTGCAATGAGAGCAGACCGTACCGTAGAGGGGGTCGTCGCGCAGAACGATCGCTTCATCGTTCTGATAGCTCGCCGCGGTGACAGCTTGCGAAGCTTGGCACAACGTTACCTGGGTGACGCCGACAAGGATTGGATGATCGCCGAGTTCAATGACATAACGCGGACCACCCCCGGCCAGGAGCTGGTAATCCCGCTCATTGCCGTCAATCCCGTGGGGGTGTACGGCAATGGCTATCAGACCGTCCCCATCCTGTGCTATCACCGCTTCGGCCCAAAGCCGGGGCGGATGGTGGTGACACCCGAGGCTTTCGCGGAGCAGCTGGCCTATCTTGCCCGCAATGACTATCGAGTCATACGCTTGGCCGATCTGATCGGGTTCCTTGAAGGCAAAAATCCGCTACCGCAGCGCGCCGTGGTAATTACCATCGACGATGGTTATACCTCCAGCTATCAGTATGCCTATCCCCTATTGAAGAAATACCGCTTTCCTGCCACGACGTTCGTCTACTCCGATTTCATCGGTGCCAGCGATGCGCTCAACTGGGATCAGATGCAAGAGATGGTAGCGTCCGGGCTCATCAACATTCAACCACATTCCAAGACACACGCCAACCTCGCCATCCGCTTGGCTGGCGAGAGCGAAGGGAAATATGTCGAGCGCCTGGAAAGCGAAATCCTTACACCTCTATCGATCCTGCGGCAACGGCTGCAAGTGCCTATCAGCAGCTTTGCCTACCCCTACGGTGACACCAACGAACGCGTACTAGAACGCCTTAATCAAGCCCGATATCGCCTGGGACTCACTGTTAACCCAGGAGGAAATCCCTTCTTCGCCTATCCTCTCATGCTGCATCGCAACATGATCTTCGGTGAAGACGACCTCGATGCATTTAAGTCCAAGTTGCATGTTTATACCGTGATTCCCCTGCGATGAAATGGGCAGAGAATGCGCACCGCATCATGCTATTGCTGGGCACTGCATTGATTGCAGGCTGCACTACGACACCACCTCCCCGCACGGCAGCGCCTCAGGCCAAACCCGGCCCAACTTCACTTGTCGCCAAGCACGAGAACCGGGCCATGACACTTATGCAAGAGGGACGGCTGGCGGAGGCCGCCTTGCAGTGGGAAATCTTGGCCCTGCTGGAACCGGACGAGCGAGAGTATGGACGTCGGCAGGATGAAACCCGTGCGCTGATACGCAAGGCCACGACGGAACAGCTGCGCCTGGCCGAGAAGGCCATGCGCCAGAGCGATGCAGAGCAGGCATCGCTCGCCTACCTCAAGGCCCTGGCCCTGGACCCTTTCAATCAAACGGCCGCACAGGGTCTGCGGGCACTTGAGCAAGAAAAGCTAAGAACCAGCCTGCTGGAGCGTGCGCCACGCATCGCCATGCCCACTAGCCCCGTACCCCACGCCAAACCTGTACCCACTTTTGGGGCCAACGACCGGCGGGACCTGGACCTCGGAGTCATGTTGTATCGCCAAGCAGATTACGTGGGCAGCATTCGGGTGCTGAGTAAATTCCTCCAGGACTACCCCGCCGATGATCAGGCCAGACAATACCTCGCCGAGGCCTATGTCCAACAGGGGCGACAGCTCATCCAGCAAGGGAAGAAGGAAGAGGCGTTGGTCTCTTTCGAGAAGGCCCGGAGCCTGGATGAGTCGAACACACCCGAGCTGGGCAACCAGATCCGCGCACTCAAAAAGACCTTGGCCGAAGAATACTATCAGCAGGGCCTGCGGGTCTATCAGACTAACATCAACATGTCCATGCAATATTGGCAACGCAGCCTGCGGTATGATCCCAACCATGTACAGGCAGGGATACGCCTGGAACAGGCTAGACGGATCAAGCAAAAATTAAAGACGATTCGTTAACCCGAACGTTTCATAAATTCGCATGATGGCCGCTCCTGCATCCAAGCACCCACGGCATTCGTCCATCCATGCACATCATCGCGCAGGATTTTGATTGATAGGGGGCAATGTGAAAAAGCGCCGTAGTCATTCATCCTAAAAACCTCAGTTGGAGTCGTAGCGAGAATGACTAAGGTGCTGGAGATGGGCGAGAAAATCGTGAAATATTCCGCAGCCATAGCCAACCGCTACGGTGAGGACAGATTTCACGATTTTCTCGCGCAAATTCGGTGCATTAGGCATTCGCAGTAGACTCCAACTGAGGTTTTTAGGTTCATACGACCGACCGAATAAAAGTTCCATAGCAACCGAAAGGCCAGTGAGGGCGCGCGTCAATTTATGCAACATTCGGGGTAAATCTAAAAACGGCGCGGGCTACTTGCCAAACTTCTGGATACGCTCACGCAACTCCAGAGCGCGGGCACGGTTCAACCGGGCCGACTCGTTATCGGGGCCCAGCACCAAAATCTTGTCCCACTCTTTGATAGCGGAGTTAAGATCCTGCCTATAGTAAGCCGCCATGGCATTCTTGTGATAGAGCTGGATCAGCGCCTGCTTCACTTCTTCAGCCTTTTTTTCGGCCTGGGCATGGCGCGGATTGAGCTTTAGCACTTCGGTGAAAGCGGCATAAGCCTTCTCCTTCTCGCCTCTTTGCAGTGCTTGCAAGCCGCTATTGTATAGACGATCCACCCGCAGGCCGCTTCCCATCTCCTGCAGCTGGGCGTTGACCTTGGCGTTGCCGGGCTGCAAGGTAAGAGCCTGCTCAAGCTGCTGCTTGGCCTCATCCGCCTTGCCCTGCCCACGCAACTGTTTGGCGTAGCCAAGGTAAGCACTGACCAGCAATTCCTCCGCCTGTTGGTCGTCCGGCGCCTCTTGCAACCTGCGCTGCAACAACTCAATGGCTTGGCTGTAAGCACCGCTCTGAGTCAGTCTGCGCGCCTCAGCGAGAGTCTTGGCCTCGGCCTTGGATTTGGAAACCGGAGGCGTTGGAGGTGGAGACTCCCGGGGTACCGACGTGGTGGGTGGCACTGCAGCGGGAGCCGGGGCCGGAGCGCTGCCGGGGATCTTGATTACTGTGCCCACCTCTAATTGGCTGGGATTCTGGATATTGTTGTAACGCGCGAGGATGTAAAACTGATACAGATCCCCCAGGAAACGCTGGGAAATTTTAGACAATGTGTCGTCAGGCCGCACGGTGTAGAAAAAATAGTGTGAGCCCAAAGTCGCCACGGGATCCACCATGGTCTGCCTAAGCAAGCTCTGGGCAAGCCTGTTATCAGGATCAAGCCGGACCGCTTCCTGAAGTTCGGCTTGTGCCGTGCCATCCGAGCCAGTTTGAAGCATCTGCACCGCATGCAGGGCCAATTTCTGTGCGCGCCCTTTTGGGTCTTGCTCAGCACCCTGCGCTTCCAGTGCCGGTACATTCTTGGGCGAAACAGCGGGGGTGAGACCTGACATGGGCGCCTGAATAGGCGGAGAAGCTTCGGAGGCAGGTGGTTTAGACGTAGTCGTGCAGCCCGCCAACCACACTGCGCATACCATCATAATTACAACATGGCCTACAGCCAAAGTTCGTTTCAACTTATTTCTCCTCGCCACTACGACCCCAGTTTGTATATAGCAGTGCAATGGGGCGTTACCATCATTAATGATGTTACCGCAGTTGGCAGGGGTCACGCTACTCAACGAAACGCTCAGACTTTCAGGCAACACACCTTTACAGACTATACCAGAACCACAGACTGACCGCCGAGAAAATGCCGCCGACCAACAACCACGACTTGCTTGCCGGACCAATGCTGCCGCCTTCGCGGATCACTCGGGTAATACCTGAAAACAGAAAAATAACGGTGCGGATGGACGGTACGCTGGTGCGGCTGTTCGGCTGGACGAAAGCGGCCGGCCACAAGGCCATCATGCGCTTGTTCGCCCGCTTCGACATGCTGAGCAACGAACGAGTGCAAGCCGAAGCCTACCGTTGGTTCTTCGGAAAGATTAGCGCGTTGAAGCAGGTGACGTTGGACGTGAATTCCACGGTCATCACCCGCAACGGCGAGCAGGAAGGCGCGGCGTGTAGCTACAACCCCAACCGTCACGGGCGCGCCAGCCATCACCCGCTGCTGGCCTTGTCGCCGAGGCGCGGATGGTGGCCAATTTCTGGCTGCGGCCGAGAAATGCGCACAGTGCCAACAACATCCTGCAATTTCTCGAATCGACCCTGCATCATTTGGGCGACAAGATCGTCGGCCTGCTCGCGCCGACAGTGGCTTCTTCGACGAGGCCATCCTGGTCACCCTGGAAGGCAAGCAGCTTCCCTACATCATCGCCGCCCGGCTGACACGCACGATCTATCAGGCCAACGGCGGGTGATCGAGGTAGGGCCGATTGCGAGAACCGGATCAAGGAACTGAAGGCGGATTTCGGGCTGGACGCGTTCAACATGCGGGACTTCTGGGCCACGGAAGCGGCCTTGGACTTTCCCTAGCTGGCGCCCCGGTGGTTTAAACCTTATGATGGACAATTAAGGATAATTGACCGGGCATCACCCACCACTCAACGCCTGCACCAGATACACTGCATCGGTTGGGCGTAGCGGGCACGTCAAATCGAATACCTGCTCACCGTTGACGAAGAAGCGCATGTGCGGACGCATTCTGTTCTGCTCGTCGATGACGCGGAATCGCAGGCCGGGGTATTGATGGTCAAGGTCGGCGAGCAACTCGGCAAGCGTCGTGCCGCTGGCTTCGACGTGGCGTTCCTTGGTGTAAGAAAGCAACGGGCCGGGGATCAGCACCTTCATGGATTCAACCTCCAGGGCGACGGCGCCCGCGCCAAGGCAGCGAGCGGTCTCAAGCTATTTCAGCTGCCTCCACCGCATAGATTTCAGGAAGATTGCGCGCGATGCAAGTCCATCGCTCGCCTTCGTCGCGGCTCATCCATAGCTCTCCACTGGTCGTCCCAACATATAAGCCGACGGGATCCTGTGCGTCCGCCGTCATGGCCTGGCGCTTCACCGTCCACCATGCCTGGCTCTCGGGCAAGCCTGCATCCTGGCGCTGCCAGCTTTTGCCGCCATTGCGCGTGACATAGGCGGCGGGCTTGCCGCCCGGACTGGTGCGCGGCCATACTGTCTGACCATCCATGGGAAACACCCAGGCGGTGTCGGCATCGCGCGGGTGTACCACCATGGGAAAGCCAATGTCGCCGACTCGCTTCGGCATTTTCCTTCCGATACGCACCCATTCATTGGACGGCCGATCAAGCCGGTAAATGCCGCAGTGATTCTGTTGATACAAGCGATCCGGGTTGCTCGGACAAAGCCGCACACAATGCGGGTCGTGGAAGGCGATATTGGCTGCGTCGAACCCCCCAACCACTTCCATTCCTTTCACGATGGGCTTAAAGGTTTTACCACCGTCCACCGATTCGTGAATGCCGCCGCCCGACATCGCAAAGTAAAGGTGGGCCGGGTCGCGTGGGTCAACGATGATCGAGTGCAACTTGGGTCCATCCGGCGTGCCGTCCTGCACGCTGCCCATCCACGCGCGGTAGTTAGGATCGTCGTTGATATGGGAAAACGGTTGCCACGTGTCGCCGCCGTCGCCGGAGCGAAACAGGCCCTGCGGCGAGGTCCCCGCGTACCACACGCTTGGTTCGTTCGCGTGACACGGCGTGAGCCAGAACGTGTGATCGACTGCGCGGCCACTGCCATCCGTCGCCTTCGCAAACGCGGGTGGCCGGGCGGCCTCCTTCCAGGTGCGGCCACGATCCGTGGAACGAAAAATCGTCGGCCCAAGATGACCCGTCTTCGCCGCCGCCAACAGCGTTCGCCCATCACGCGGGTCGAGTACCAGATGATTGATGATATGGCCGAGGAAATGTGGCCCATCAACCCGCCATGTCTTGCGTGCAACATCACCGTGAAACAACCACGCGCCCTTGCGGGTAGCCACGAGTACCAGCACCTTGCGCGCCGGCTTTAGACGTGAGGCTCGCTTCACGCGAGCGGCTAACCCCTGTTTTCGAGTAACTGGTTTGCTTGTGGCGCTTTTCATGATCCCTCCTTCTTCACGATATGCCCTGTATCGTATCAAAAATCCCGCTGCCTGTTATATGGCGCCGTGCTCCCCCTAGAACCACACTGTTTGCGCTGGCGCGATGGCTGCCTGGGCGGTATTTGATCGGCCCAGATAGCTTACAATTCCCCTGCCCACTTGCGCGCATTGCGGAACAATCGCAGCCAGGCGCCCTCCTCGCCCCACGTTCCGGGATGCCAGGAATTTTGAACGGTACGGAACACGCGCTCCGGATGGGGCATCAAGATAGTGAAGCGGCCATCGGGGGTAGTTAGTCCTGTGATACCCAAAGAGGAGCCGTTGGGATTGGCGGGATAGGTCTCGGCAGGGCGGCCATAATTATCAACATAGCGTAGGGCAACCAGGCCCAGATCGAGCGCCTGCTGTGAACTGGCGCCGTCGCGGAATTCGGCGCGCCCTTCGCCGTGGGCAACGGTGATGGGCAAGCGCGAACCGGCCATGCCCTGGAAGAACAGCGAAGGCGACTCGGGTATTTCCACCAGCGCGAAGCGCGCCTCGAACTGTTCAGAGGTGTTGCGCTCAAAACGCGGCCACAGTGCGGCGCCGGGGATGAGATCGTGAAGATGGGACATCATCTGGCAGCCGTTGCACACCCCTAACCCGAAGCTGTCCACCCGGCCAAAAAAAGCGGCGAATTCGTCGCGGGCGCGTGGATTATAAAGGATGGACTTCGCCCAACCCGCGCCCGCGCCAAGCACGTCGCCGTAGGAAAATCCGCCGCACGCCGCGATGCCCTGGAAATCACGCAGGCTGACATCGCCGCTGATGATGTCGCTCATATGCACGTCGAAGGCAGCGAAGCCGGCGTGGTCGAAAGCGGCAGCCATTTCCACCTGGCCGTTGACGCCCTGTTCACGCAGAATCGCCACGCGCGGCTTGGCACCACGCTTTATATAAGGTGCGGCAATATTCTCCTCTGGGTCGAAGGTAAGCGCCACATTCAGGCCAGGGTCGTTTGCATCCAGGAGGCGGTCATATTCCTGCTGTGCGCAGCGGGGATTGTCACGCAGCGTCTGCATGCGCCAGGTGGTCTCGGACCAGGCACGCTGGAAATCGACGCGACACCCGGCCAGCACCTCGCGGCGATCATAGGTGAAGACGATGCGGTCATCGTCGCGCAGCTCGCCGATGACATGACTGTGCTTACCCAGCCCTGCGCCATGCAGCCAGTCGAGCACGGTATCCGTGTCGCTGTGCCGGACTTGCAGCACAACACCCAGCTCTTCACAGAACAGGGCGGCTGCAATGTCATCGCCCAAGTCATCCAAGGCTATGGTGACGCCTGTATGCCCAGCAAAGGCCATCTCGCACACGGTAGCAAACAAGCCGCCGTCGGAGCGGTCGTGATACGCCAGGATTAGTCCTTCCTCGTTAAACGCCTGCATTGCGGCGAAAAATGCCTTGAACGCCTGCGGATCGTCAAGATCCGGGGCATGGTGTCCCACCTGTTTGTAGACCTGCGTCAGCGCCGAACCACCGAGGCGGTTGCGCCCCTTGCCGAGGTCGATGAGGATCAGGTCAGTATCGCCCTGATCCGTGCGCAACTGCGGGGTCAGCGTCTTGCGGCAGTCCGATACGCGCGCAAAGGCGCTGATGATGAGGGACAACGGCGCGGTCATGCGCTGCTCCTGACCCTGTTCGTCGCGCCACACGGTCTTCATGGACAGGGAATCCTTGCCCACCGGAATAGCTATACCCAGCGCCGGGCACAACTCCATGCCCACCGCCTTGACGGTTTCATACAGCCCAGCATCCTCGCCGGGGTGGCCGGCGGCAGCCATCCAGTTGGCCGACAATTTGATCTCACTGATATCATCAATGCGTGCGGCGGCGATATTGGTGAGCGCCTCGCCGATGGCCAAGCGCCCCGAAGCGGCGTGGTCTATCAGCGCGACAGGGGAACGCTCGCCCATCGCCATGGCTTCGCCTGTGTATCCGGCAAAGCCGCTGGCGGTGACGGCAACATCGGCCACCGGCACCTGCCATGGACCTACCATTTGATCGCGCGTCACAAGACCAGTGACGCTGCGGTCGCCAATGGTGATAAGAAAGGTTTTATCGGCCACGGCGGGCAGGCGCAGGATGCGTAGCGCGGCCTCGTGCAGATCAATGCCGTGCGTGTCGAACTCCGGTTTGCTGAAGGGATGATGCCGGACATCGCGGAACATTTTGGGCGGCTTGCCGAGCAGCAGCGCCATGGGCATATCGACCGGCGTGTTATCGAAGTGGGCATCGCCCACGATCAGTTGCGGATCTTCGTTGGTGGCCTCGCCAATCACGGCATAGGAGCAGCGTTCGCGCTCGCAGATCGCCTGAAACAAATCGAGATGCTCGGGCTGTATCGCCAGCACATAACGCTCCTGCGCCTCGTTGCACCAGATCTGCATCGGCGACATGCCGGGGTCGTCATTGGGGATGGCGCGCAGCTCGACACGTGCGCCACGGCCACTCTCGTTCACCAATTCCGGCAGTGCGTTGGACAGCCCGCCCGCGCCGACATCGTGGATCGAAACGATGGGATTGGCATCGCCCATCTGCCAGCAACGGTCAATAACTTCCTGGCAGCGCCGCTCCATTTCAGGGTTGCCACGCTGCACGGAAGCAAAATCCAGCGCTTCCGTGCTCTCTCCGCTGGCGACCGATGAAGCCGCGCTGCCACCCAGACCAATCAGCATCGCCGGCCCGCCCAGCACCACGAGTTGCGCACCCACCGGGATCACATTCTTCTCGACATGGCCGGGGCGAATCGAGCCAACGCCACCGGCGATCATGATCGGTTTGTGATAGCCGCGCAGCTCCTTCCCCTGCGGGCCGGGCACACACTCTTCATAGGTGCGGAAATAGCCGCACAGCACGGGACGGCCGAACTCATTGTTGAATGCCGCCGCTCCGAGCGGACCTTCGATCATGATATCCAGCGCCGAAGCGATGCGCGCCGGTTTACCGTGATCCGCTTCCCAAGGCTGTACCGCGCCCGGCAAGCGCAGATTCGAGACCGAGAAGCCACTCAAGCCCGCCTTGGGCTTGGAACCGCGCCCGGTCGCCCCCTCGTCGCGGATCTCCCCGCCCGAGCCGGTGGCCGCGCCGGGGAAAGGAGAAATCGCCGTGGGATGGTTGTGCGTTTCCACCTTCATGAGGATGTGGGCATCTTCATGCAGGGATGTGTATTCGCGTGTCACGTGATCGGGGAAAAAACGGGTGGTGGCGTGGCCCTCAATGACCGAGGAGTTGTCCTTATAGACTGACAGCAAACCTTCAGGGCTTTGCTTGGCGGTGTTGCGGATCATGGCGAACAGGCTATGCGCCTGCGGGTGGCCGTCGATGGCCCAGTCCGCGTTGAAAATCTTGTGGCGGCAGTGCTCGGAGTTGGCCTGCGCGAACATCATCAGATCGACATCACTAGGGTTACGCCGCAGCGCCGTAAAGCTCTCCAGCAGGTAATCAATCTCGTCAGCGCTCAGCGCCAGGCCCCTAGCACGATCTGCCGCAACCAAGGCCTCCCTGCCGCCTCCCAGCACGTCTACCGTTACCAGCGGCGCAGGCTGGGCCTGCAAAAACAGGCCCTCGGCATCGTCCATACTGGTTAGCACGGTTTCGGTCATTCGGTCATGAATCAAGGCCGCCAGCGCCGCACGCTCATCGAAGGTTAAAGCCACGTTGCCGGCCTTGGCAAAATAATACGCAACGCCGCGCTCCACACGCTGCACTGCCGGCAATCCGCAATTATGGACAATATCGGTGGCCTTGCTCGACCAGGGCGAGAGCGTGCCCAGCCGCGGCACAACCAGCATCAGCTCGCCCTGTGGCAGTGCCGCCTCGCGTTGCGGGTCATAATCGAGGATCTTCGCCAGCAGGTCGAGCTCAGCGGGTGCCAGCGTCCTTTCCAGATCGGCGAAATGGACATATTCTGTCTGAATACCAGCAATTCCGGGCACGCACTCACGTGCAGCGGCTATCAATTTTTCGAGGCGGAACGGGGAAAGGGCAACAGTGCCGCGCAGTCGGAGCATGGGTGTCTCTCAGGTGAGTTTGAATAATGGCGTATTTTAACACCGCACACCCTACACTGACAGGATATCCGCCACCGGACTATTGGTATATTGTGGGATCTCCTGAAGGCATCTATTTGCGCGATCGTTGCTCAAAGAATTAGTATTCACTAATATACAGGACGTGGCTTTTTCGGCCTGATCAAACATGGAGGAGCACTATCATGGCACACATCGTTATCATTGGCGCCAGCACCGGCGGGCTGCCCGCCGCCTACGAGATCAAGGAAGCCGTGGGGTCTCAACACCGCGTCACAGTCATTTCCAATACCGACACCTTCCACTTCGTGCCCTCCAATCCCTGGGTCGCCGTCGGCTGGCGCTCACGCAAGGACACCGCCTTCGCACTGGCGCCGCCACTCCACAAAAAAGGCATTGAGTTCATTGCCGTGGGCGCACAGGAGATCAAACCCGCCGAAAACAAGGTCGTGCTCGCCGATGGGCAGATCATCGATTACGACTATCTGGTGATCGCCACGGGACCGAAGCTGGCCTTCGATGAGGTGCCTGGGCTAGGACCCAACGGCTTTACACATTCGGTTTGCACCATCGGCCATGCCGAAGAAGCCTATGAGCGCTGGAAGCATTTCCTGGCGGACCCCGGGCCGATTGTAGTGGGTGCGGCACAGGGGGCATCATGCTTCGGTCCGGCCTACGAATTTGCCTTTATCATGGACACGGATCTGCGGCGCAAAAAGCTGCGCAACCGCGTGCCCATGACCTTCATTACCTCAGAGCCCTATATCGGCCATCTTGGCCTGGGCGGTGTCGGCGACTCCAAAGGCATGATGGAGCACGAGCTGCGCCAACATGACATCAAATGGATCACCAATGCCAAAACCACCAAGGTGGAAGATGGCCTAATGTTTGTCACCGAACACAACGATAAGGGAGAACCGATCAAGGAACATCAGTTGCCCTTCAAGTTCTCGATGATGCTCCCCGCCTTCAAGGGCATCGATGCCGTGGCGGCACTGGGTGAGCAGATGGTCAACCCGCGCGGTTTCGTCAAAGTCGACAAATACCAGCGCAGCCCCGCCTGGCCAAATATTTATTCTGTTGGCGTGTGTATCGCCATCCCGCCGGTGGAGGCCACCCCCGTGCCGACCGGCGCGCCCAAGACCGGCTACATGATCGAATCCATGGTCACCGCCACCGCCCACAACATCAAGGACGCCCTGGCGGGCATCGAACCCAGCCACGAGGCCACCTGGAACGCCATCTGCCTGGCCGACATGGGCGACACCGGCGCCGCCTTCGTCGCCATGCCACAGATCCCTCCGCGTAACGTGGCATGGATGAAAAAGGGCCGGTGGGTGCATCTGGCCAAGGTCGCTTTTGAAAAGTATTTCATCGGCAAAATGAAGAAAGGATCAACGGAACCGGTTTATGAAAAATATATTCTTAAATCGCTGGGGATAGAGAAATTGAAGTAAACACGGGCCTGATGCCAGAATCATTCAGCATGAAATCCTGGGAAGATATTTATGGCAAACGTCCTTATCCCTCTTGCGCAGGGCTGCGAAGAACTCGAAGCCGTCACGATCATGGACCTGCTGCGCCGCGCCGGTATACAGGTTGTTACCGCAGGACTCGTTGATGGCCCGGTGCGCGGCAGCCGCGGCACCGTGCTGCTTCCCGACACCATTCTCGATCACGCGTTGCAGCAGGAATTCGATATGGTGGCGCTGCCCGGCGGACAACCTGGCAGCAACAATCTCGATGCCGACCCGCGCATCCATGCCCTGCTCAGGCGCATGGCCGGTCAAGGCAAATACACCGCCGCCATCTGCGCCGCCCCGCTGGTTTTGGCACACGCCGGTTTACTGCATGGCAAACAGGCCACCAGTTTTCCCGGCGTGCTGGACAAAATGAATCTGAAAGGTATGGAATTAAAAACGGATGCCGTAGTACGGGACGGCAAGGTAATCACCTCGCGCGGGCCGGGCACCGCGATGGATTTTGCGCTTACGCTGATTGAGGTGCTGGCGGGCAAGGCCCAGCGCGACGAGGTGGAGGCGGGATTGATGCGCTGATTTGTTCTTTGGGCGCGAATCACGGCAAAAAGTTGATCCCCCGCAGGATCAGCGCATTGGCAAATTCACCCGCCCTGGTTACATGGGTGTATCCTTGTCCTTTGTTGTCTGCCGTACATTCATGGCTGCGTCCTTGGCGGCGCGTTCATCCGTTTTTTTTGTGTCAGCGCGTTTCTCGTGGCCTTTGACTTCAGGTTTGTCATGCTCAACAGCCACGATTCCCAACGCTTCGAGTTCCTTATCACCAGCGTTCGCCACGCCGGAAACACCAAACGAAACCATCATGCTTATCGCGGCAGCACCGATCAGAATCTTATTCATCGAGCAGCTCTCCTCATAAAGTTGAATTTGGCAGCGCGCCCAATCTTGTCACTTTTTCGGTGAAAAGATATTCAGGCGCGCACGCAAACGCCGGAGCGTCATCGTGTCACTGCTGTCCGGCGCGAGCACCACGGAACGGCGGCGACCCCATAACGGGGTACGTATTCCTGTATCGGCACGATCCAGCTCAAAGTTGAGCACTACCAGCAATGGGTGTACATAACTGCCGGGCAGCAGGCGCGCAACGATTTCCTGCCCGCCTGCCGTGTGGAGTTTCCAGTCATCATTGCAGTCCCATATCAAACGAAGGATGGCACGCTTGTCGCGCAACAAGGCGTGGGTGTTGAGGGTGTATGTCAAACTGGCAAGAATCACGCCCGCCAGCAGCAACATCTCCCATACAGGCAGGGCAAGCGGCGGGAGCAAGGCCAGCGCACCGCCGTGTGCAAGCAACATCAGCCCTGCCAGCCGGGGGGAATAGCGTAAATCAATTTGTAACGGGGCGGCGGATTTTAGCGACGACATCAGCAATGGCCTTATCAGTGGGGATCATACGTCCCAGCATATATTCAAGTAAAACGGTATCAGGATAACCGAGCAAATCAGAAAATGCCTGCTGTTCCGGCGCGGCCAGCGTGTCAAACTGCCCATCGAGGAACGCCTGTAGCAGGAGATCCAGCTCCAGCATGCCACGGCGGCATTGCCAGTACAATCGTGAGCGATCCGTGCTTTCCATGATTAGATCAAATGTTTCAGCATGAGTTTCTTGATTTTTCCGATGGCCTTGGTGGGATTCAATCCCTTGGGGCAGACATCGACACAGTTCATGACGGTGTGGCAACGGAACAGCCGATACGGACCTTCCAGCGCTTCCAGACGCTCGGCCGTGGCCTGATCGCGGCTATCGGCGAGAAAACGATAGGCCTGCAACAGCGCTGCCGGTCCGCGGAATTTATCGGGATTCCACCAGAATGAGGGGCAGGCGGTGGAACAGCAGCCGCACAGGATACACTCATACAAACCATCGAGCTCATCGCGCTGTTCGGGTGTCTGCAAATACTCAACCTCGGGTTCGGGATCATGCACGATGAGGTAGGGCTGGATGGCACGGTATTGGTGGTAAAACTGGCTCATATCAACCACCAGATCGCGTATCACCGGCATGCCGGGCACGGGCCTGATCTCAATCGGTTGCTTGAGGCTGGCAAGAGGTGTGATACAGGCCAGCCCGTTGCGGCCATTGATGTTCATGGCATCCGAACCGCATACGCCCTCGCCGCAGGAGTGGCGGAAAGAGAGGGTTTCGTCGCTGACCTTGATCAGGCGTAGCGCGTCGAGCAACATCATGCCGGGGGCAACATCCGCGTCCGGCAGATCAAAATCCTGCATGGAGGGCGCGGCGTCTGTTTCAGGGTTATAGCGATAAATGGAGAAGCGCATATCAATACACCCTCGGCTTGGGCGGAAAACTCTCCACGGTCAGCGGTTTCATCCGCACTGGTTTGTAATCAATCTGGCGGTTCTGTTTGGAGTACAGACTGTGTTTCAGCCATTTCACATCGTCACGCTCGGGATAGTCGATGCGTGAGTGGGCGCCGCGGCTCTCCTTGCGCGCCAAGGCGCAACTCACCGTGGCGAGCGCGATGTCCACCAGGTTTTCCAGCTCCAAAGCCTCGATGCGCGCGGTATTGAAGACCTTGCTGTGATCCTTGAGGCAGACATGCTGCAAGCGCGTCTCGATCTCCCGCACCTTCTCCAGCCCCTCACGCAACACATCCTCCGTGCGGAACACGCCGCAGTAATGCTCCATGGTACGTTTGAGATCATTGCGCAGCGCATCCACGGTTTCGCCATCGCCGCGCCGATCCCAGCGCGCGAGACGCTCCAGCGCCTGATCCACGCTGTTCGCTGCCGGAGGGCGGCTGTAGCGGTTTTCGCGCAGATATTCACTGATGTGATTGCCCGCCGCACGGCCAAACACCACGATGTCCAGCAGCGAATTTCCACCCAGACGGTTGGCGCCATGCACCGAGACGCAGGCACATTCACCGACGGCATAGAACCCGGGCACTGGCTCTTCCGCGCCTTGCTGTTGCGGCGCAACGACTTGCCCAAAGCGGTTGGTAGGAATGCCGCCCATGGTGTAGTGCGCTGTGGGAAATACGGGTATGGCGGTGTTAATGGGGTCGATATGCAAAAAGGTCTGCACCATGTCGCGTATCCCTGGCAGGCGCTTGCGCACCACATCCTCGCCGAGATGGTCGACCTTTAGCAATATAAAATCCTTGTTGGGTCCGCAGCCCCGGCCTTCGCGCACCTCGGTGGCGATGGCGCGGCTCACGACATCGCGGCTCGCCAGGTCTTTGGCGTGGGGCGCGTAGCGCTCCATAAAGCGTTCGCCTTCGCCATTCACAAGATAACCACCCTCACCACGCGCGGCTTCCGTAATCAACATGCCCTTACCGGCAATGCCGGTGGGATGAAACTGGAAGAACTCCATGTCTTGCAGCGGAACACCGGCGCGCAGCGCCATCGCCATGCCGTCACCGGTGTTGATTCGAGCGTTGGTGTTGGTACGGAATAACTGCCCTGCCCCACCAGTCGCAAGCAGCGTGGTCTTGGCCTGGATCACCAGCGGCTCGCCGGTTTCGATCTCCAGCACCAGCGCACCAAGAATATAACCCTCGTCATCCTTGAGCAGATCAATGGCGAAATATTCGTCGAAAAAATGGGTCTTGGCGCGGATGTTTTGCTGATACAACGCGTGCAGAATGGCGTGCCCGGTGCGATCCGCCGCAGCGCAGGTGCGCGCCGCCTGGTCGCCACCGAAGTTCTGGCTCTGGCCGCCGAAAGCACGCTGATAGATCTTGCCGTTATCCAGCCTGGAAAACGGCACGCCGATATGCTCAAGCTCGATCACCAGGCGCGGCGCGGCCCGGCACATGTATTCAATGGCGTCTTGATCACCGAGGAAGTCGCCACCCTTGACGGTGTCATACATGTGCCAATGCCAGTTGTCCGGCGACACATTGGCCAACGCGGCATTCATCCCACCCTGCGCGGCGACAGTGTGCGAGCGCGTCGGGAACACTTTGGATACCACCGCCACATTGGCCTCATCCTGCGCCAGCTGCAAGGCCGCGCGCAGCCCGCCGCCGCCCGCGCCGATCACCAGCACATCGAATTTGCGGCTGGCTATGCCGGCCTTGATCTGGCTCATGCCGCCCCTCCCATCATCAGAATACGCAGTACCCACAGCCCCATTGCCAACAGACCTGCCGCCACCAGCGCCAGCAGTACAAAGCGCATCCCCAGCGGGTGCACATAGTCAATAATCACGTCACGCAGGCCCACCCAGGCGTGGATCAACAGTGCGGCAAAAAATATACTGGCTGTCACAGTAATGAAGGGCAGCGCCATCCAGGTTCGCCACTCCTGATAGGAGCTTGGTGCATCCAACACCAGATGCAAGACAAACATACCGATGAAAAGCGCCATGTATACCGCGCTCAAACGCTGCAACAGCCAGGCACGGAAGCCGGAGGCGCGCCAGATCATAGCAATACCCACAGCGCGATGACCGGCACGATCAAACCACCCACATTAATGAACCAGGCGCTACGGCGCGCACTG
Source organism: Gammaproteobacteria bacterium Ga0074134 (assembly GCA_001464965.1). Taxonomy (GTDB): domain Bacteria; phylum Pseudomonadota; class Gammaproteobacteria; family Ga007554; genus LNEJ01. The sequence continues at coordinate 33,450 of LNEJ01000047.1, forward strand.
TCACGTTCGACACCGATATCGGCATCAATCAATAAAAAGCGAATGCCCGCCAACAGGTGATGAGAAAATCCCCACAGCAGCATCACCGCCACAAACTTGACGGGTGGCGAAGCCAGGATAGCCAGCGCCTCGGCATAACCCTGCGCATTGCGCAGCGACAGATCCAGCAGATAGATAACAAACGGAATCAGCAGGCACAGCATCATGCCCGCAACACGGTGGGCAAAGGAAAGAACTGCGACTACTGGCATGCGAATGCGCAGCAGATCCATGAAGATGGGGCGTTTTATATTTTTAACCATTTTATTTATCATCGGATCCTAGTGTATATCACTTGAGGTATCCGTCCAGTATTATGCGGTAACTGAATATTGGCTATATTTGTAACACATGCAATTTGAAGGCCGTTTATAGTATGCACGCAGAATGGAAAACCCTTATCGAAGCCGCTGGCGCTGTCATAGAGTCTGGCAATGTCCGCCACTTCGGCAATCCCTCGCGGGAGCTCCAGACATTGGCAACCGGCACCATTATTGCCGACCTGTCGCACACCGGGCTGATTGCCGTCCGCGGGCCCGATACCGCCACCTTTCTTCAGAATCAGTTCAGCAACGATATACGCGAGGTATCGCAGCATCACAGCCAGATGAGTGCCTATTGCAACCCAAAGGGGCGGATTCTGGCCTGTTTTCGCATTTTCGTGCGCGATGAAACGTATTACTTGCGTATGCCACGTGAACTCATTGATGCCACCCTCAAGCGCTTGCGCATGTTTGTATTGCGCGCCAAGGTCACGCTGGAAGATGCCAGCAACACACTGGTGACCATCGGCATCGCCAGCCTGCATGGCGCAACTGAGTTAAAAGATATGCTGGGCGTCTTGCCGGAAGACGTTGATGGTGTCATACACAACAACGGACTGACCGTGATACGCCTCCCCGGCGCACAGACACGCTTTGAGATTACCGGAGAATGCGCAGCCGTCAAGGACATGTGGAACAAACTGGGTGCCCATGCCGCACCCGTGGGTGCAAGCGCGTGGGATCTGCTCGACATTCGCGCCGGCATCCCCACCATCCATGCCGCCACCAGCGAAGCCTTTGTGCCGCAGATGGTCAACCTGCACCTCATTAACGGCGTCAGCTTTAAAAAAGGCTGCTATCCAGGCCAGGAAATCGTTGCGCGTATGCACTACCTCGGCACGCTCAAACGGCGCATGTATCTTGCCCATATCCTGTCGGACACGGCCCCTCAACCTGGTGATGCGCTGTATGGCTCTGGCGCTGAAAATACCCAAGGCATTGGGACCATCGTCACGGCGCAACCGGCACCCGAAGGCGGCTTTGACGCACTCGCCGTAGTGGAAATCAAGGCTGCCGGGCATGGCAGTGTGCATTTACATAATACTGGAGGGGCAACACTTGCATTCCGGGAGCTGCCCTATCCGCTATCCCCTGCAGAAACCTGATTAGTCTAAAAATTAAAGTTATCAGGAAGGCTGCCGAAAACCAAGCATACGCATGTTCAGCAAACAAAGGATTGCGGCATGAATGGCACCCAGCACGCCACAAAAGATATCACGGCAGACATCGAAGGCAGATTCATCTCCAGGCTGCTTGATGACATCCGGCATAAACGAATAGGACTGCCCACTCTCCCGGAAGTCGCCATCAGGGTGCGCAAAGCAGCCGCTGCGCCTAATGTCACAGCGGCACAGCTTGCACAGCTTATCGGAACCGATCCTGTTTTGTCGGCACGTTTGTTACAGGTAGCAAACAGCCCGCTCTATCGCGGAAACAAGCCGATTCTTAACATACAAACCGCCATCGCCCGCCTCGGAAACTCTCTGGTACGCAATTTGATCACCAGTGTCGTTGTCAGCCAGCTATTTCAGGCACAGGTACCGTCCGCTATAAAGCACCGCTTAAAAACGACATGGGCACATACTATTCAGGTGGCCGCCATCAGCCATGTTCTTGCCCATAAATTCACCCGGCTCATGCCGGAGCAGGCCATGCTGGCCGGGCTGATACATGACCTTGGAAAGTTACCGATTCTGATGCAACTGGAGATGTTTCCCAGCCTGCTTGAAAATGAACAAACCGTTGACCGCCTGGTCACCCTCCTGCACCCCCAGATCGGCAAAGTCATCCTCGAAACCTGGAATTTCCCGCCAGAACTGGTAGCCGTGGCCGCCGAACACGAAAATCTGGAGCGCGATCCCGGCCCGCAAGCCGATTATGTTGATGTCGTGCTCATGGCAAATCTGTATAGTCACATCGGCACAAGCCACCATTTTGGTATCACCGAATGGCCCTCGATTCCCGCCTGCGGCAAGCTAGGCATGACACCCGAGCAGTGCCTTATAACTCTCAATGACGCGCAGGCGGAAGTAATGGAAATACAGAAATTCCTGATCGCCTGAGCATTAGCTACACACAGATATGCCGGCATTTTTCAATCACGGCAAGTGATTTAAAAATCGAAAAATGAAGTTGGATAGGCATGCATAGGGGGCGTCGTGCAATAAATTTTTACCGCTTTGTCGCGCGGGGCGTGTATCCGAATGATTGGGCAGGTGATCCCGGCGGCGCCATTGGTTTCGGCGAATGATCCCGGATTGCGCTTCGCTTCATCTGGGCTACTTGCTCGTCCAACAAACGGTTCAGATTGTGGTTCGCTTCGCGATCACGAGCTAACCTTAATCGTTAGACTCGGATTTTAAATAGTGGTGTTTATCTCCAATTGGTCTCTTAGCTAGCGAAGCTTGCATCCATTCATGCGTTCAAGCCGCTTTGTCATCCTCACGGTTTCTGCTGTAACACATAGGACTTGTGCCGTTGGCTTCATTGATCCTTCTCCCCATTCCTTCGTCGCGGACTTGTCGCAAGATTGGTCGCGAGATCGTGCCCAGCTTGCGACCTTAGACTCAATGTAAGTCTTGCACTGAGGCATTTTCTGCTGCTTGCCCGCGAGTACTCGCCGCAATGCTCTGTCAGCGGTAATTTGGTCGCGCCAAGCACAGAAGTACATGCTCTGCTGATTGGCGTTACAGTCCGCAAGCAGACCATTCAATTCAACATCCGGCAATCCACTGCGTTGAGAAAGCTCATCAAGCACTGCGGCGCGTTCCTGATTATCTGGACCGATTCGCTGTCCATCTGAGGCGATAGCTGAAGCAGTTGCACAGCAAAGAACCATCATTAGAAGGGCTCTCATCATCGGCCTGTCTGCTGAGCTTGGAATGGCGCGGTCTCTTCTCGTCGTCGATTGACTAACCCTTGCAGTCGGACGGGAGCTAGCCGACGTCCGTTCGCATCACGTGGATGGACGTAGACGTTGCTATTCATGTGTATTACAACCTCGCGGGATGCGCCACGGTTAGCGGCGTCAAGCGTAGCACGAGCCCCCGTTGCCCCTGTGTTGAAGGTGAAACTCACCAGCGCGTCGAATTGCTCCTGCGTCAGTTGATGATTTCGTACTCGCTGATGCACCGCTTCTTCTGCGTGTCTCACCCTAGTGGCGAGTTGTATATTGACCTCGGCAATGCTTACTGGTCGACGCAACTCTTCGGGCGTGCAAGGGCCGTAATGTGCCAGCATGCCTACCCCATAGGTGCAATGATTGGCTGCATCGTTGTAATACCTGAGCACAGCGTGTTCTCTTTGACGTGGTGCCGCCATTCCAGCGGCGCTCATTCGCATCGTTTTGTTGGCCATTGAATTTTCCTTTGAAGTTTCAGAACAATCTTGACCGTGAGTTTAACGAATGATATGGACTCCCCCTGTTCCTACGGCATCGGATGTGCCAGATTGGGGGAAGTAGTTCACCGCAATCAACAGAACAGGAGGAGTCGTCAT
>LNEJ01000048.1 GCA_001464965.1 Gammaproteobacteria bacterium Ga0074134
ATGTCAGATTACCCTTGTTGTTTCGGTAACCTTTAACTTGAGGCAACGATCCCTTTTCCTGACTACCTTGGGTAACTTTTATCTTGAGGCAATTCGACTCGTTAGACGCATTAGATTTACATCTCAATTTGCGAGATAATCACCTAGCGTTAAAGCCAGGAGGCAGCCTATGCAACTCACAGCCGTTTTAATCCCCGCCCAAGAGGGTGGTTTTGTGGCAATTAACCCAGAAACGGGCACCAGTACTCAAGGCGAGTCAATTGAGGAGGCTCTTGCCAATCTGCAAGAAGCTACTGAGTTATATCTGGAAGAGTTTCCGTTAACTTCCTATGGTCAGCCTCTCATGACTACGTTTGAAGTTCCTGTCCGTGCCGCCTAGCCTGCCACATATTTCTGGTGCTGAGGCGATTCGCGCACTTCAAAAACTCGGGTTTGTAATTGCGCGCCAGAAAGGAAGCCATGTCATTCTACGCCGAGGCTCCACAGGTTGCGTTGTCCCCAATCACCGTGAGATAAAAATTGGCACGTTGTCGAGTGTTCTAAAACAAGCGGGTGTCTCCTCTGACGAATTCATCTCAGCATTGTAATTTGTGGCATAACACGTCATTCAAGCGGGGAACGCTAAAGCACTCTCTTTAATTCAAACGCTATAACCCCCCATGTGGCACGCCCTAACCAAACAAATCTCGGCAGCAACAAACTCCCCATTCAAGCTGCGCCACCGCCATTCCGTTGGGGGCGGCTGCATCAACTCCGCCCATGTCATAGAGAGCGAAGACGGCAGGAAATACTTTATCAAACTCAATGAGGCCTCCAGGGCCGGCATGTTTGAGGCGGAGGCGGCGGGGCTGCGGGAAATCGCCCACACCCAAACCATCCGTGCGCCTGAGCCAGTCTGCTGGGGCACGGCGGACGGTGCCGCTTACCTTGTGCAGGAATATCTCGACCTGCGCGGCAGCAATTCCCCAGCCAGCGTGGAAAAGTTAGGGCTCAAGATCGCGCAGATGCATCGCGTCACCGCCCGCACCGGGCACTACGGCTGGCAGATCAACAACACCATTGGCAGCACTCCCCAGATCAATACCCGCGCCGATAACTGGCTGGCGTTCTGGCGCGAACAGCGGCTTGGGTTTCAATTGCAACTGGCGGCCAATCACGGTTATGGCGGCGCGCTACAGCGCAAGGGTGAGCGGCTGCTCGCCGATATTCCCGCTTTTTTTACGGATTACACCCCCGCACCTGCTCTGCTGCACGGCGATCTGTGGTCTGGCAACTATGGCATTCTTGCCTGCGACAACCCCGTGATTTTTGACCCGGCGGTTTATTATGGCGACCGCGAAACCGATATGGCGATGACGGAGCTGTTCGGGGGGTTTTCCCCGGCGTTTTATCACGCCTACAACGACACCTACCCGCTGGACAGCGGCTATCAGAACCGCAAAACCCTCTATAACCTCTACCACATACTCAATCACTTGAATTTGTTCGGTGGCGCCTATTTGTCGCAGGCAGAACGGATGATGGATGCGTTATTGAGTGAAATTCGTTAATCTTCTCTCATCGCACCAACAATGGAGCATCGTCATGGCTGAAAAAATCCACAAATCCGATGATGAATGGCGGGCGCAACTGACGCCGGAGCAATACCGCATTGCACGGCAGGGCGGCACCGAACCGGCGTTTACCGGAGAACACTATGACCGCAAGGAAAAAGGCATTTATCGCTGTGTGTGCTGCGGCGCGCCACTGTTCAGCTCCGCGCAAAAATATGATTCCGGCAGCGGCTGGCCAAGTTTCTGGGAGCCCATCAGCGGCAAAGACCTGGAAACCACACATGACTCCAGCCATGGAATGAACCGGACGGAGGTGACGTGCGCCTCTTGCCAGGCGCACCTGGGACATGTCTTCAGCGACGGACCACCGCCTTCAGGGCTGCGTTACTGCATTAATTCCGCGGCGCTGGATTTTGACGCCGAGAGGGAAACCTGAAAATAGCCCGGCAGGCTTTTCAGCCAAAAATATCACAAAAAAATCATTGCGCCTCTTGAAGTTCCTGGAAGACGCCCGATATAAGGTACTGAGTGCGATTAAGTTTGCACTTTCCCGTCCCACCCCCTCCCGGGACGGGGACCCCCATACCCGGTTTCCCCAAGCCGGGTATTTTTGCCCCGGCAGCTCCTCCCCTTTTTGAAGCGCCGGGGCTTTTTTATGGCCTTTTCAGCCACTCGTCAAGTTTGGTATGCGCCTCTTCTATGCCTATCCCCTGCAAGGCCGAGAACAACTGAACTGTGGGTGACAATGCTTTATTCTCCACGTAATGCTTGCTCAAGGTATTACGCACCTTTTGCAACACCGCGCCCGCCGCGCCCTTGCTGAGCTTGTCGGCCTTGGTCAGCAGTATATGGACGGGCCGTTGCGCGTGGCGGCATATCTCGAGCATTTGCCAGTCAAAATCGGTGAGGGGATGGCGGATATCCATCATAATCACCAAGCCGCTCAAGGACTCGCGGGCAGCTAAGTAATGCTCCATTACTTGTTGCCAGTGCTGTCGTGTGGTGAGCGCCACCTTGGCGTAGCCATAGCCGGGCAAGTCCACCAGGCGGCGCGTCTCATCCAGCGTGAAGAAATTGATCTGCTGGGTACGCCCCGGCGTTTTACTCACCCGCGCCAGCGCGCGCTGGTCGGTTATGCGGTTAATGGCGCTGGACTTTCCGGCATTGGAGCGGCCTGCAAAGGCCACCTCGCTGCCGATGTCGGGGGGGAATTGATCGGCGGTGTGAGCGCCGGTGGCGAATGTCGCGCGCCGGTAAAGGGGGTTCATGGTGTTGTTACCGGTGTGTGGGCGGCCACTGCGGCCGCCCCGAATGTCGAAAATTATTTCTTGCCAGGACCAAAGATATAGCGGGACAGGGTCGCTTCATCCTCGCTGACGCGGCGCACCAGATGATCCAGGCTGATGATGGCATGTTCGAGCAGGTTCACCGCGATGTAGGGGTGCTCCACCCGCAGGCGCTTATATTTGGCGCGAGCCAGCTTCAGAAGTTGGGTGTCGTCGGTCATGGCGACGATGCGTAACAGGCGCGGCTCCCGGTCAAAGAACGACATTTCGCCCATCAGCTCGCCTTCTTTCATGCGCCCCACCTCGACCACTTGACTACCGTCGTCGTGCAGCAGCGCAACTTCGCCTCCGACCACGAAATACAGCGCCTCGCCGACGTCACCAATATCGGCTATGACGGCATCTTTTCCGTAGTCGACATATTCGGTGTATTCAAGCAGGGTTTCCACCTCCTTGACGGTAAGTGACGCACACAGGTATTGCTGGTTCAGGAACTGGGTGAGATTGATTTTTTCTTTTGGGGACATGGGCAACGCTCCTTGATCGGGACTGTCTATAGCATAGCAAATAATCAGGCGCTTGCTTTAGTACAATGACTTGCATAGGCTAACAAGCCTGTAGCGGTTTCATTCAAATACCAAGGAAATAGACATATGAAGTATATGGCAAAATGGCTGTTGTTTCTGCTATTTGTTCCGGCGCTGGCGTCGGCGGGGCTGTTTTCGCCCGCGCTTGAGGAAGGGGTTTCCTATCGGGTGATCACCCCCGAGCAACCCACTGTCAGCGGTGAAAAGGTTGAGGTGGTGGAACTGTTTTCATATGCCTGCCCGCATTGCTACCACTTTGAGCCAAATATCGAGCGCTGGCTCAAGAACAAGCCAGAAAACGTCAAGTTCGTGCGCATGCCGGTCATCTTTCGTGACGACTGGATTATCTTTGCCAAGGCGTACTATGCCGCGGAAGCGCTAGGCGTGCTGGATAAAATCCACGGGCCGCTATTCAAAGCCCTACACGCGCAGAAACGCCGCTTGGGAGATGAGGCATCGCTGATGGCCTTTTTTGCGGAACAAGGCGTCAGCAATGCGGATTTCAAGAAAGTATTTAATTCCTTCGCCGTGGACAGCAAGGTGAAGCGCTCCAGGGATCTGACGCGGCGCTACGGCATCAACTCCACCCCGTCCATGGTGGTGAACGGAAAATACCGGGTTGACGGCCAGATGGCGGGCGGGCTAAACGACCGGTTTCTGCAAATTGTTGATGGCTTGATCGCTAAAAAATAGGGGCAAGGTGCCGCTATCTGGATGAACGTGCTCCCTCTCCCCACTCTCTCCCGCCCTGCGGGAGAGGGTTACAATGGAATAACATGAAAGCAGCCGAACTCTTTGTCAAATGCCTCGAAAACGAAGGGGTGGAATATGTTTTCGGCATCCCCGGCGAGGAAAATCTGGCGGTAATGGATGCCTTGCTGGATTCCCCCATTACGTTCGTCACCACGCGCCATGAGCAGGGCGCGGCGTTCATGGCGGATGTCTATGGGCGGCTTACGCGGCGCGCGGGCGTGTGCCTGTCCACACTCGGCCCCGGCGCGACGAACCTGATCACGGGTGTGGCGGACGCGAACATGGATCACGCGCCCGTGGTGGCGATTGCCGGGCAGGCGGGCACCAACCGCCTGCATAAGGAGTCCCATCAGGTGCTTGATCTGCAAAAGATTTTTGACCCCATCACCAAATATTCCACGCGGCTGCTGACGCCCAACACCATCCCCGAGGTGGTGCGCAAGGCATTCAAGCAGGCGCAGATGGAGAAATCCGGGGCTTCATTTATCGAATTCCCGGAGAATCTTGCGGAGATGCCCATCGAGGCCGCGCCGCTGCGCTCGCAGTACCCAACGCCACCTGAACCGCCCACCGGCCGGGTACAGTACGCCGCCGAAGTTATCTCCAATGCGCGCAGTCCGATCATCCTGGCGGGCAACGGTGTGATACGCGCCCAAGCCTCGGCTCAGCTTGCCGCCTTTGCGGGCAAACTCAATATCCCTGTCACCAACACCTTCATGGCCAAGGGCGTTATCCCCTTCAAGCACCCGATGGCGCTGGGCAGCGCGGGCCTGCAGGCCCATGATTATGCAAATTTCGGCTTTGATGAGGCCGATGTCATCATTTGCGTGGGCTACGATCTGGTCGAGTATCACCCTTATCTGTGGCACCCGACATGCGACCGCAAGATCGTCCACATCGACATGTCGCCTGCGGAAGTGGATGCGCACTATGTGGTGGAGGTCGGCGTGATCGGCGACATCGGGCACAGCCTGGATCGCATCGCGGAGCTTGCCGCGCCACATCAGGGCCACCGCCTGCGCCCGCTGCGCCAGGCGCTGATCGACGAGATGAAGGTGCACAGCGCGGATCAGGGCTTTCCTGTCAAACCGCAAAAAATCATCTGGGATTTGCGTACTGCGCTGGGGCTGGAAGACATTGTGATCTGCGATGTCGGCGCGCACAAGATGTGGATGGCGCGCATGTTCCGCTGCGAATATCCCAACACCTGCATCATCTCCAACGGTTTCGCCAGCATGGGCATTGCCGTGCCGGGCGCGATTGCCGCGAAGCTGGCCTACCCGAACCGCGCGGTGGTGGCGGTGACAGGGGATGCCGGGTTTCTGATGAATTCGCAGGAGATCGAAACCGCGATGCGCATGAACACGCCGGTTGTGATCCTGATCTGGAATGACTGCGGTTACGGGCTGATCGAATGGAAGCAGATGAATGCTTATGGCCGCGCGGCGCACGTTAAATTCACCAACCCGGATTTCGTCAAATACGCCGATTCATTTGGCGCCAAAGGCTATCGCGTTGAGCACGCGAATGATTTGCTGCCGATCTTGAAAACAGCGCTGGCGGACAACACTGTAAGTATTATAGATTGCCCTGTCGATTACAGCGAAAATCTCAAGCTCACCGAAAAATTGGGGGAAATGATCTTTCAGTTATGACTTCCGCCGCCCGTACCGCCCATTCGATGTATCACCAATCCAGCGCCACACCTGCGGTGATGACGCGCCTGCGCTTATTGAGTTACAACATCCAGGCGGGGGTTGCCGCAACCCGTCCCCACCATTACTTCACCCAGAGCTGGAAGCATGTGCTGCCGCATCTGGGCAGCTTCGACAATCTGGACCGTATCGCGCATCTGGCGAGCGATTATGACGTGGTTGCGCTGCAGGAGGTCGATGCGGGCAGCATGCGCAGTTACTTTGTCAATCAGGTCGAATACCTGGCGCGCCGAGGACGTTTTCCTTATTGGTACCACCAGACCAACCGCAATCTCGGCAAGTTCGCGCAGCACAGCAATGGCCTGCTGAGCAGAATTCAGCCACGGGAAATCATCGAACACAAACTGCCTGGACTGATCCCCGGACGCGGCCTGATGATGGTGCGTTATGGCAGTGATGACCACCCGCTGATTGTCTTGCTCGCCCACCTGGCGCTCAGCAAGCGCGTGCGCTTGCAGCAGTTTGCATTCATTGGCGAGATCGCAAACCAGTATGAACATGTGGTGCTGATGGGCGACCTGAATTGCCAGCCGCAGAGTAATGAAATGGAAACGCTGCTGGAAAATACCCGGCTGTGCGAACCATTGGAGGCATTGCATACCTTCCCCAGCTGGCGCCCGTTCCGCAATATCGACCACATTCTGGTCACGTCCTCCCTGAAGGTGTGTGACATGCGCGTATTGAGTCACGCGGTATCAGACCATCTGCCTATTGCGCTGGAAATCGCCGTACCCGGAAATGTCCATCTAACCGGACAAGCCCTCCTCAGCTGATCCCCAAAGGAAGCACCCTACGCAGCAATGGTCATGAAAGGCGCTTTAGTTGTCTGAGACGCCCAACCACAACATCAGGATCAAACATCCAGGTTAGCCACTGTCAGCGCATTCTTCTCGATAAAGGCGCGGCGCGGTTCTACCTGGTCGCCCATCAGGGTGGTGAACATTTCGTCGGCGGCCACGGCGTCTTCAATCTGTACGCGCAGCAGGCGGCGCACCTCTGCGTCCAGGGTGGTCTCCCAAAGCTGTGATGGATTCATCTCGCCCAGGCCTTTGTAACGCTGGATATGCTGGCCGCGCTTGGCTTCTTCGAACAGCCAGTCCAGCGCCTGCTTGAAGCTCGCGGCTTTTTGCTGCTGTTCACCGCGCTGTATATAGGCATCCTCGCCAAGCAAGCCATCAAGTTTTCCGCCCAGCTCGACTATGCTACGGTACTCGCCGGAGCTAAAGAATTCTCCGTTCAGCTCACGCTTCACCGGTACACTATGGGCAATCTCGATAATGCTGGCGCGGCAAGCGGGCGTCTCGGCGCTCTGTTCTACACTGATTTCATAGCGCAACGCGCTGTTTTCATCGCTGTTAAGACGGTGCTGTAGCTCCGCGAACCATGCTGTGGTGCGATCCTTGTCGCGCACATCCTCTTCGCTCAGCACAGGCATGTAAATCATTTTCTCCAGCACGGAGGGACTCACCCGCCGCGACAAGCGCTTGATGGTCGCCATCACCGCCACATAACCCCTTGCGAGGTCTTCCAGCGCCGGTCCGGCTATAGCGGGCGCCTGGGCATTAACAAACAGCCTGGCATCATTCAATGCGGTTTCCAGCAAATAGGCGTTCAGTTCCGCATCGTCCTTGACGTAACGCTCTTGCTTGCCCTTTTTCACCTTATAGAGCGGCGGCTGGGCAATATAAAGGTGGCCGCGTTCGATCAACTCGGGCATCTGCCGGTAGAAGAAGGTGAGCAGCAGGGTGCGGATGTGCGAGCCATCCACGTCGGCATCGGTCATGATGATGATGCGGTGGTAACGCAGCTTGTCCGGGTTGTATTCCTCGCGTCCTATACCGCAACCCAGGGCGGTGATCAGTGTGCCGATTTCAACGGACGACAGCATTTTGTCGAAACGGGCCTTTTCCACGTTGAGGATCTTGCCTTTGAGCGGCAGGATCGCCTGATAGCGGCGGTCACGCCCCTGCTTGGCCGAACCACCCGCGGAGTCACCCTCCACCAGGAATAATTCTGATTTCGCAGGGTCCTTTTCCTGGCAATCCGCAAGCTTGCCAGGCAATCCGGCAATATCCAGCACGCCCTTGCGGCGCGTCATTTCGCGCGCCTTGCGTGCCGCTTCACGCGCCCGCGCCGCTTCGACGATTTTGGCGCTGATGATCTTGGCCTCGTTGGGACGCTCCAGCAGGAACTCCTCGAGTTTTTCCGCCATCGCGGACTCTACCGCCGCCTTAACCTCGGAAGAAACCAGTTTCTCCTTGGTCTGGGAGGAAAATTTTGGGTCCGGCACCTTGACCGACAACACAGCGGTCAAGCCCTCACGCGCATCATCACCAATGGGTGCAACCTTGGCCTTTTGGGCGATGCCCTGTTTTTCAAGGTATTGATTCAGCGTACGCGTCAGCGCGCCGCGAAAGCCTGCCAGATGCGTGCCCCCATCGCGTTGCGGTATGTTGTTGGTAAAGCAGAAAATATTCTCCTGATAGGATTCATTCCACTGCAACGCCACTTCCACGCCGATCTTGTCTTTTTCCGTGCTGAAATAAAACACCGTGTTATGGACGGGCGTCTTGTTGCGATTGAGGTATTCGACAAAGGCACGGATGCCGCCGACATATTCATATGTGTCGCTCTTGTCATCGCGCTCATCCGTCAGCTTGATGCACACCCCGGAATTGAGGAATGACAGCTCACGCAGACGCTTTACCAGGATGTCGTAGTGAAATTCCAGGTTGGTGAAAATGGTGTCGCTAGGTTTAAAACGAATTTCCGTGCCACGCTGATCGGTCTCACCGATACAGCGCAGTGGCGCATCAGGCTCGCCCAGATGGTATTCTTGGTAATAGACCTTACCTTCGCGGCGGATGGTCAGGTGCAGATATTCCGACAAGGCGTTGACCACGGACACGCCCACGCCATGGAGCCCCCCCGAAACCTTATAAGAATTGTCATCAAACTTTCCGCCGGCATGCAGTATGGTCATAATGACCTCGGCGGCGGAGCGGCCTTCCTCGGGATGGATATCCACCGGGATACCCCGCCCGTCATCCGTCACCGTTACCGACCCATCGCTATGAATGATTACCCGTATCTGGGAACAGTAGCCCGCCAAAGCCTCATCAATGGCATTATCGACCACTTCAAACACCATGTGGTGCAGTCCGGTGCCGTCATCGGTATCGCCAATGTACATCCCTGGACGCTTGCGTACCGCATCCAGGCCTCTTAATACCTTGATGTTTGATGAGTCATAACTTTTGGTTTCGTCGTTCATGGCGCGCTCTGTTCTGAAATCCATCTAAAGCCGGGGGGTGATTATTGTAACATATTGTTACTGTATAGAATCTGGTCAAAAAGCCTGCTCCGTTACCACGCCGTGTTTCACGTGGAACATCTTCCTCCCAATTATTTCAGGCGCGGCGATCAATTCTTTGTCGGTTGTAGTGACCATTATTTGTGCATCGAGCCCGCAGAGCAGCGCCATCAATTTTTTGCGGTGCTCTATATCCAGCTCGGCGGGCAGGTCATCCACCAAAATAATGCACTGCCGTTGCACACGGGATTTCAGAAGCGCAGCCTGGGCCAGATACATTGCGCATATCAATAGTTTCTGCTGACCCCCTGATGTGTATTCCTGCGCGGGTTTGCCACCAATTTCTATCATAACATCGGCGCGGTGCGGACCCCTGCTGGTATAGCCTAGCGAACGATCTTTTTCCAGCGAACGCGCCAGCACCTCATGGTATTCGGCATCCTGAGCCCATCCGCGCAAATAACGCAATGATAGCCCTTCGATGGGTAGCAGTTTTTCCGCAAAACCAGCAAATAAAGACGCATAATCCCGCAGGTAGTTGCGCCTGAGCAGGTCTATCCGGCTTGCGCTTTCCTGCAACTCTATACTCCAGACATCTTCCGGCATTGAGCGGCCAGAACAGCGCAGTGATGCATTCCTTTGCTTGAGGGCGCGGCAGTAGCGTGCCCAGAGGGGCATAAAGGCATGTTCCACGTGGAACACACCCCAATCCATAAAACGGCGGCGCTGCCGTGGACCCAGGGTTAGTATCTTGTGGCTATCAGGGTTAATTAAAAGGAGTGGGAGATGGCTGACCAGATCAGACGTGCGCTCCAGTGTTTGGCCCGCCGCACGCATGCGCATTTTTTCCGGCGCATATTCAATGCCCAAGGGAATACGCTGATCAACACCAATGTTGACCTGACCGGCTATAGTAAAACCGTCCGTGCCCTTGCTAATGACATTCTGGACATGAGACGAACGAAAAGAGCGTGCCCGCCCCAGCAGGTAAATAGCCTCCAGAAGACTTGTTTTTCCGCTGGCGTTAGCGCCGTGAATAATATTCAGGCACGGGGCAGGTTCGATATGAGTCTCGGCAAGATTCCGGACATTTTTGATATAAAGGGAGGCCAGGCTCATTAATAAGGTTAGCCTGAATATTCCAAGCTGAAAACAATCATCACCCGTGCATTAGAGCCGCATTGGCATCACAACATACTTGCAATGCTCCATGCCGATACCCTGTATCAAGCAACAGCTATTGGCATCTGAAAGTACCAGCTGCACCTGCGCTCCAGTGACGGCAGAAAGCGCGTCTATCACGTAACTTACATTAAAGCCTATTTCAAGAGCATCGCCCTGATAGTCAACAGCGACCTCTTCTTCCGCCTCTTCCTGCTCAGGGTTGTGGGCAAAGATGCACAGACTACCCTTCGCCAACTGGAAACGCACGCTACGGTGTTTTTCATTGGAAAGAATCGAAGCGCGCACCAGCGCCTGTTTGAGCGTTTCCTTGTCACTGATAACAAGTTTGTCGCCACCCTGCGGTACAACGCGCTGATAGTCGGGGAAACGTCCATCGATCAGTTTGGAGGTAAAGCTTATTTCCGGCGTTGAAAGCTGGATATGGTTTGCGCCAAGTTGAACCTGAACCATCCGGTCTGAATCCTCAAGCAACCGTGACAGCTCTTGTATACCCTTGCGGGGTATAATAATTTGTTGTATTTCAGACACTTTAATATCGACATCAGCATCACATAGTGCGAGCCGGTGGCCATCGGTGGCAACCGTGCGCAACCTGCCATCGGCAATCTCCAGCAACAGTCCATTCAGGTAATAGCGAATATCTTGTTGCGCCATCGCAAAACTTGTCCGATCAATGAGATTTTTCAAGATATTCTGTGCGACGGAAAAGCTGAGTACTTCATTGAATGAACCGATATTCGGAAATTCAGCTGCAGGCAGTGACGAGAGGGTAAAACGGCTCTTGCCGGAACGGATTACAGTACGTTCTCCCTCTACCGTCAGTTCCACTTGGGCCTGATCTGGTAATGCACGGCAGATATCCAGAAACTTACGGGCAGGCACAGTCGTTTCCCCGGCTTCGGACCCATCGAATTGGGTATGCGCCATCATCTCGATTTCCAGGTCTGTCGCCGTAAGAGACAGTCCATCCCTTCCAGCTCTGAGCAGCACGTTGGATAGGATGGGCAGGGTCTGCTTGCGCTCCACAACACCACAGACCAATTGAAGCGGTTTCAACAAGTTTTCGCGCTGTATTGTGAGTTTCATAAAATTACCTGAATATTTAAAGTTATTGTTATAGTTATAATGCCCTATATTTTTCTAAAATTCATTTAAAAACATAATCTTATTATAATTAATAAAGATACATAAAACCACAGCTTAGAAGCTTGCTCAATTAGTCAGGGTTCTTAACAGGTTCGAATAATCCTGGTTAATGTGGTTATCACCCTCTTTCAGTTCCACTACTTTTCTGCACGCGTGCAATACTGTAGTGTGATCCCGCCCCCCAAAGGATTTTCCTATTTCAGGCAGGCTGTGCTTGGTCAGCTCCTTGGCAAGCGCCATGGCAAGCTGGCGCGGACGAGCAACCGAACGTGTGCGCCGCTGGGAAACAAGATCGGTGACACGGATCTTGTAGTAGTCCGCGACAGTCTTCTGGATATTTTCAATCGTCACCAAGCGGTCCTGAACAGCCAGCAAGTCGCGTAGCGCCTCTTTGGTGAACTCAACGGTAATGGGTTTGCCGGTGAAGCGTGCATTGGCAATAACGCGGCGTAGCGCCCCTTCCAATTCGCGTACATTGGAACGAATACGCTTTGCAATGAAAAAGGCAACCTCACTGGGTAGCTCACATTGGGTTTGTTCAGCCTTGTTCATTAGGATAGCAACGCGTGTTTCCAGCTCAGGCGGTTCGATGTGTACCGTCAATCCCCACCCAAAACGCGATTTGAGACGTTCTTCCAGACCATCCACTTCTTTCGGATAACGGTCGCAGGTCATGATGATCTGCTTCTGTCCTTCCATCAAGTAATTGAATGTATGAAAGAATTCTTCTTGAGAACGTTCCTTTCCGGCAAAGAATTGAATATCGTCGATAAGCAGGCCATCCACCGAGCGGTAATAGCGCTTGAAGTCGTCGATGGTGTTGTGCTGCAACGCTTTTACCATGTCGACAACAAATTGCTCTGAATGCAGGTAGATGACCTTGGCATCGGGCTTGGCCTTTAACATCATGTTACCGACGGCATGCATCAAGTGCGTTTTGCCCAAGCCAACGCCCCCGTAGATGAATAAGGGATTATAGGCCCCGCCAGCGTTCTCTCCCACCTGCAGGGAGGCAGCATGCGCCAACTGATTGGACTTGCCGCTCACAAAGGTATCGAAAGTGAACTCAGGCTTCAGATTGCTGACGTGGTCCATCTCAGACGTGTCTTCTTTTGCGCTGTGATGACCCCGTCTTTTGATTGAAGTAGGCTTGGCGGCGGCGGAAGAGGCGTTTGCCGCCTTGGAACTGCCGATTTCCAGAATCAACCGAGGACACTCGCTATCCCCTGATTTTGTAAGAATATCGTTGATCTGACTGGAGAAGCGTTCATTAACCCAGTCCAGAACGAACTGATTGGGCGCAAGAAGGCGTAGCGAAGACGCATCCTCAACCGCATGCAGTGGGCGAATCCAGGTATTGAACTGTTGTGGCGTGAGCTGGCTTTCCAGCCGCTCAAGACATCGTTGCCACAAAGAAAGCTCCACGGATATAAATCTCCAGAAAGATGGCAATAGGGGACACCAAGGACGAAAGTCTATACCTCTTGAGTGAGGTTATCCACAACCTTGCGGCAGTTTTTTTTAACTTTTTGAAAGAAAAGATAATTTTGTTAATTGTTTGTTTTAAATAGTTTTTTTAAAATATTTCAGGGTAATTAAAGCGGTAGACTTGACATCTGGCTGTCCAGGTGCGATTTACAATACAACACTATTAATATGGATATTTATATGGTTTCGAAAATATTTCGCAGATGGCAACCCCATTCTTTAATTATCTAAATATTTAAAACCTTATTATTACTATAATTAAGAGCTTCATATTGCTGTATATGTTTAAAAAAACTTTTATATACATAGTATTGAATTAATCATAAGAAGGCGTAAAACCGCACGTCAAAGTGCCCGGGATCTTGTTGATGCTTTGTGGATAACTTTGGTTTATTAAAAACTTAGAAAGTTATCCACATGTTGTAAACACGAAACAGCTATTCTTCTTAACAGATCAGGCTATCTGTAAATTAGATCAAAAACACTGTCGCTAGCCCTAAAAAGGCCATAAATCCAATAACGTCGGTGACGGTGGTCAATACCACGGAACCCGCCAGTGCCGGATCGGCGCCCATCCTGCGCAGTAGCAGCGGCAGGGTGGCGCCAACGAGGGCGGCGGTGATGAGGTTAATGGCCATTGCCGCTGCGATGATTGCGCCTATCCTGTAGTCCTTGTACCAGACGCTGGCGACGACGGCGACGACCGCTGCCCATAGGATGCCGTTCAATGCGCCTACGGCAAGCTCTTTCATCACTACACGCTTGGCGTTCGCGGCGCCAACACGTCCCAGCGCCATGCCGCGTATCACCAGCGTGATGGTCTGGCTGCCGGC
The DNA here is from genome assembly GCA_001464965.1 of Gammaproteobacteria bacterium Ga0074134. GTDB lineage: Bacteria > Pseudomonadota > Gammaproteobacteria > Ga007554 > LNEJ01. The sequence goes on from LNEJ01000048.1 coordinate 13,860, forward strand.
GATGCCGCCCATGCTGGCGACGATGGGCATCAGCACCGCCAGCGCCACGATCTTTTCGATGGTCGCCTCGAACAAACCGATTACCCAGGAGGCGAGGAAGGCGGTCATCAGATTGATGCCCAGCCATACCGCGCGGCGTTGCGCGCTGATTACCACGGGGGCGAAGATGTCTTCCTCTTCGCGCAAACCGGCCATGCTCATCAGGGAGTGTTCGGCTTCGTCGCGGATGACGTCCACTACGTCGTCGATGGTGATGCGGCCCAGCAATTGTCCGGCATCGTTAATCACCGGCGCGGAAATCAGGTCGAGCTGCTCGAACAGGTTCGCTACCTCGCCCGCGGGCAGAGTGGCCGGGATACCTTCGACATCGCGCATCATGACTTCGGCCACGGCCAGGGAGGGATCTTGTGTCAGCAGATCGGCGAGCGATAGCAGACCGATGTATTGGTCGGCGCGGGTCACCACGATCAGGCTGTCTGTCGTCTCGGGGATCTCGCCGCGCCGCCGCAGGTAGCGCAGCACAACATCCAGCGTCACATCCGGTCGCACCGTGATGGTGTCGGTGTTCATCAGACCACCTGCGGTGTCTTCTGGATAGGAGAGTACCGCCTCCACCCGCTGACGGTCCTGCTCGTCCATGGATTGCAGTACGGTCCGGATTACCACGCGTGGCAGGTCTTGCAGAATATCCGCCAGGTCGTCGGTTTCCATGCCTTCGGTGGCTGCTACTAGCTCGTTGGTGTCCATGAGGCGCAGCAGGGACGCGCGTACTTCGTCACCGATGTGAGACAGCACATCTCCCTCAAGCTCCGCGTCTACCAGCTCCCATGCCAGGGCGCGTTCGCGGGGAGGCACGGATTCCAGCAAATGTGCGATCTCGGCGGGATGCAGGCTGTTGAGCATCTTGCGGGCGTTCACCAGCGCGCCGCCGCTCTCGAGCGCGGCGGCCAGCGCAGTGGTGAGGGTTTTCAGGCGCCCCTGGCGTGTTTCCTGTGCGACGGGTTCGGTCATTTCAATCCCTCGATCCTCAGTGACCGTAAGTGTATGAAAAAGCGGAGGAGATTGGAAAGGCTATTGCAGCCCGGAAGGCTCGCCAATGCAGATCGGAGCTCCGCTTCGGTGCGCCAGCGCGCTCTTAAGTATGTGCTTCTTGCCGTCACTTTGGACCTTGTCACGCCATAACATAAGGTAGCCTGAATAAAACGGACGCTCCCGATTGGTATAATCACTTATCAGGAGGTTGGTATGAAAAAGGGCATAAACTACACTGTACCCACCGGAGTTTCGGGCGGAGGCAGTGAAAATAGTATTGGAATACCCTGACCAGCATCACCATTTACATTGGCCAATTTGACATAATTGTTCAGGTAATGTCCATCTCGTTTGTTTCAGAACGTCATTTGTGTCGTATTTTAGCAAACAAGTGTGTGGCAAAGGCTCCAGACTCTACGTCAATAACCAGTTCGGCGATTCGCATGCCTTGGATGAACAAGTCAGGCTCCTCGAAATCGAAGAATTTTCCACGACTAGCATTGTTAGCTCTCCAGTAAGAGACCCCTTGATCTAGTCGCACTGTCAGTACATGCGTAGAAGAAAACCGCATCATTAATGTACGACCATGCGGTGACTTTCGTTTATCGACGGCACGAATTACTGCGTTCATGCTATTACAATCCAGAGCATGGCAAATTGCCCCATTACGTGATGCCATATCAGTCCAATCGTCCCAAACAACATTTCTTCTTCGATTGTTTCCGCAAGAAGGTTCATTGGTAGTGGTTATATTTATGGGCGGATTGTCCCAGCGCGCTATTCCAACTGTATCTCGAAGTCCCATGATCAAATTGACCAATAAGGCAGCGGCAAGGGGGGAGAAGAGATAGCGGTCATGGTATGAAATGCTGATGATATCTGCTGCGGAATCTGACAACAGTGCATTCGCTGCGGGATGCGACTGGGCAATGAGACTCCAAAACCGCTTGCCGAACCCCTGCAAAGGGCCATCTAATTCGTTACGCACTTCGATCTCTTTGTCACCAATATTTTCGGAACGTGAGCGCAAAGATTGGACAGCAATCCTTTCTCCGCCAATTGCCAGCGGCTCAAGTTTGTCTCCCACAATAAGCGGAGCCTGCCCAATTCCCCATGTCATGCCAAAAGCCAACGCCGAAACGTCTGAAGTTGTCCATCGGTACGCTTTCCCGTCTTCACGCAGTTCGGCCAGCACCAACGCATCACTAGCCTTGGGCAGCGTTTTCACAACACTCACCACGATAAGGGATCTTGGATAATCTACAAGGCTGGCAAGAAGTTGGCGATCCATATCCTCAAGTACGTCGTAACAGCGCTTCTCAAGTACGATCTCGACCTTTCGATTGCCCGTAGCCAACTGATAGGCCAATGCGCGTAATGGTGAGGGGCCAATGTCCCAGTCATCTGGTGATCCACCGGCAAAGAGTCGCACCTCTCCGTCGCCTGATTTCCTACCTACTCGCAATACAGCTCCGACAATACCGCCGTACTCGACACGGGAAGATGGCCCGAAGAACGCCAACTCATCGGGTAGCCGCAGGGATTGTAACCATGTGTCTGTCAATAGTTTTAAAGCCGCGTGGCGATTGAGGTTCTCGGCAGCGAAGCGTTGATCGAAGTCGAGTACACAGTGAGGGCAGGCGCTATCACAATCCGCCCGGCAGTTGAGGCGATCACGAGCAATACGAAATATTTGGCCCATGAATTGGCTGGCGTTAGAGGCATAACCCGCTGCGAAACGATCATAGATAAGGATGGAGCGACAGCGAGTTCTGGAGTCCTCGGGACGGGCCTCTTTTTCGTCACAACCTAACTCATTTGCTTGCACACCCAGCAGTTCGGCCAGAGAATCACGCAACGCTACGGCCAAGGTCAGCGCTGTTACTCGGTCATTCAGCCAGAGCCCCGACTCATTCTTGAGTTGTATCTCCAATACGTCGGTGTAACCCTCATGACCGAGTGTAATACCGGGCTTGATGGCCCACTGCTCGTGGCTGCCCGGACACTCCTCGCGCCCCTCATTGCTGCCTTTAGTGTTCTTGCCACCGCGCAACTTTTTGTGAGGCGTGAGCTTCGTTGGCGTCGTTTCATCGCTCATGGGTACAGCACGACCGCAGACGAGGCAGATGGCGTAGCCCTTATCATGTAAACCTTGGGATTGGTGAAACAGATGTCCTCGTGTAGTGATACGGAATTGGCCAAAATCAGGATTAGGTAGCGGTGCCCATTCGCCATTGGCGCTCACCCATGGCGCCTCGACCGGAATAAAATCCTGGGACGTAACGTCGTTATCGGGCTCGTCGTAGAAATCGACAGAAAATCCAGCGGGTTCCAAAAATGTGCGTCTGTTCTCCTGCTTTATTTCAGCATTGCACTCTGAACAATGGAGCGCTTCGTTCATGAGTCGTGATGATCCGTTGTGGTTACAACGGTCACAGCGCCACGCATATCTGATTGCCTGTACTTCCCTTGCCTCTTGCTCGCTGGCTGGTGCTTTCCAGTTGAGTGTGATACCAGCAGAACGATAGACCAGTCCATCCATGACCACTTCCGCGCCCGGCGCGTATTCACGTAGTGCCATCACACTATCGCGACTGGCCAGTTCGCGACGGCGATAATGATTGTCCTCACGCCCCTTCTTCTCGTCCTCGCGCTTCATCCGTTTGAATTGCGATACGGTGAGGTTGTCAAACGCGGCGATGTGGGTAGGGAATCCATAAGCAGGCAGAAAACCCTGGGTGGCAAGCTCCCGCAAAAGATACTCACCAGCCATTCGCTCCTTCTGGTATTGAACCGCTTTATGGGCCGGGTTGCTCTCGCCAGAACCTTTGGTGGCCTCGTCCTGACGATTTAGCGCCTCCCATTCAGGCCGCCAAATCGCAAGTACTTCCTCCATCGCCTTGCCTGCCTCCCGCACCAATTGCGCCGATTCTCGTCCCTCGTAGAGGCTATGGCGAACCAGTTGGCACAGCCCCCTGACGAGCCGTTCTTCTTGACCATCGAATGTTTGGCACCACTCGGAAAAACGTTCCGCAGGAGTTAGCCCTTCAGATGCAGTAAAAAACCAGCCACAGGTAAGCTTGGAAGCGTCTTGCCCGCTGGCGGCTATTTCTGCCGCCAAAAAGTGGGTAAGCACTAGGGAGTTGACGTGACGCTGGACAATCACCGCGCTATTGAGTGCAACCATTGGGGCGGGTAGTGGGGTAGTGAAAGGCCAATCGGTCTTCGAGAAGACTATTTGGTCGTGAGGGTTGGATTTACATAAGGTGAGCGAAACTGAACGCGGTTCCTTGCGCCGCCCTGCTCGCCCGGCACGCTGAAGATAGCTGGCAGGATGAGGCGGGACGTTGTTCATCGCCACCATCGCGATGCCGCCAATGTCGATCCCCATTTCCATGGTGGTGGAGCAAGATAGGAGATTCAAGTCTCCGGTCTTGAACGCCTTTTCATAGCGATCAAGGCGATTGGCGGGCTGTTGGGCGGAATGTTCGGCGGCAACGAAATATGGAGAGAGCTCGATAGCGAAGTCATTGACTATCGGCCATAGTCCTTCTTCCCGTAGCTGACCAATTTCCACTTGCTTATTCAGCCACTCACGGCTGCGTGCCATATGGGTCAGCGCGTCGGCATCTCCGCCAAACGGGTCATCGAAGAGAGGAATTTTGACCTGCTGGCATTTCATCGTGGCCTCTGCGTGCTGAAATGGCAAATACGGAGTAATGCCACGGAGGGTGGTATCGAGAAAATGGCGGGTAACCGGGCAGACCCAAGCGGTCGTAATAGGTGCAAACGCCATCTGGTTCAGCGGTAGAATCCTGCGACCGCCGGCTGATGACTGAAGAATCCCGCTCTCATCGGTCAAAGCCTTCCAAGCGGCGGTCAGCGCTGAATCCACCACATCCTCGCTATAGGGGGTCGCGATGTTGGCCTTGAGTACATGGGCTAATAACCTCACCAGGGTACTGCGAATATTAGGTTGTTTCTTGCCTTTTTGCAGGACATATTGGGCACGGGGCCAGCGTCTTTCCTCCCTCGCTTTTTCCTTGCGATCCTGGTCTACCAACCAAGTTTGTGGAAACGGTATCCCCAGCCAGTGGCGACAGCTCTTCGATATATCCAGTGAACCGCCCGCGCGAACAAAGAAATCCAGCGCGATTTTCAACAGGCTGCGCCACTCGTCGAGAGTGAAGCCTGGGTGGGGCACGGTGATTCTATTTAGCGCAGGATAGTGCACTGCCACCAGCCCCATAGACTCCAGATTATTGAGCCGTTTTGGCCGCCGCCCGAACTCCCTGACCAGAAACATACGCGCCAAGGCTAACGGCCCCTCCGATCCGCCGAAACTTTCATGCGATACATCATCGCGGTAGTGATGCAGCATGCGCTCGAAGTCCTGCCCCTGATTAGCGAGTTGACGCGCCATTTCATCTAAGGGAATAGGCGTGGGTTGGGACAAGGCAGTCAGCTGGCCTCGTTTTTTTTCCAATTCTTTTTCAAAGAATCCTCGTCCTTCTTTCTTCACATGAGCCAGTTGCGCCTCGAAATTTTCGATTTCTTCCTGGAGTTTTTTTGCCTCGACGTCAGACCGTTTCATGCCATCCCGCAATGCCAGGTGATAGACCAAACCACGCACCCGGTTCCGCTCCGATTCCTGCTGAAGCTTGGCAGCGACGCGGGCAGTTCCTTGACGGCTGTCATTGAAGGTAAGGAGGCGGCGACCGCGATAGGGGTGATCGGCAGGCTTGTCGCCGTCGGGCGCGAACTCCAGCAACGTCGGCAGAATTACGCCAAGCGAAAACGGCGCGCCGATGCGCGCTTCCTGGAAGAGCTTGCGGCGACGAGTGCCATTACTGCCACCGCCGCAGCAGGGGCAAACGAGGCCGTCGCCACCATCATCTTGAACAATCAGCCGAAGGGTCGTCGTGGCGCCGCCGTCGTCAGCTTCCACATATTGGCGGCTCTGCCGCTGAATCACTTGCTCGCCGGTTTTGTCCAGCGGCCGATTGACTATTAGAACCTTTCTCTCTGGACTTTGATGTGCCTCGTCATCGGGCTCTTGCTCCTCCTGATCAACATCCTCTTCGCCAGGTTCTGCCTCCAGTTCGAATTCATCAATGGCGTTAAAACCACGGGGTTGCAGTAACCTACCGCCGCGATCAGCAGCAAGAAGATGGGGCGCGCCGCAATCGTCACAGGCAACCAGTTCATAGGCCGGACTACCGCAGCGGCAATGCTGGCGTGGCTCCAGATAGATCTGCCCGAAGGGCCACTTGTCATCCTGCAATTCTGTGCCCGCCTTTTCAGGGCAGTTGGGATCGGCACAGGCCCAGATCCCGGAGAGGGTTTGATGAAAGAGGTGGGCGCGTAGCGGCAGGAATGAGAAACCATCGGCACTACGGGTAGCGCTCAGGAGGTCGAGCCAGCAGAGTGCCTCGTGCTGTTGGTCGCGGGTAAAGGGCGTCTCAGTTCGATAGAGCGTTTTGCATACATCGGACAGCCGCACGACCATCCCATTGCCGCCCTTTTCCCTGTTCGTTTTTTCGTTCTCAATGAATAGATGGCGCATGGCTCGTGCCGTGGGGTGGGCCGACAGGGCGGTGTAGCGTTCCGGCGTCGCTTCTTCAGGTTTCTTCTCCGACTCTATTGTCAGCAGCTTGCCCAACGAGCTTTGCCGATCCGGGTCTTCGTCAGGCAGCACAGGAATATGGCGATGCCCGGCGACGAGATGAACCCGTTCTAGCCCAACCCCGGCCACGTCGGCCAAAAAACGCTTCAGCTTCTCACCCGCTTCACCGTTCGGGTCGCCAATGGTGGCCGATGTAGCGACAAAACGCACCTGCTCAGGCTGCACGCCGAAGGCATGGAGCACGCGCCGTATAAGCAGCGCGATCTCTGCGGCCTGTGATCCCACATAGGTATGCGCCTCATCCAGTACCACCCATTCCAGCTTGCCTTGGGACTGTTCCAGAATAGGCGCGTCTACAGTGCGTACCAACATGTACTCCAGCATGGTGGCGTTGGTAACCAGGATCGGTGGCGGTGACGCGCGCAGCGTTTCTCGATCCATCGCCTCATTGGGATAGTCCCGCTTCTGGTGGGTAGGGAGCTTATCCGGTGTATTGCCGTTGAACAGGCAAAATCGAATGTTGTCATCGAAGGCGTGGGTCCATGCCCGTAAGCGTTCCCGCTGGCTATTGATCAGGGCGTTGAGAGGATAGAGGAAAAGCGCCCGTACCCCGATCAAACGACTATTCTTCTCTGCCTGTAACCGTGCGAGCCGATCGAGGATCGGCACCATGAAGCACTCGGTCTTGCCTGAGCCAGTGCCGCTGGCGACCACCAGCGATTGCGGTGTCTCGTTCGCCAAAATCCGCCACGCTTCTAGTTGATGCTTGTAGGGATGACGGTCTCTGTTGAAGCGATAATCCTCGGCCAATTCTTTGGGTGGCTGATCCATCGCCTGCACCAGCTCCGCTGTCAATAATTGCCCTGCCAGATGGGACATGGTTTTCTGATCCTCTTCCCAACCGAACACCGCCTCGAAAGTGGGGTCGGCCAGGAAACTTCCCGTCTCGCCGAAGGGACGAGAAAAAAGCTCAGAGAGATGACGATACAACGGCACATGCGCAAACCCCAGCCGACTCAATACCGCTGATCGGGAGCGGTCTGCCAATTGGTATAATAGACTGGCAAAATACTGCTGATCCATTCCTGAACTCCTAAAGTTGCATTACACCGGCAGAGAGGCAGCGGGCAATGGTCAAATCGAATGCCTCTGTAAACCAGTCCGGGTCGAAAGCTTGATATGTGCGAAGGATGTGGATGCGTTCGGGATGATTGAACCACTCTCCGGTAACATTGGTGGCAACCTGAATCGCCAAGAGGATCGGCAGGCCGATAACTCCATCCCTGAAGGTAAGACTCTCCTTCGGGAATAGATGCGCGAACGAGCCGTGTTGGCGAGCGTCATTCACCCAAGCAAACAGGCCGGAATCACTGGGCCAGGTTTCATCGGCATGGTCGCGGAGGAGTCTTTGCAGTGCGCTCTGTTCTCCGACAAAAAGTCGTTGCTGAAAATGCTTGTCGCTTCCTGGGTCGCGCATCATCCGAATTTCCCTGCAACCGTCCTGCAGAATCACCGACCTTATAATTCCCAATAAATTTCTCAGCGTCGGTTGGTGTCTGGTTAGCTCTATTACTCGCTCAGTCAAAAAGTCACCGAGTCGCTGTTGAGCAATCTCCTCACCAAACCAAGAGGCGCATTGCTGTTTCAACTGATCTGCGGCTGCAATCCATTCTTTGATGGATACCATTTCCCAAATAAAAGGCTGTTCCAGCGGAAACCGTCGCAGAAACCCATCGGGCAAGTTGTGCAACCGTAACCCAAGGGCCGCCATACCCACTGGCGAGTGAACCAAGCGCCTCCAAAGATCGAGGGCGGCCAATGGCAAATGGCCGAGGTGCTTGACCAGTCGTTCCAGGTCCGCCCAACTCGGATCACAAAAATCGGCAGCCATAGCCTCGATCACCTGTGACAACGCCGCCGCGCGTTCATCTCTGTTCTCTATTGCGAGCGCTCGCGTCAGTGGACTGGTCGCAGAGGTTTCCCCTGGGACTATCCACAATGTCGGCCTGAACGGCAGCGCGGAGTCGGCGCCGGGATAGATGAGCCAGGAGCCCGGCTCGCGACTCTCGGCTGCGAATTCCCATGCGCCTGTGGGCACTCCTTCCGAGAGTTTTGCCAAAAGCGCAATGGCATCCTCACCCGGTTGATCCAGACGCAGGGCGAACACGGAAAGCTCGCCCAAAGCTTCTAGTGAAGTCTGCTTCATTTCCTGTATCTTGAGGCTGACGTTATTGCCATCGCGCTGCATGGGACAGACATAGCGTGACACTCGAATACGCAAAGTTTCTTTGTGATTAAGTGAGAGCGTTACCTCAACCCAGGCATCCAGGAGTTCATCGGCGGCCAACAGTCGCTCGATGTCGTCAACGTAATCCTGAAGGCGAATGTCGATGCGCAATGAACCAGCGACGGGGCGTATGCGATGACGCGCTTCATGGGCGTTTTGACGATCCTTGGTGTGTCGTAGACAAAAAAATAGTTCCACGGGGACATGATGGCGGCTGATTGTGACAAGGCGAATCCCCGCCAGCCGTTGCGCGGATAGCCAAGCATCAGCGGGAAGCTCAGCTCCGTTACAATCGAAGGCACGAGCGCCTTCGGAAGGGAATGGCAGTCGAATCCGCGCGGGAGTTACATTTCCGTCCCAAACCACCTCGATCTCGATCCACTCAGGAGGAGTCGCATCATGTGATGAACAGATTAACGCCATGGAATCACCGTCACGGTTCGTCCGCATATCTATACCGGAGTTTTCCAGCAAGTGCGCGCCCGCTGCTTTCCAGTGTCGCAAATAGATAGTTCCGCGACTCAGATTCTCGGGCTCAAGATCAACGGTTGCTTCTTTGGGAAGCAATACCATGCGGGCGCGATGCCGCAATTCCTGGCGCTCTGTATAAGTGACCTCTACTGGCCCGGCAGCAACGTCTTTTGGCACCCGGCTCAGAGAGTGTTCAGAAACGGGGAATTGACTTGTCTCGCTGCGAATCATCCGAAGGGCTGGTCTTCCTCGAAAAGCCAGAGCCGGGCGCAGGAATTCTGCCCACACTCGATCTCCAGACCACTGGAAACTCTCTTCAGATGCGTTTGCCTGACCAGTTCGAATCGTCCAGCGATGTCCTAGAGTATCTGTAATGATGACCTCGCCTTTGACTTCATAAACTTCGCGATCTGGCTCTTCGATAAATGCCTTGAGAAGACAAGGAGTCTCTGTCCCCATTACCATCTTCCAACCATTGGGTATCGCGACTAGCGCTTCAACCGTTTGCACGCTGCCGCCACCTTGGCGAATTAATCGAGGCGAATTCTCTTGGGTCTGTTCGAATATCCACGGCAAATCCCGGTCAAGAGGCTCTCCACTACTCAAGGCCGCCGACCAAGATCTGCCATCTGTTGCGCGAAGAGTGAGTCTGTATTCCTCCATGGCCACCTGACCTGTGAACTGACACGGACGGCGGTCCAGGCGATAACAGTCATGCCCAGCCAGTCGTCGGGCATTGATTGATAGACGGTGATCTGAGACCTCGATGACGAACTCAACGGTACGCGGAATGTCGTTAGAGTCGGCAATGCCAAAGAGTGTACAAATAGCTTGACTGGCTAACGTCTCCGGCAGTGCGATGCTCGAACAGAGTCTCCAGATTTCATCGCCCTGTGATTCCAGTGAGCGCTCTACTTTGAGCGAACAACCTGAGGGCTTTCCTGAATCGTCTGCCACATCGCGAATCAACTGCTCGATAAGTCCCTGGACTTCACTGTCTTCCACTGGGAGAGGGAATCGCTCACGCCAGGAAGGTATTCGTTGATCAAGCTGAGCGATGGCATTCGTGCTTTTCGTGAGATTGGCATCCTTTCTGAGACTGAGCACCGTTGTAATGACATCGGTCAGGAGGATGTATATCTCTTCTCTCTGGTAACTCTTGGGCAGTTCGTCCTTGAGGCTCTCTATCCAGCCACGAATCTCTCTGAATCCCGCTGTACTTCCTCGCGCAAGCCCGAGCACACGCCGCAGGACTCGACCGATATTGCCTCTGGCGATAGCAAGGAGCTGCATCGGCAAACCACCCTGGACAGCCACCGAACCGAGGTAACGCAGGCCACTGGTTTCTGACAGATTCAGTTTCCACTCCCGTAAACCACGCTCGATGCATTCTCCCCGTTGAGTGGCCGCCCAACTCTCTGCTTGCGCGCCAATATCCCTCTGGATTGGCTCCCAAGACCATTTCGAACCATCGTATCGGCGACGCCACCATTCGGAAGCGTAAAGAACGAAGAGAGCGCAAAAGAGAGGGTTTGAGTTGACGATCAACCCCAGGGTTCCAGAATTCGGGTAACCATCGAGTTTGCTGCGCAACGTTGTTTGAAGTGTTGCGTACTGCTCTTCTGTCAACCGATAGGCATAGAGTGGACGCCCATCAGGAACGAGGAGGCTGTGGCAATCCAGGAGGTGACGCATCCATTGCGACAGCAACGACTCACCCGCATTGAATGTCATGCAAACCCCTTTAACCTCTTGTCTACACTTATCAACAACCCCAATCAGTCTACAGAGACCCCATACGAGATCGAAGTGACAAGGGTTCCAAATTGTCCGTTTATTAACCTAAATCCGGCGATTACCCCGCCGAAAGGAAAAAGCGCATAACGCGCGGTTTATTCTAAATAACTGGATGACCTATTTACGAGTAACTGCTACATTTCGATAGCGTTGATTTTTCCGATCAGCATGCGAATTTCCTCGGCATCGCTGCATTTCAGCACCTTGCGTGCCATTTTGGTTAATTCCGTCAAGCGGCTGGAGTGGATGATGCTCTTTATTTCCAGCAGCATGGAAGGATGCATGCTGAACTCGTTCAATCCCATGCCAAGTAGCAAGCGGGTGTAGCGCACGTCACCCGCCATCTCGCCGCACATCGCCACTGGGATGCCGATGTCGCGTCCGGCACGGAGGGTCATGTCGATCAAGCGCAGCACGGCGGGGTGGAGCGGGTCATAGATATAATTAACCGCCTCGTTGGTCCGGTCGGTGGCAAGGGTGTACTGAATCAGATCATTGGTGCCGATGGAGAGAAAGTCCAGGTGGCGGGCCAGGCTTTCGGCGATGAGAGCGGCGGCAGGCACCTCGATCATAGCGCCCACGCGCATGTTTTCATTGTATTTGAGGCCTTGCCCTTTCAGTTCATTTTTCACATCTTGCACAAGCTGTAATACCTGGAGCAGCTCCGGCAGGCTCGATAGCATGGGGATCATCATGCGCACCCGCCCATACGCTGAGGCGCGCAGGATGGCGCGCAGTTGCGGGCGGAACAGGGACGGTTCTTTCAGGCACAGGCGTATCGCCCGCAGTCCCAGCGCGGAATGCGTGGTGGATGGGGCTATTTGTTGTCTGCCGCCCGGCATCTTGTCGGCACCAAGATCAAGGGTGCGGATGGTAACGGGCGCCCCTCGCGCGGCCCGCGCGATGCTCACATAAGCGCGGAGCTGCTCTTCTTCGTCAGGGATGTTCGGCCGGTTCATAAAAAGAAATTCGGTGCGGTATAAGCCTACGCCTGCCGCCGCCGTGCGCTTGATAGCCTGGGTATCCTCGGGTAACTCAACATTGGCGCGCAATGTAATCGACCAGCCGTCACGCGTTACCGCAGGCTGTTTTTTGAATCTGGAAAGTGCCGCAAGGTGACGTTTATCTTCCCGCTGTTTGCTGCGGAAATAACGCATTGATTTCGCATCGGAGTCCACCAGTACAGTCCCTTGCTGGCCATCCATGATCAGTCGAGAGCCGGGGGGTATATTGCGCCGCGCGTGTGCGACTCCAATGATGGCGGGGATGCCCAGGCTACGGGCCAGGATGGTGGTGTGGGAGGTGGGGCCGCCTGCTTCGGTAATAAATGCGGCAACGCCCTGATGCTGCATCAAGAGCAGATCCGCCGGGGAGATATCCCCGGTAACAATGATGACGCCCTTTAACCGGTCATCGGAAAATTCCAGAGGATGGGCGGGCTGGTTAAGCAGAATGCGTTGAATACGGTTGACGACATGATCCACGTCATCCTTGCGTGTGCGCAGGTAGGGGTCATCCATGGCTTCGAATACGCTTACCAGGATGTCGCGCTGCTGCTTGAGCGCCCACTCGGCATTGCACCGCTGGGTTTTAATCAGTTTCACTGGCGCATCCGTCAATGCGCTATCTTCGAGCATCAACACATGGGTTTCAATAAAGGCGGCAATGTCCGCCGGGGTGCCGCGCGGAATCTGCTTGCGTATCGCGCTGAGCTGTTGCCTGGCGGTGTCCAGTGCGGCCTTGAAGCGCGTTACCTCGTCAGCGACGAGATGTTCCGGCAGGGCATATTCGATGATTTCGGGTGCTTCAGGCTGTAACAGATAGGCATTGCCTATCGCAATACCTCTGGATACCCCCACCCCTGTCAGCGTCAATCCCATGATCGCAAGCATACCCAGTTAAAATTTGAAACCGCGCCTATCCGGACGATTACTCCTCTTCCCCAAAGCGCATTTTGATCAAATCATCAAGCAGGCGGATGGCGTCTTCCTCGTCCGCTCCATCGGCCATGATTTCCAGGGAAGTGCCGCGCCCCGCGGCCAGCATCATTACCCCCATGATACTTTTGCCGTTCACTTCGCGGCTGCCCCGCGCCACGCGGATATCGCTCTCGAACCCCGACGCCAGGGTGACGAACTTCGAGGCGGCGCGCGCATGCAGCCCCAGTTTGTTGATGATCTCGACTTCCTTGCGTAGCATGGGCGTTAAGTATCCGAACCAGGGGTGCTCAGCAAAATACCATCCCTTCCCCCGCTTAACGCCTTGTTGACCAGCTCATCGAGGCTCAGACGAGGATAGTTGAGCACGCGCACCAGCATGGGCAGATTGACGCCGGCGATAACCCGAACCTGATTATCGTCGGTCAACTGCGCGGCAATGTTGCTTGGTGTTGAACCATAGATATCCGTTAGCACCAGCACGCCGGTACCTTGATTGAGCCGCGCTACGTGATGCCGCGCCTCGTTTAGAACATCGTCGGGATCGTTCTCTGGTGCCACTGACAAGGCTACCGTCATGACGGGGCACATGCCGAGCATCCCTGTGGCCGTTTTCAATAATTCGTCACCGATATGGTAATGCGTGATGAGCAATAATCCGATCATTATGTCAGCTCCCTGTGGCGGGTCAGTACATTATCACGCGCGAGAAGAAAATATTCCGCCAGCCGCTCAACCAGGTAAACGGAACGGTGTTGGCCGCCGGTGCAGCCGACCGCCACGGTGATATAGCTGCGATTTTCCGCCTCGAAACGGGGTATCCAGGTTTCCAGGAATACTTTCATATCCTCCAGCATTTGCGTAACCAGGGGCTGATTTTCCAGAAAGGCCACGACTCCCGCGTCCAGGCCCGTCAACGAGCGCAAATGTGCCTCCCAGTGGGGATTGGGCAGGCAGCGCACATCGAATACAAAATCGGCATCCACCGGCAGGCCGTGTTTATAGCCGAACGACACAAACAGCAACGACAAGGCGGTACGATTTGCGACGCGCGCCTGAATCATGCTGCGTAACTGATGGACATTGGTGCGGCCGGTATCGATGTGCCAATCGGCACGGGCGGCGATGGGCTCAAGCAGCTTGCGTTCGGCACGGATCGCTTCCGCGAGCGATACGTCACCGCTGGTCAACGGGTGTTTGCGGCGCGTTTCGCTGAAGCGTTTGAGCAGGGTGGCGTCATCGGCATCGAGAAAAAATATCTCGCATGCCAGCCCCTGCGCCTCGATATCTTTCAATATCTCCGGAAAGTGCAAAAAATCCGCGGAAAGGTTGCGCGCGTCGATGCCGACGGCGGCGTCTTTGGGAAGACGTCCGGCTGCGCTCTTCATTTGTGCCGCAAAGGCTGGCAACAACCCTACGGGAAGGTTGTCGATACAGTAGTAGTCCAGGTCCTCCAAGGCATGCAGTGCGATGCTCTTGCCGGAACCGGACAGACCGCTGACGATCAATAGCTTCATGCTGATTGCTGCGCCATGATGTGCCGTTGCTGCTCCATAAAGGCCTTGCTGGCATGATATCCGCCGAGCGACAGGATGTGGTTGCGCACCGCACCCTCCACAAGTACGGCAAGATTGCGCCCCGGCGCCACTGGCAACAGGATTTGCGGGATCTCGACCTCCAGCACGGTGCGGATGCTGTGTTCACCGCGCAGGCGATCCATTTTATAGACCTCTTCGTCTGTCATACGCCGCAAATGAACGATCAGCCGCAAGCGTTCACTTTGTTTTATTGCGCTGTCGCCGAACATGGCGCGGATGTCGAGCACTCCCAGCCCGCGCACCTCGAGGAAATCGCGCAGCAACTCGGGGCACGTGCCGTCCAGCGTGTCGGGGGCGATATGCGAGAACTCAGGCGCATCATCGGCGATCAGGCAGTGGCCACGGCTCACCAGCTCCAGCGCCAGCTCGCTTTTGCCCACACCGCTATCGCCGGTAAGCAGCACGCCAATCCCCAGCACATCCATAAAAACGCCGTGCAGGGTGGTTTTGTCGGCCAGGAAGTTGACCAGATAGTAATGCAGGTGATCGACTATTTTGTTACTCGACTGGCGCGATGCAAACAGCGGCGTGGCGGTGCGCTCGGCATATTGTTTGAGTTCCGGTTCGGCCGGCTGTCCGTCGGCGATAATGACGGCGGCAGGGGCATAATCGAACAGGTGCTTGATGGCGTCATCGTGTGAATTCTTTCCCAGTCCCCGCAAGTAATCGCATTCCGAGTGCCCCAGCACCTGGATGCGGTTGGGATGAATAAGATTAAGATGCCCTACCACGGCTGGGCTGGATGAAGAGCCCCAGGAACTGTCCGGGGAATGACCGGCGGCATAATGCCGCTTTTCCAGCTCTACGGCACGCCCCTCCCCCGCATGGCCCGCCAGCCATTCCAGCACGAGCTTTTCGTGATGGACTTCAAACAGGGCTCCGGCGGTAAGGGGGGTAGGCATAAGGATCAGGCATGATGCATGGTGAGCGGCATATCGGAAGGCGGTCTGTGGGTGACCAAAGTACACAGCTCATCGCGTGTCTGGGCGCAATGTAGTTTCTCGCGCAGCCTCTCATCGCTGAACATCTCTGCCAGTTGGGCGATTAGCTGCAGGTGTTCTTCGGTTGATTTTTCCGGCACCAGCAGCACAAACAGCAAGTCCACCGGTTGATTGTCGCTGGCATCGAAGTCTATGCCTTTTTCCAGCTGTACGAAGGCGCCCAGCGCCTTGTCGATCTTCTTGAGGCGGCCGTGGGGAATCGCCACCCCATGACCCAACCCAGTGCAGCCCAGCCGTTCACGCGCAAGCAGGCTATCGACAATTTCTGCCTGCGTCAGTCCTGCCTGGCTGCCCGCCAGCAATTCACCCAACAATTCAAATACGCGCTTTTTGCTGTTTGCCTTGACATGGCAAGCAACGCGATCAAGTGTAATGATATCCGCTATTTGCATATTTGCTGGAACATCTCCCCCTTATAATCGCAGGGGCGTGCCTTAAATCTACCCCTGCGTGCTTGTGTATTTCAGGCCATCCGCTTGCGCTCGCTGGAAGGCGCGATAGTCATGGCCTCGCGGTATTTCGCCACAGTCCGGCGCGCGACATTGATCCCCTGCTGGGAGAGGATGTCCGCAAGCTGGCTGTCGCTGAGCGGCTTTTGTGGATTTTCCGCCGCCACCAGCTTCTTGATCAGAGCGCGTATCGCGGTGGCGGAGCACACGCCGCCAGTGGCGGTGGAAACGTGGCTGGAAAAAAAGTATTTTAGCTCGAAAATGCCTTGCGGGGTATGCATGTATTTTTGGGTGGTGACGCGCGATATGGTGGACTCGTGCATCCCTACCACCTCGGCGACATCGTGCAATACCAGCGGCTTCATCGCCTCCGGGCCGTAATCGAGAAAGGCGCGCTGCCGCTCGACGATGCACGAAGCCACCTTGAGCAGGGTTTCGCTGCGGCTTTGCAGGCTTTTGATAAACCAGCGCGCCTCCTGCAGGTGATTTTTCAGATAAGTGTTGTCCGTGCTGTTGTCGGCGCGCCGGATCATATTGGCGTAGCGGGCGTTGACACGTACCCGTGGCATAGCCTCAGGGTTGAGCTCGACGCGCCAGGCGCCGCGCTTTTTCGTGACGACCACGTCGGGAATCACATATTCAGGCGCCTTGCTGGAAAAAATGCTGCCGGGGCGTGGGTTTACAGTCTGGATCAGCGCATTTACCTGGCTTAGCTCCTGCTGGGTCAGCTTCATGCGGCGCAGCAACTGCGCGTAATCGCGGCCCGCCAGCAGATCCAGGTGCTCCCGCACCAGTTGCAGCGCCTGCGCGCGCCAAGGCGTTGCCGGATCGTACTGCTGGAGCTGGATCAGCAGGCATTCGCGCAGATCGCGCGCCGCCACGCCGGGCGGGTCGAAATGCTGGAGACGGCGCAGTACGGCCTCCACCTCGTCCAGCTCGACATCCAGATCACTGTGCAGTCCGGCACGGATCTCTTCCAGCGGGCTGGTGAGATAACCGTCATCGCTAATCGAATCGATAAGCGCGGTGGCGATGGCGCGGTCGGTGTCACTGAATGGGGTAAGCTGCATCTGCCACATCAGGTGCTCATGCAAACCCTCGACAGATTCGCCCTGAACCTCATAGTCGCGTCCATCTTGATCGCCGCTTTGCGTCTGTGGCGCGATGCTGTCATAGACATCGTCCCAGGAGCTATCGACCGGCAGGTCGTCGGGCATGTCTGACGACTGCAAATCGAGCGTGGACTCGGATGTGGTTTCCCTCGCCGCGGGTTGATCATCCATGGCCATGCCACCGCCGGCATCAATGCCTATATCCATGGGCGTAGGCGGCAGAAATTCGTCGGCCCCGCCGGTTTCGCCCTCGCCCGGCACGTAGTCTTCGGATGTGCTGGACGCTTCAAGCCCGCCACCGGCCAAGGCGCTTTCGAACTCCCCCTCCTCGGCAAGCTCAAGCAGGGGGTTGGATTCAAGGGCCTGCTGCACTTCCGTCTGCAATTCGAGTGTGGACAACTGCAACAGGCGAATCGCCTGCTGTAGTTGTGGCGTCATGGTCAGATGCTGACCCAGGCGAAGCTGAAGTGATTGTTTCATGGTAAAACGGCTGACTCAATCATGCGTAAGAAAACAATATACGCCTATGTGGCGAAGGACGGCTAGTCTATCCCCAAATCATCAAAGTTGGAACTGCTGTCCCAGGTATACATCCCTAACCTGCTGATTACTCAAGATCTCGGCAGGTGCGCCTGCGGCGATTACCTTGCCTTCACTTACTATATAGGCGCGGCCGCAAATTCCCAAGGTTTCCCGCACGTTGTGATCAGTGATCAATACGCCGATGCCCTTGGCGCAGAGGTGATTTATTATATTCTGAATATCAACCACGGAAAGGGGGTCGACGCCGGCAAACGGCTCATCCAGAAGGATAAAGCGCGGCCGGGTGGCCAGGGCGCGGGCGATTTCGACGCGCCGCCGTTCGCCGCCTGACAGGCTCATTCCCAGGCTGGCGCGGATATGGCCGATGTGGAGTTCTTGCAGCAACTGCTCCAGTTCCTGCTCCTGCTGTTCACGGCCCAGCCCCGGCACGGTTTGCAGAATGGCGCGGATGTTGTCGGCGACGGTAAGTTTGCGGAATACCGAGGCCTCCTGCGGCAGGTACCCTATCCCCAGCCGTGCCCGCGCGTGCATGGGATAGGCGGTGATGTCCTGGCCATCGAGCATGATGGTGCCCTGTTCACAGGAAATCAGGCCGACGATCATGTAAAAGCAGGTGGTTTTGCCCGCCCCGTTGGGGCCTAGCAAACCCACTACCTCACCGCTGTTTACTTCCAGGGATACGCCGTTGACGACATTGCGCGCACGGTAGCGCTTGGCGATGTCGTGTGCGCTTAAAACACTCACGGGGTTTTTTCCTTGCGCCGCGGCTGGATCACGGCCTGCACGCGCTCCTGGCCGGTTTGCGCCTTGCTGGCCTTGACCGTCTCCTCGCGGCCGCTGTATTCAATGACGTTGCCAGAAAATTCACTGCCTTCTTTCCAGAGATAGGCGCTTCTTTGCAGTACGACGCGCTCCTCGCTGGCAAAATAGTCGATGCGTTCGGCGCGGGCGCGCAACTCTTCATTCTTGCCGGTCACGGCATCCTTACTGTCCAGAAGCTGGCGATAATTCGCCAGCTTGCCTTCAGCGATGATCTTGTCCAGTTGCCGCTCCTTTTTTTTGCCCTCCGCGCCGGGCTTGGTCTCGGTGACGAAGGAGGCATAGGTTGTTACCGTGTCAGCGGTCAGCACGATGCTGCCCTGGGTCATGCGCACATTCCCCCGGTAGACACTGATGCCTTTTTTGTCGTCGATATCGACACTGTCGGCTTCGATGTGGATGGGCTGTTCCCGGTCGCCGGTCATGGCCATGACGGCGGCCGGCAACAACCCTAGCGATGCGGCGATCAGTATAAGTTTAAGGACACCTCTATAAATTCGATCAAGGTGCGAGGGCAAGGCGGAAATGCGCGAAAAAGCGGAGTGTACACGGAGTACACGAGCATTTTGAACGCATTTCCAACGCCGCCATCGCGGCTTCAGCGAATTTATAGAGGTGTCCTTAAGGTGTTTCAGATACATAAGTTCCTCTTACTTTAGAGAGCAATTGCAGGTGTTCGTCTTTCAGGCTGGCGCGCATCCCCACCGCATCGACCACGCTGCCTGCATTGTTGCTGAAGGTGACGGGCCGGTCCGTTTCCGCGTATTCATCATCCGGTTTGAGATGCAGTTCGGTGGTGCGCACTATTTGTTCGCGCCCCATCGCGGGATCGGTTTGCCGCATCATCACATTGCCGTGCAATATCACGGCCTTGCCCCCCGACGATATCCATCCCTGCTCGGCGTCGATGTGCCATGGCGGATCATCCTTGCGGAATACGGTCATGTGCGGCAGCGTGAGCAGCGCGCTGTCGTCGTCCGCGTAATGCACCATGGAAGGCGCGGCCAAGTGGTTGCGCGGCGCCCCCGCCTTGTCCATGGTGGTCAGCGTGAAGTCCTTCAGATAAAAGTCAGGGTCGTGCCGCGTCGATCCGGGGCGGCTGGCCTGCGGGGTCTGTGCGGATTGCAGCAGCCACCAGCTCAGGGCGGCGAGCGCGGCGAGAATAATCAGGATGAACCAATAGCGCCAGTGAAAATGGATGCTTGTATTAACCAAGGGCTGTGTAATCCTGCAAGCTAATCACCGCGCCCGCCGACCCGGCTTTTTGCACATATTTGCAATCAGCGGTGACGAATAGCCCGTTTTCCACAAGGGCCAGCGCATGGTAAGCGGCGTCGTAGAAAGTCACGTTGAACTGCTGCGTCAACGATAGGGTTTGATTTAGCCATGCCTTGCCTGGCAGGCTTTCCTCCATGCCAAATTCCATCAAGGCTTCCAGTATTTCCTTTGCCTGATTGGGAAAGCACCGGGCGAGGGTATTGCCTACCTCATAAAGCCACAGGGAAGGGACTTTAACAAAGATTTCCCCTTGTACCGCAGCATCGCGCAAATGCAGTGCTGCAGCGAGATCTCGCTCTTCGGGGCCAGGCAGAACCCATTTCAGGATGACCGAGGCATCCGGGACAATCAGCATCACTGCATGCGTTCCCGGTCTTCACGAATCCAGTCGGCGATATCTTGAGTTGATACATCAGGCAGTTTGGCACGCAGTATGTCCATTTTTTGCGCCGCCTTGATCCGTTGGCGGGTCTTGAACCATGTGGTAATGGCGTTGTTCACCACCTTGCTGCGCTCACCTTTGGCGCACGCCTGTAAGGCGTTCCACGCATCCTCATCCAGCATGATGTTTACGCGATGTCCCATAACATAAGTCCTCATCAGTGTGTATGCGGTTACACACTACTGAAACAGGCCGGTTCCTGTCAAGAATCATCCGCCACCAAATACCTGCCCAGTTGCGCCTCCAGTGTCCCCTGTGCTTCCATAATCAGTTCGCATACGTCCCTGGCCGCGCCACGCCCGCCTGCGCTGGGGGTTTGCCAGTGCGCGTGTTTTTTGACCAGATAATGGGCGTCCTGCACCGCAATTGCCAGGCCGGCGCGCCGCATCACTGGCAGGTCGATCACATCGTCGCCGGCATAAGCCACCTGCTGCGTATCCAGCGCCAGCTTTTCCAATAGCGCTTTAAACGCGGCGAGTTTGTCCTGCTGTCCCTGGTAGACGTGCTTGATATTGAGGCTGGCCATGCGGTGGGCGACGGCTTCGGAGGTGCGTGCGGTGATCACCGCAATATTGACACCGCTGTTTTGCAGCATTTTCATGCCATGCCCGTCGCGTGAATGAAACACTTTGAGTTCTTGGCCTGCGGCGTCTATGTACAGGCTGCCGTCGGTGAGCACGCCATCCACGTCAAAGATCATCAGTTTGATGTGTGACGCCTTTTCGAGTATGTCTTGCATGGGAATATCCTGAATTTTTAAGTCAACGTTAGCATGGCTGGGTTGGATATCGCAAAAAACATGAAAATCCGTTGCACTTTTGCGAAGATTCACTTACCCGGATAATGGACTTCGGTTATGTAATAGCGTGTACTTCCCTCTGGCGTCTGCACTATAACCTCGTCATCCACGGCCTTTTTCATCAAGGCGCGCGCAACGGGTGAGTCTATGCTGATGTAACCTTTTTTCACGTCGAATTCATCGGGGCCGACGATGCGGTAGACCACTTTCTTGCCGTGCTCGTCTTCAAGATGCGCCCAGGCGCCAAAGAAGATGCGGGTTTGATCCTGCGGGATATCCCGTACTACTTTAAGGTCCGGCAAGCGCTTTTGCAGGTAACGGACGCGCCGGTCGATCTCGCGCAGCTCTTTTTTGCGATAGATATATTCGGCGTTTTCCGAGCGGTCCCCCTCGGCGGCCGCGGCCGTCAATGCCTTGGTCACCTCGGCGCGCCGTTTCCATAGGCTTTCCAGCTCATCCTGTAGGCACTGATAGCCTTCGGGTGTGATGTAAGGGGAAGATTTTGGCTGTGGCGGGCGGTAGCGTGACATCTTGGTGATCTCAAGTATCCATTTTCAAATCCGCGCGAGTATGGCATAGATAGCAGTGTAGAATAATCATTTTTAGAGCTGGCCGGTTACAACGATTTAACGAGTGTAGATAATGAATAATTCAAGCAAGGCAGCGCAGGATTTCTCCGTGGTGTATTACCTCGGCGACCGCAATACAGGAGCTATCCATGTTGTAAGCCGCAGCAACGGCCAAACCACGATTGAGCACCTCCCGGTTGCACCGGGCACGGGTCTGGACAAGCTGCTCAAACCCGTCATGGCCGGATTGACGCAAGATCGTCAGGTCGTTCTGCTTGATCCGCGCAGCAAGGAGGTTCGACTGCAGGTGGATTTTCCGGCGGATACCTTTCCTGCCCATCTTTATGCCGATCCGTATTCCAGCCGCGACTGGTTCATGAACGACGGCGACAAAGCGACCGGCAACGACACCTTGAATTGCGGAGATAAGGGCTCCTCGGTGACTGTTATCGCAAGCACAGCGAGCCACGATGCAACAATGCTGAAGACAATTTGCATTGGGCGAGGTCATCACCAGGCGGCGTTTACCCCGCCCCCCGCATCAGCACACAACGTGCCGCAGCGCGCCTACATCAGCAATCTCAACGATGGCACGGTCTCTGTCGTCGGCAACGACCCCGACGATGCCGCAAGCCATCTGAAATTGCTCGCCACCATCAACCTGTGCGAGCCGGAGCGCGAAGAGGGCGTAGCGGACAAGATCCCGAACACCGCGTATCCACATGGCCTGGCGTATTCCACGGCCGCAAGCAAGCTGTATAACCTCAACAGCGGTTACGGCACGGTGGCAATCATCGACCCGATCACAAACGTCATTGAACAGTGCCTGAATTTCAAGGGTTACAGCAACCTGTTTGCGGCGCCAGGCGGACGCTATCTCATCGGGCGCGGCGCGGATCGCAAGTCCGACCCCAACCACGTTATCGCCAAGATAGCCGCGCTGGACACCGCCACCAACAACGTGGCGGACAACCTCGACCTGCCAGACATTTATTTCAGCAAGTACTATTTCAATGCCGAAGGCACCAAGCTGTATATGACCACCAGCAGCTCGGGCAGCCCTGAGCAGCAGGCGAACATCAAGGCCGATGTGGTGCTGGTGTTCGACCTCACCACCTTGCCGAAGCTGCGGCTGATCCAGGAGATCAAGACGGGGCCTTCAGGATCCCTGGCTTTTCTGGTTCAGAACGGTGTCACGGAGCTGGTATTTTCCGCCAACGCGGAGGCTGGCTCGCTGGTGGTGATCGACGGCAAGACGGACGCCGTGCTGGAGACTGTCGAGGTTGCGGCGGGCGCATCGCATGCGCGGATCTGGATGTTGGGTGAACGGGCGTAACAGGAGGAGCACATGAAACATTTTTGGATAATCGTTGCGTTGTTTATTGCCGGTATCTCCTCCGCTCAGGCGGCGGTGCAAGGCGAAGAGGTTGACTATAAAGCTGGTGGCACGGTGCTGAAAGGCTATCTGGCCTATGACGACAGCATCAAGGGCAAACGCCCCGGCGTGCTGGTCGTGCATGAGTGGTGGGGTCATAACGAATACGCACGTAAGCGGGCGCGCATGCTGGCGGAGCTGGGCTACACGGCGCTGGCGGTGGATATGTATGGCAACGGTCAGCAGGCCGAACACCCGGATGACGCGGGCAAGTTTGCCAATGAGGTGGCGCAGAACAGGGAGGCCGCCAAGGCGCGTTTTCTGGCGGCAATGAAGCTGCTGCAAAGCCAGTCAACAGTCGATCCGCGTCATATCGCGGCGATCGGCTATTGTTTCGGGGGCGGCGTGGTACTGGAGATGGCGCGCATGGGCGTGCCTCTCGACGGAGTGGTGAGCTTTCATGGCAGTCTGGGCACGGCCCATCCCGCGCAGCGCGGTAAAGTAAAAGCCAAGGTGTTGGTATTGCATGGCGCTGACGATCCCTTCGTCAAGCCCGAGCAGATCGCACAATTCAAGAAGGAAATGGAGCATGCCAAAGTGAATTACAAGTTCATTTCCTACCCCGGCGCCAAGCATTCCTTTACCAATCCCGATGCCGATGCCTACGGCCAGAAATTCAACCTGCCACTAGAGTACAACGCCGAGGCCGACCGGCGCTCCTGGGACGAAATGCAGGCGTTTTTCGTCAAGCTCTTCAGAAAATAGCACAATGATTTTTCGCCCCGGCAAAAATGTCACCCTACCCGCGCCGCACGAGGCGCTGCCGGGCCGCAACGAGAAGATGCCGGTGGCGGAGCATCATTACGTAAACCGTCATCGTATCGTACCGCCCTTCCCGGAAGGTATGACGATGGCGATGTTCGGCCTTGGGTGTTTCTGGGGCGCGGAACGCAAATTCTGGCGTGTGGACGGCGTTTACTCCACGGCGGTGGGCTATGCGGGTGGCTACACACCGAATCCCACCTATCAGGAGGTCTGCTCCGGGATGACCGGTCACAATGAGGTGGTGCGGGTGGTATACGACCCCGGGGCCGTGAGCTACGAGCACTTGCTGAAGGTGTTCTGGGAGTCGCACGACCCGACCCAGGGCATGCGTCAGGGCAATGACATCGGCACACAATACCGCTCGGGAATTTATGCCTGTGACGATGCGCAAAAGACCGCGGCGCTGGCCTCAAGAGAGATCTATCAACAGGCGCTGCACGTGGCAGGTTATGGAGCAGCCATCACCACCGAGATCATCGACGCACCGGAATTTTATTATGCGGAAGACTATCACCAGCAATACTTGGCAAAAAATCCTGACGGCTACTGCGGCCTGGGGGGTACCGGAGTGGCGTGTCCAGCGGGGCGCGTCTCCGTGCAGCCGCTTCCAGGATGTTAGGGTTTTTGGAAAACCCGCTGACAAACTGAAATAGGAGTGATGCACATGTTTGTAATTCTGCTCAAATTTTCGGCAAACAAAGCCAATGCCAGCCAGTTCATGGACGGTCACAATGCTTGGCTGAGAGATGGTTTTGAGAAAGGAGTTTTCCTGCTGGCTGGCACTATCCAGCCCAAATTGGGTGGCGCCATCGTTGCGTACAACGCCAAGATCGAACAGATTCAGGAAATCGTCAAAAAAGATCCTTTCGTTTCTGAAAATGTCGTAGTCGCAGAAATCCTTGAAATTACTCCGTCAAAAACGGCCGCCCATCTAAGTTTTTTGATGGCGCAGTGAGGTGAGCACAGATGAGCCAAACTATTGTCGGTCCAGACGGAAAACCACGTTGCCGTTGGTGCGCTGCCGCACCAGAGTTTCTTAATTATCACGATAAAGAGTGGGGCTTCCCAGCAGATGATGATTTCAAACTCTTCGAGAAACTCAGTCTTGAGGGATTTCAGTCAGGGCTTAGCTGGCGCACCATACTTGCCAAGCGTGAAAATTTTCGTAAAGCATTCCAAGGCTTTGATTACAAGAAGCTCGCCAAATTTACGGCAAAGGACATAGACCGCCTGCTTCAAGATGACGGCATAGTTAGGCACCGAGGAAAGATTGAGGCAGTCATCAATAACGCGCAACGGGCTGTTGAGCTAGCAAAAGAAGAAGGTTCTCTCGCAGCCTTCATTTGGCAGTATGAGTCAACACCTGAAAGTGCCCCCGCGCCGCAAACGGTGTCAACATCACCTGGGTCAGTCGCCCTATCAAAGGCGCTGAAAAAACAAGGGTGGAAATTTGTTGGTCCAACGACAGTTTATGCTTTCATGCAAGCAATGGGTTTGATCAACGACCATGTTGATGGCTGCATAGTTCGCAGCAAGGTTGAAAGTGCGAGGAAGAAATTCCGTGTGCCCCACAAAAAGCCTTAACAACGCAAGCCAAAAAACCTGATACGAGTTTGATATGGTCAAGGAAAGGCCGCTAAAGACGCGCCGCGGCCAGTGTCGCGCCCATCAGCCCTACCTTGGGGTTGACGATCACATACACAGGCACGCCGCCCAGCAGCGCGGACATCCTGCCTTTGTTGGCGAAGGCGCGCATGAACGCGCCGGAGGTGATGTGGCTAAGGATCTTGGGGGCAATGCCTCCGGCGACGTAGACCCCGCCAAAGGCGAGATTGATCAGGGCGAGGTTGCCCGCTTGCGCGCCATAGATCGACACAAACATATCCAGCGCGTCACGCGCCAGGGGATCGCTGCCCGTAACGGCGGAGGCGGAGATCGCTGTCGCAGGATCGGCGCGCTGCATGATTTCCTGTAGCCCGGCGGGTGATGCACCGGCGTTTTCGTGCAAGAAAGAATAGATATGCGCCAGTCCCGGCCCCGACAGGATACGGTCGTAGGAGACGTGGGCGTAGTGGCGCTGCATGTAGCGCAGCAGCCCGATCTGATATTCGCCGACAGGGGCAAAATCGGCGTGGCCGCCCTCGGAGGGAATGACCTCGTAGCGCTCGCCCTGCCAGATCATTTGACCCACGCCCAGCCCGGTGCCCGCGCCGATGATGATACGCGGCGCGTGGGGTTGCGGCTGGCTGGTCTGCAGCACAGCAATGTCATCCGCTGCAAGCGCTTCGATGCCGTATCCCACCGCCTGGAAGTCGTTGATCAGGGACAGCCGGGGGATGTTGAGGGCGGCGGCGAGAGGCCGGGCGTCGATGTGCCAGGGCAGATTGGTGACCTTTGCATATTGGCCGGTGGTGGTTGTGCTGATGGGACCGGCAACAGCAATACACGCATGTTCAATGCCGGACGCCACGGGCGCGGCGCGCAGAAAGTCCTGGATCAGCGGCAGCAGCTCACTGTAATGGCGGTTTTCCAGGCGTTGCTCATGCAGCACCCGACAATCCTTGCCGGTAATATCCGCGATTTGCAGCAGTGTCTTGGTGCCGCCGAGATCGCCCGCCAGCACTCTCATGGCGTGGCCTCGGGCAATGCCTGCGCGGCGGCGGCATCGAGATACCACTCGAACGTCCCGGCGGGGTGAATCATTTGCACGGGATACGGTACGCTACGCTGACCTTCCGTGAGTATCTGGCGCACGATCTCCGCCTTCGCCGCCCCTGCCACCAGCACTATGATGTGCCTGGCACTGTCGATGACCGGCAGCGTCAGACTGATGCGCCACGTGTTCAGTTTATCCACATGCACGGCGGCAACCTGGCGCACGCGCTCCTGGAGGATGGCAGTATCGGGAAACAGCGATGCCACATGGCCGTCCGGACCCAGCCCGAGCAGGATCAGGTCAAATTGCGCCACGCCTGCCGCAGATCTGGGAATAGAGGCGGTAATCAGAGTCTCATAGGCCTGTGCGGCAGCGTCCTTTTCGGCCTCGATGCGATGCACGTGAGCGGGTGGAATCGGCACATGGCTTAGCAACGCCTCACAGGCCATGCGATAGTTGCTGTCAGGGTGACCGGGCGGGACAGTGCGCTCGTCGCCGAACCAGACATGGACATGCTGCCAGTCGACACGCCCGGCAAACTCCGGTGAAGCCAGGCATTCATACAGGCTGCGCGGGGTCGTGCCGCCGGAGAGTGCGATATGGAATTGACCGCGTGCCTTGATGGCTTGCTCTGCAAGCTCGATCCAGCGCTGCGCGGCGGCGCGGCTTAGCGCGTCAGTGTTGTTGTAAATGTGTACAGGATATTGGCTCATGGCTTTCTGGCACCAGATTTGGTTACTTGTTGATATGCAGCAGGGCGAGCTCCGCCTGTGCCACAAATTGCGAGAACCCGCGCCGCTCTTCGGCTGTCATCGGCGAGTTTGAGACAGCCTTGTCGGCATAAA
This sequence comes from Gammaproteobacteria bacterium Ga0074134, assembly GCA_001464965.1. Taxonomy (GTDB): domain Bacteria; phylum Pseudomonadota; class Gammaproteobacteria; family Ga007554; genus LNEJ01. The sequence continues at coordinate 41,321 of LNEJ01000048.1, forward strand.
ACAAACCTACGGGCTTGTCGCGATGGTGCAATGACGACAACATAAAACTGGACGCCTTGGTGTGGGCAAAAAAATCATCGCGGATCAGGCCGTGCCAGGAGGCATCCAAAACATTTTCGACAACCAACTCGTTGCCTTCCATGAGCACCTTTGAAAGTAAGTCGCACGTAGTGTTGATCGGCAAACAAAAATAGCGCTTGAGGTCTTCCGCGCCTTCCCCAAGAGCAAGCCTGCCGGCATAAGATGTACGATCCGTACTCAACAGGCACAGTACCGCCCGTTCAAAACCTACACCAAGATGGATGCCTTCCAGCACTTTGAGAAATATCGTGCTGAGGCTCGCCGAATGGGTGATGAGGCCAGTGATCTGCTGGATGATTTCCAGTTGGAGCATGGGGTTGCTGCTATGCCTCGCAAAGGGGCGCTCTGTGTCTTGTGGCGTGGCAAGGGTGGTGATTGTACTATCCGGCACCGGGTTTTGATTGGCCGCGTAATAGGCAAATGTACGGGCTATCCTGTCACGTGATTCGTCTTCATCTTCCCGCATCAATGGCTGGAGCATCTTCCTGTTGAGCCCGTATTCACCCGCCAGGTCGCATGACATCCTGAAAGAAGCGGACAGCCTCTCTTCTATCACCCCGACATCGGTGCCGGCGGCCTTGGCCAGTTCACCTAAAAGATGCTGGAAAGCTACCTCGGAGGGGGCGTGCTCTACATACAATTGATCGACCACCCGGCTGGCGAGCGATGACAGCGCACGGTTTAGCTGGCCACTGCTGCGTATCGGCCCCTCGCGATTGGGCAGGTAATCGGCCAAGGTGCTGGTCACTGCAGAAGGAAACCCCCAGTTCGTCGCCAGTGTTTTGCCTATGCTCATGAATGACATGCCCAGCACGGCCTGCTCAGCCTCCCCAGCGCGTAGCGTTTGGGTTTTTTTCAGGCGGAGTATTTCGATATATTTTTCAGGCAGGAAGTAGGCGCACGCCACCTCGCCGAGGTTATGCAGCAATGCGCAGATATAACTTTCTTCCGCATCCTTCACGCCGCATTTGATGGCCACATTACGCACAAAGCCTGCCGTGAGGTAACACCGTACCAGGATCTTGCCCATGTCTATGCCTGGGTAGTCTTGCTGAAAGCTTTCGATGAACTTCAGCGTGAAACCCAGGTTTTTGACCATATTGAAACCCAGCAGGATCACCGCGCGGGAGATGGATCCAATCTTACCCAAACCGCGGTTGTAATGGGTGGAGTTGGCCAGACGCAGCAATTTGACACTCAGATTTGTGTCCTTCATTACCTCCTGCGCCAAATCCATGGCATTGCTGTCGGGATTAGTGCTGATCAGGCGGATGCGGTTGACGCTGGCGCTGAACACCGGCAAATCGCCCATGCGGTCCATCTGCGCGTATATTTCCCTGATGGTCTGCGAGTGTTCCAATATCTGAGCTCCTTGAAACGAGGTTCTTAGGTTTAATTCTCCATTACTGATAACAGCATAAGCACACCTACCCACATCGCCCCTATGCTTAGAAGTAAAACGGCCGCGGCGGCGCAATCTTTAACGATTTTGATGCGCGGGTGGCGTTCGGGGTGCAAATGATCCACCAGATGTTCCAATGCGGTGTTGATCAGTTCCGCCGCCAGCACCAGGGTAATCATCATTCCCGTCAGCGCCCACCATAGCAGCGCGGGCCGCAGCACCGCCATGACGGGGATTACCGCCAGCCCGATCCAAACCTGCGTGCGCAGGCTGCGCTCACTGCGCCATGCCACGCGCAAGCCCGTCCATGCGAAGCCGAGGCGCGCGCCAAAGCCCTGGTTTTTCATGGACGATTCCCCGCCGCGGCGGGTTGCTGGGGTTTGTTCCCTTGAGGGTACATCAACACCACGGCACCGTTCCAATGCGCATTTTGCACCGAGGGGCGTTGCGCCAGCCGCCAGGTTATACTTGTAAGAAAGGGCTGCAACGCGCGCAGTGGGCTGTCAAACTCGTTTTCGGTGAACGGGACAGTAAATAGCGGCAGTGGATGCGCCAAGTGCTGCCAGGTTACGGTGCCGGCCCAAAGCGGAACCTCCTGTCCCGGCAATAGCCGGCTCAACGTTGTGTCGGACGGCCACAGGCGCAACACAAGCTGACGGTCTTTAGCCGCCGTGGCGCGAACCAGCAGTAACGCCTCATGACGGCCATCGTGCGCCTGCGGCAATACCGGCAACTGCGCAAGAGCAGGGTTGGGTGTCAACCAGCTCAGCGTCCCGGCGGCGCTGAGCGGCGCCGGGGCACGCCAGCCCTGCGCCTGTAAATGCCCGCGCAGATTTTCAATAGTCCCCGCCCATTGCACGGTGAGCGGCTGCTCCAGCCTGCCTCCCAGATCGATGCGGCGGGCAGGCAAGGTTTGCCATTCGTGCGTCCACCACGCCTGGGCTTCCAGAGTGCGGATCGCATAACGTGGCGCGTAACGCTGCATATCCTGATCATAGTGACGGCTGATATACCAGCCTCCGCCCACGACCAGCGCCGCCAGCGTGGTGATAAGCATCCCGCGCACGGATAAGCCCGGTGGCTGATGCCTGACATAGGCGATACCCAATAGCGCGACCCAGGCCAGGCCCAGCGTGAGGCCGCCCACCACATCCGACAACGAACGCGCGCCGAGATACAGATGGGACAGCGAAACAGCAATGATGATCAGACCTCCTGTGGCATACGGCAGCCAGCGTTGCGGCCCGGGCAGCTCGCGAGCCACCAGTACCGAGAGAAATCCGTACATGATCATGCTCATCGCGGCATGGCCGCTGGGAAAGCCAAGAATATCCAATGTGTCATAGATTGCTGCCGGGCGTGGTACCTCTAGCGTCACCTGGAGAACAAGCGGCAGCAGGGCGGCAAAGGCTACGGCCGCCGCCCAATGCGCCACGGCAAACCAGCGGCGCTCCCAAGCCAGCCAAGACAGGATCGCCAACACCACCAGCAGAACAACTGAAGCATCACCCAGCCCCGACAGCAGCACCATGAATTGATCCGCCCAGGGAGTACGCAGGCCCTGCATGATATGGGCAACAGAGCTATCGAGATAGGCCAGCGGGTTGCCGCTTACCACATGATCCACCGTCCACAAAAAGGCCCACGAGGCGAGCGCCAGGATGCCCGCCATGATAACTAGGCCCTTGGCCTCGGGGTGATCGGGATCAATCACTGCTGCGGTAACACCGCCGAGCACCGGATGTGCGCGGCTCCATGCCAGCAGACGCGACAGCAGCACCTCGGCGCGTGGTTGCAGCACCAGAAACAGGCGGCGCACTCCCCATACCGTCAGCCATACCCCCGCCAGCAGCCCCACCACCAGCACCGCCAGGCGCGTCGCAACCTCCGAGGCCAGTCCCAGCGACGCACCAAAAATTATCCCCGGCAGCAGATAGGCGGGCGCCCAGGTCACCGCCGAGGCGACGTTGACCACTGTGAAACGGGCGGGGGACATGCCCATCATCCCCGCGATAGTCGGGATAACGGGCCGTACCGGCCCCACGAAGCGCCCGAATAGCACGCTCTTGCCGCCATGACGGAGGAAAAAGGCCTCGCCCCGCGTTACCAGCCCCGGATAACGCCGCAGCGGCCACATGCCGCGCAGGCGGTCTTTATAGTAATAGCCGATCCAGTAACTGATACCATCCCCGACGATGGCGCCGAGCGTCGCCCACCCCAGCGTCTCCCATAATTCAAGGCTCCCCGTCGCCACCAGTGTTCCTATGCCGAACATCACTATCGTGCCCGGCACGAACAGCCCCACGATCAGCAGCGACTCGGAGATGGAAAGCAGAAAAACGGCAAGACCCGCCCAGGTCTGATGCTGGGCGATCCAATCAAGCAACGGTTGCAGGTACTCGGAATGCATGGCTTGGGATTATAGACATATCACGCCTGTTTTGGGGACGATAAATGGCACGCGCCATCCCGGTATCTTTGCGAAGCTGTGACGGGTTTAACAGAAAAGCCCAGCCGTCACTTCTACAATCTCCTCACAACAACCCAATCCGTCAGGAGAGACAACCATGTTTAAAAAAACGTTTTTACCCGTAGCGCTGATCCTTGGTGCGCTAACGGCCACGCCGCTGGCGCAGGCGAGTGATGCCTTTGACGGCCTGGATGCTGCCCGTGCCGGTGATTATGGCCAGGCCGCCACGCTCATCGCCCCTCTGGCGATGCAAGGCAATCCTCAGGCTCAGTTTAATCTGGCGCTGATGTACCACAGTGGCGCTGGGGTGGCACAGAATGAAGCGGAGGCCGTGGCGTGGTATCACAAGGCGGCAGAAAACGGCTCAAGCCAAGCCCAGGAATTCTTGGCGGCGGGTTACGCGGAGGGTTGGTTTGGATTGCCGCACGACGTGGCAAAGGCCAAATACTGGTATCAAAAATCCCAGATTGAATAATGCCCGTATGATCCATCAAGCGGGCCACGCGCCAATGTAGTTGGCGAATAAGAGCCTGTCTGTGAATACATCATCCCCGCGACGGAGGCCGGTTTTGAGCAGGGGCAAGGAACGCTGAGCGTAAGTGTGCTGGTTGCACATGAGCAAAGCGCGACGCCGCACTGCTCACCCTGTTTCTTTGAAATGCGCATCGGTCCAGCGCTTCATGGCATCTGCTTCCCCCTGCACAAGCAGCCTTTCCTGAGTGGCGACCAGCGACTGATAGGCGGCAATGTCGGCATTCTGATGACCCCAGGCGGTAACTTTTTCGATCTCCTCAGGGGCGAGGCTGGTCAAGGACGCAAGGGCGTCATTCACTTCCTTTTTTGGTGCCTCGATTCGGCCCTGGCGGATGTTGCCGTATATGGCGAATACCCAGAAAACGATGTATGGGGTGAAAAGAACGAGGGCGGTAACGATGGTGGGGCTGCTGCTTCCTTTCTCTAGGATTGGGCGTCCCACCGTCAGCGCCAGAACCAACAGCGCGACCATTACCATGATCATCGCCAGAAAAATCTTCCAGTCCCGGCGTTCGAGGACAGCCTTGTCCTGCAATAGCCGCTCGCGTGCGGCCGCGATGTCGGCGGCCGTGGGCGGGGCGCTCTGGATGTCAAACGTAATTCCCATGCTCGGTTCTCCGGTAATCATTCGCCGATTGCCGTGTTGAGGTTGGATGGCAGGTGAGTGTCCCATATTTCAAGGCGCATCAACAACCGGAGGCTGCCAGGAGATTTTTCAGGATTGCCAGCAGAATTAAACGGTAAAATCGGGTAGAATCCGGTTTTCCCCCTCAAAACACGCTGAAACCAGGAATGCGTAAACTCCCGCGGATTTTGGATGCGCAGACGATAGCCAGGACACGGCTCTTTCATGTGGAGCAGATGGATCTGGAGTTTTCCAACGGCGTTGTCGTGCAATATGAGCGGCTGAAAGGATCGAGCCGTGGCGCGGTGCTTGCGGTGCCGATGCTGGATGCGGATACCGTATTGCTGATCCGGGAGTACGCCGCCGGGGTGCAGCGCTATGAGCTGGCGTTGCCCAAGGGCCGCATCGAGCTAGGCGAAGACCTGCTGGAGGCTGCTAATCGTGAGCTTACTGAAGAGGTGGGGTACGCCGCAAGGAAATTGCGGCATATCACTTCGCTGACGGTGGCGCCGGGTTATCTGAGCCATACCACGCATGTGGTGCTGGCTGAAGATCTGTATCTCAGCAAGTCCGTGGGTGACGAGCCGGAGGAGATCGAGGTGGTGCCGTGGCGGTTGAGCCGTCTTGGCGAATTGCTTGAATGTGAAGACTGTACTGAGGCGCGTTCGATCGCGGCGCTGTTTATGGTGAGGGAGTTATTGCGTAATGATGATTGAAGGCCTTGGCAAGCTGCTTATTCCGGTAATCGATATAGCCGAGGACGCCGGGCGCAGGATCATGGAAGTCTATGCGCAGGATTTTAGTGTCGCGAGCAAATATGACCGCTCCCCGCTTACCGATGCCGACATGGCTGCGCATGATGCGATCCTGGCGGGATTGGAAATACTCACGCCTGATGTGCCGGTGCTATCCGAAGAGTCGGCGGATATCCCCTTCGCGGAGCGGGCGGCGTGGAATCGTTACTGGCTGGTGGACCCGTTGGACGGGACGCGCGAATTCATCAAGCGCAACGGTGAGTTCACGGTCAATATTGCGTTGATCGAGAACCATCAGGCCGTGCTGGGAGTGGTGTACGTGCCGGTGAGCGGCGTTTGTTATTTCGCGAGTAAAGGCGGCGGCGCCTATAAGCAAGAACGTGGCGGTGATCCCGCGCAGATCCGTGTGAGGCCTTGCGATGGCGGACGCATCACGGTGGCGGGCAGTCAATCGCACCGCAACGAGGCGTTCGACGCCTTTCTCGCCAACCTCCCCGATTCCGAGGTGATCTGCATCGGCAGCTCGCTCAAGTCCTGCCTGGTGGCGGAGGGCAAAATAGATATTTATCCGCGTCTCGGGCCGACCTCCGAGTGGGACACGGCCGCGGCCCAGTGCGTGGTCGAAGAGGCGGGCGGCCAGCTCACCGACACCCGTCTGCGGCCGCTGCGCTACAACACCAAGGATTCGCTGCTCAACCCGTCTTTCCTGGCGTATGGCGATGCCCGGCACGAGTGGTCGAAGTACGTGCCGGAAGAGTACCGCGATTGACCAGTAAAGTGACAGAGTCTGTTGCAACCGTGTCGAACGACGAGGGCTTGTCTACGCTGCTGGCGCGCGGCCTGGAGCAGATGAATTTGCCCCTGCCGCCGCAAACCCAGGCCAAGCTCCTTGGCTACCTGGCGCTGCTGGCCAAATGGAATCGTGTCTATAATCTGACTGCCGTGCGTGATCCCACGCAAATGGTGATGCGTCACTTGCTCGATAGCCTTTCCGTGGTGCCCTATATCAAGGGTTCCCGTGTGCTGGATGTGGGGACGGGAGCGGGCCTGCCGGGCATTCCTCTGGCGTTGGCGTTACCTGATGTGCAATTCGTGCTGCTCGACAGTAACCGCAAAAAAACCCGTTTCGTCACCCAGGCCGTTGCGGATCTGGGGTTGAGCAATGTCACTGTCGAGGCGTGCCGGATTGAGGATTATCGTCCTGGCGAGTCCTTCGATACGGTGATCTCGCGGGCGTTTTCGGAGCTTGTTGAAATGCTGACCGCCACCGGACGCCTGTGCCGCGCGGGTGGCGTCATGCTCGCCATGAAAGGCGAGTATCCGGCGCAAGAGCTGGCTGGGGTGCCGGAAGGTTTCGCGGCCGCCACCGTGCATCCTTTGATCGTGCCGGGGCTGGATGCGAAACGGCATGTCGTGTGTGTCACCGCTAACGGAGCGAGCTAATACCCATGGCCAGGATTATTGCGGTAGCCAACCAAAAGGGCGGGGTCGGCAAGACCACCACCACGGTCAATCTCGCCGCCTCGCTGGCGGCAACCAAGCGCCGTGTCCTGCTGGTTGATCTCGACCCGCAGGGCAATGCCACCATGGGCAGCGGGGTCGACAAAAAGACCCTGGAGCTTTCCAGCTACGACCTCTTGCTCGGCGAGCAAGAGGTGGCGGGCGTCACCGTGGCGACAGGGCAGGCAGGTTATGCCCTGGTGCCCGCCAACGCCGACCTGACCGCCGCCGAAGTGAGCCTGATGTCCTTGACCGCGAACGAGCAGCGGCTGCGCGAGCGCCTCGATGTTGCGCGCGGCAAGCTGCCCCTGGCCGCGCGCGAACAGCGGCTGCGGCAGGCCCTGGAACAGGTGCGGGCGGAGTATGATTACATACTCATCGACTGTCCGCCCTCGCTGAACATGCTTACCGTCAACGCCCTGGTGGCGGCGCATTCGGTGATCATTCCCATGCAGTGCGAATACTACGCGCTGGAAGGCTTGACGGCGCTGATGGAAACTATCGAACAGATTCGCGCCACCCTCAACCCGCAGCTCAGGATCGAAGGACTGCTGCGCACCATGTTTGATCCGCGCAACAACCTTGCCAATGAAGTCTCCGGCCAGCTTGCCGAGCACTTTGGCGAGCAGCTCTACCGCACCGTGATCCCCCGCAATGTGCGCCTCGCCGAAGCTCCCAGCCACGGCCTGCCGGTATTGCTGTATGATAAGGCCTCGCGCGGCGCCCTGGCTTATCTGGCGCTGGCCGGGGAAGTGCTGCGCCGCGAAGAAAAAGCGGGTGCAGTTGCCTGATGCTCAAAATTAAACGCCGGGGGACGTGTTTCATGCGCCCCGGCCTATTCGAAGCGTAAAGTTTATGTCGACAAAAAAACGCGGCTTGGGTAAAGGCCTTAACGCCTTGCTGGGTGATATCCGTCCTATCGGGCTTGATGGGGGTGAGGCCGCAGGTGATCTGCGTAATCTGCCGGTAGATCTGATCCAGCGTGGCAAATATCAGCCGCGCGTCGACATGCATACCGAAAGCCTGGAAGATCTGGCCAGCTCGATCCGCGCCCAGGGCGTAGTACAGCCCATCGTAGTGCGCCCGCTGGCTGATCCCGGCCGCTACGAGATCATCGCCGGCGAACGCCGCTGGCGTGCCGCGCAGATCGCCGGCCTGCAGGAGATTCCCGCCATAGTACGCGATGTGCCGGACCGCGCCGCTATTGCCATGTCGCTGATCGAAAACATCCAGCGCGAGAACCTTAACCCGCTTGAAGAAGCCAACGCCCTGCAGCGGCTGATCGATGAATTCGCCATGACCCACCAGCAGGCCGCTGAGGCGGTGGGGCGCTCGCGCGCTGCAGTAAGCAATCTGCTGCGCTTGCTGGAGCTGGCCGACGACGTCAAGCGCCTGATTGAGCACGGCGACCTGGAGATGGGGCATGCGCGTGCCCTGCTGGGCCTGCAAGGCGCGGGCCAAGGCGAGGCGGCCCGGCACGTTGTTGCCAAGGGGCTGTCCGTGCGCGAAACCGAACAGCTTGTGCGCCGTTTGCAATCAATCGCTCAAGGAAAGGGCGAGCAACCCAAGGAAAAAGGGCATCTTGATCCCGATATCCGCAAATTGCAGGAAAACTTGTCTGAAAAGATCGGCGCCAAGGTGGATGTGCAGCATGGCGCGCGCGGCACGGGAAAGCTGGTCATCCATTACAACAGTCTCGACGAGCTCGACGGCATCCTGGCGCACATAAAATAGTGCCATTCCCCCCCCTTTTGTCTGGTTGAAGTGTGATTTTGGCAAAGTTTGGGGTTGTGATGTACGTTCCTCGGGTGTTAGAATGCCGCCCGTCTTTTTGTTCGGTGCGCGCACCATGAAGTCCCCTCCGCAAATGGGTTGGCTGCTGGTCGGAGTAGGCTCTCATCTGGCGGCAATGGTCATAGTGGGCTTTGTGCTGGGGTACGCCCTGGATGCTTGGCTGGAGACCCGTCCCCTGCTGATGTTTATCTTTGGTTGTCTCGGTTTTGTCGGTGGCATCCTGAAGGCGCATAAGATGTTGAGCAGGTGGGGGTAGATTGGATAGCGCCGAGCACGAAATTGCTGAAAAAACCCGCAAGATCATCGTCCTTCAGGTGGTCATCGGCCTGCTGGCAGCGGCGGGATTTTATTTCGGCAAGGGTGGCTGGGAGGCGCGCTCCGCACTCTACGGCGCGTTCATAAGTATCGCTGCCGCTTTGTTATTGCGCCGGGGTGTGCGCCGTGCAGCAACGCAGGCGGCCGAGCATGGCCCCAAGCATGTCATGCTGGCGCTCTATATGGGCGCGGTACAGCGCTTTGTGATGGTGCTGGCGCTTTTTGGGTTGGGTTTGGCGGTATTCAAGCTTGCGCCACTGGCGGTCATCGCCGGTTTTGGCGCAGCACAGCTGGTCTATCTGGCGGGCGCGAGCGGTTCGCGGCCAAGCTGAGTGGTTAAAATTTTTTATTGAGCATTGGGTGGGGGATAGAGTCTTGAGTGAGGCAGCACATAATTCCGGCGGTGGCGGCACCGTTGAGTATATTCAGCACCACTTGACCAACCTGTGCGTCGGCGACTGCGATCCCGTTACGCATCAGGCGTCCGGTTTCTGGGCGCTACACCTCGACACAATATTTTTCGGCTACCTGATTGCGGCGCTGATCGTGTTTGTCGGCTGGCGTGTCGGCAGCAGCCTCAACCCGGACAAGCCTAGCGGATTTCAGAATTTTGTTGAGATGATCTTGGATTTCGTCAGCACGCAGGTCAAAGACACTTTCCCCGGACACAATCCGCTGATTGCCCCCCTGGCGCTGACCATCTTCCTGTGGGTGTTCCTGATGAACTTCATGGATCTCATCCCGGTGGATTTATTGCCTATGCTCGCCTCCGGGCTGGGCATTCCCTATCTCAAGGTGGTGCCGACCACCGACCTGAACACCACGCTGGCCATGTCGCTCACGGTGTTCGCGCTGGTGGTCTTCTATAGCCTCAAGGTCAAGGGACCGGTCGGCTATCTCAAGATGTTCCTGTTCCATCCCTTCGGCAAGTTCTTTATTCCGGTCAACATCGTCATGACCACCATCGAAGAGCTGGCCAAACCACTGAGTCTGGCGTTGCGTCTTTTCGGCAACCTGTTTGCCGGCGAACTGGTATTTTTGCTGATCGCGTTGATCGGCGGCACATTGACGGTAGGCGCTGCGGCGCTGTTCTGGTTCCCTCTGCAGGTAGTGCTTGATCTGGGCTGGTTGATATTCCATTTGCTGGTGATCACCTTGCAGGCGTTTATCTTCATGGTGTTGACCATCGTTTATCTGGGAATGGCGCATACCGAAGAGCATTAAAAGCGGTTTTTTGAGTTTTATCTTTAATTTTCATCAATGAGGAGAGCAGTAAAATGACACCCGATATGGTTGCACAAATTTATGCCTACACCGCGATTGGCGTTGGCGTCATCCTGGCCGCCGCTGGTTTAGGTTCCGCCATCGGCTGGGGCTTGATCTGCGCCAAGACCCTGGAAGGTATTGCGCGCCAGCCCGAGATGCGCCCTGCCTTGATGACCAACATGTTTATCTTTGCCGGTTTGATGGAATCCTTCCCCTTCATCATCTTGGCGTTCGCCATGTGGTTCCTGTTCGCCAACCCCTTCGTTGGTGCCCTGGAAGCTGCGCTCAAGACGGTGGGCGGCTAATTCTGCCGGTTTTGTACGGTGATCATGCCGAGAGGAATGTAACGTGAATATAACCGCAACCCTGATAGCCCAGATGATAGCCTTCGTGCTGTTGATCTGGTTTGTGAACAAGGTGCTGTGGGGACCGATGTCCGCCATGCTGGCCGAGCGCCAGAAACGTATCGCGGATGGTTTGGCTGCGGCGGAAAAGGGCAAACACGACCTTGAGCTCGCCGAGAAGCGTGCCAAGGAAGAGTTGCAGACGGCGAAAGCAAAGGCTGCCGAGATCATGGCCCAGGCCGAGAAGCGTGCCAATGCGATAGTCGATGAGGCCCGGGTTAACGCCCGCGCCGAAGGCGAACGCCAGCTTGCTGCCGCCCAGGCCGAGATCGAGCGCGAAACGAATCGTGCCAAGGAACAGTTGCGGGGTCAGGTGGCATCCGTCGCCATGGCCGGCGCGGCCAGGATCCTCAAGCGCGAAATCGATGCCAAATCGCACGGTGAAGTACTTAACGACGTAATTGCGCAGATCTAGCCATGGCAGAAAAATCTACAGTTGCCCGCCCGTATGCCCAGGCCATTTTTGATCTGGCGCGCAGCCAGGGGGCATTGCGCGAGTGGTCCGATAGCCTGCATCTGGTGACGGCGATTGCCGCTGACGCCAGGGTGCAGCGTCTGATCGCCAATCCGCGGGTCCGTGGTGACCAGTTGCAGGCCTTGCTGCTGGATATCGGCGGCGCGCGATTCACCCCGGGTGTTCAAAACCTGATCAAGGTGTTGGTCGTAAACCGCCGCTTGGTGCTGCTGCCTGAAATTGCGGCGCTCTATGAGCTTTATCGCGCGGAAGCGGAGCGTACCTTGCAGGCTGAGGTGGTTTCCGCATTCCCGGTCAGCGGCGAACAGCAAAAAGATATTGCCGCCGCCCTGAAAAAACGTTTGGGGCGTGACATCAGCCTGACCTGCAAAGTTGACAATGGCCTGGTGGGCGGAGCGATTATCCGCGCCGGTGACTTGGTGATCGACGGTTCAGTGAAGGGGCAGTTGGCCAAGCTCGCCGGTGCTCTGGCGCGCTGAGAGGATAAAATAGGGGCGGTCTTAAACGCCGCGCCCCTAGAAAAATACCGGCGCACCCCGCGCCACGCAAGGTTTCGCTAATTTAAGGTTTATAGAGGATTAGATAATGCAATTGAGCGCTACAGAAATCAGCGAGCTGATTAAACAGCGGATCGAAAAATTCGAGGTGGTGACCGAAGCCCGCACTGAGGGCAGCGTAGTCAGCATCACCGACGGTATTGCGCGTGTCCATGGCTTGGCCGACGTGATGCAGGGTGAAATGATCGAGTTTCCCGGTAACACCTACGGTATGGCGCTCAATCTGGAGCGTGATTCGGTCGGCGCGGTGATTCTGGGCGACTACGAGCACATCAGCGAAGGCGACAGCGTTAAGTGTACCGGCAAGATCCTTGAAGTTCCGGTCGGTGAAGGTCTGCTGGGGCGTGTCGTTGATTCCTTGGGAACCCCGATCGATGGTAAAGGGCCGATCAAAGCCAGCGGTATGTCCCCGATTGAAAAAGTGGCGCCTGGCGTCATCAGCCGCCAGTCGGTGAGCCAGCCGGTGCAGACCGGTCTCAAGGCTATCGACGCGATGGTGCCCATCGGGCGCGGCCAGCGCGAGCTGATCATCGGCGACCGCCAGACCGGCAAGACGGCCGTGGCCATCGACGCCATCATCAACCAGAAAGGTACCGGCGTTAAGTGTATCTATGTGGCAGTTGGCCAGAAGGCCTCCTCGATTGCCGCCGTAGTGCGCAAGCTGGAAGAGCACGGCGCGCTGGCTCACACCATCGTGGTGGCCGCCGGCGCCTCTGACTCCGCCGCCATGCAGTTTATTGCCCCCTACGCCGGCTGCGCGATGGGTGAATATTTCCGCGACCGTGGTGAGGATGCGCTGATTGTCTATGACGATCTGACCAAGCAGGCCTGGGCCTACCGTCAAGTGTCGCTGTTGCTGCGCCGTCCGCCGGGCCGCGAAGCCTATCCCGGCGACGTGTTCTACCTGCATTCACGCCTGCTGGAACGCGCTGCGCGCATCAATGCCGAGCATGTAGAAAAGATCACTAACGGGGAAGTCAAGGGTAAGACCGGCTCACTGACTGCGCTGCCGATCATTGAGACCCAGGCCGGTGACGTGTCGGCATTCGTGCCCACCAACGTGATCTCGATCACCGACGGCCAGATCTTCCTCGAAACCGATTTGTTCAATGCCGGTGTCCGTCCCGCCATCAACGCCGGTCTGTCGGTGTCGCGCGTCGGTGGTGCAGCCCAGACCAAGATCATCAAGAAGCTCGGCGGCGGTGTGCGTCTTGACCTCGCCCAGTACCGCGAGCTTGCGGCATTCGCCCAGTTTGCGTCCGACCTGGATGAGACTACCCGCAAGCAGATCGAACGCGGCCAGCGCGTAACCGAGCTGATGAAGCAGAAACAGTACGCGCCGCTCTCCGTTGCCGAGCAGGCGTTGTCGTTGTTTGCTGCCAGCGAAGGCTTCCTGGATGATGTGGACCGCAAAAAGGTCGTGGATTTCGAGCAGGCCCTGCATGCCTATGCCAGAGCCAATAGCGCCGATTTGTTGGATCTTATCAATAAGACCGGCGATTATAACAACGATATCGCCAACGGCATGCGCGAGACGATCAAGGCCTTCAAGGCGAGCAGCGTCTGGTAACCAGGAGCAGATAAATGGCCGTCGGTAAAGAAATCCGCACCAAGATCAAGAGCGTAAAAAATACGCAAAAGATCACCCGCGCCATGGAAATGGTGGCCGCCAGCAAGATGCGCAAGGCGCAGGATCGCATGGGCGCCGCGCGCCCTTATGCGGAGAAGATCCGCAATGTGATCGGTCATCTGGCGCACGCGCACCCGGAGTACAAGCATCCTTATTTGCAGGAGCGGGAAGTCAAAAAGGGTGTAGGGTTTATCATCATTTCTTCTGACCGTGGCCTGTGCGGTGGACTGAACGCCAATATGTTCAAGGCCACCGTGCGCGCCATGCGCGAATGGAATGACAAAGGTGTCAAGATCGATTTGTGCACCATTGGTGCCAAAGCCAACGCATTCTTCAAGCGTCTGGGCGGCAATGTCATCGCTCAGGCCTCGCACTTGGGCGATACGCCGCAGGTGGCGGACCTGATCGGGGTGGTGAAGGTCATGCTGGATGCCTACGATGCTGGCCAGATTGACCGGCTGTTCCTGGTGTACAACGAGTTCGTGAACACCATGACGCAGCGGCCCCACGTCGAGCAACTGCTGCCGATTCATGGCGTGGAAGACCCGCAGCTCAAGCATCATTGGGATTATCTCTACGAGCCGGACGCCAAAGACGTGCTGGACGGTTTGTTGATGCGTTATATCGAATCGCTGGTCTATCAGGGCGTGGTGGAAAATCTCTCCTGCGAACAGGCGGCACGCATGGTGGCGATGAAGAGCGCCTCCGACAACGCGGGGAATCTGATTGGCGATTTGCAGTTGGCCTACAACAAGGCGCGTCAGGCGGCGATTACCCAGGAATTGTCCGAGATCGTGGCGGGTGCTGCGGCCGTTTAACAAGTGGTTGGGGTGAACCCCATCCGCATCGTTTTTTATCTTTTGTGTGAGGAACTGAAGCAATGAGTTCGGGCAAAGTGGTACAGATTATCGGCGCCGTAGTCGACGTGGAATTTCCGCATGATGCGAGCTGGAGGTACAGCAGCAGATCGGCAACGGCGTGGTGCGTACCATCGCCATGGGTTCGACCGACGGGCTGCGCCGCGAACTTGCGGTAACCAATTCCGGAGCGCCGATTTCCGTGCCGGTGGGCAAACAGACGCTGGGCCGTATCATGGACGTGCTGGGCAACCCGATTGATGAGAAAGGCCCGGTTGGCGAGGAGCAGCGCTGGGGTATTCACCGCAAGGCACCTGCCTTTGATGAGCTGGCTGCATCCACGGATTTGCTGGAAACCGGCATCAAGGTGATCGATCTGGTATGTCCCTTTGCCAAGGGCGGCAAGGTCGGCCTGTTCGGCGGCGCCGGGGTAGGCAAGACAGTGAACATGATGGAGCTGATCCGCAATATCGCTATTGAGCACAGCGGTTATTCGGTGTTTGCCGGCGTCGGTGAGCGTACCCGTGAAGGTAATGACTTCTACCACGAAATGAGCGAGAGTAACGTGCTCGACAAGGTGGCGCTGGTCTATGGCCAGATGAACGAGCCGCCCGGCAACCGTCTGCGCGTAGCGCTGACGGGTCTGACCATGGCCGAATTCTTCCGTGAGGAAGGGCGCGATGTGCTGCTGTTCATTGACAATATTTACCGTTATACCCTGGCCGGTACCGAAGTCTCCGCGCTGCTGGGACGTATGCCCTCCGCAGTGGGCTACCAGCCGACGCTGGCGCTGGAAATGGGCGTGCTGCAAGAGCGTATCACCTCCACCAAGACCGGTTCGATCACCTCCATTCAGGCGGTATACGTGCCCGCCGATGACTTGACCGATCCGTCGCCAGCCACCACCTTTGCTCACTTGGACGCCACAGTGGTTTTGTCGCGTCAGATTGCCGAGCTGGGTATTTATCCTGCTATTGATCCTCTGGACTCCACCAGCCGCCAGCTTGACCCGCTGGTTATCGGCCAGGAGCACTATGACGTGGCCCGCGCCGTGCAGGGTACCTTGCAGCGTTACAAGGAGCTCAAGGATATCATTGCGATTCTGGGTATGGATGAGCTGTCCGAAACCGACAAGCTCACCGTGTCCCGCGCGCGCAAGATCCAACGCTTCCTGTCGCAGCCGTTTTTCGTCGCCGAAGTATTTACCGGCAGCCCAGGCAAGTACGTGTCGCTGAAGGACACCATTGCCGGCTTCAAAGGCATCGTCAATGGTGAGTATGATCACTTACCGGAGCAGGCCTTCTACATGGTTGGCACCATTGAAGAGGCCATTGAAAAGGCCAAGAAACTCTAATCCGGTAGTCCACGCAGGAGTAAAATATGGCTATGACCATGCACGTAGACATCGTTAGCGCAGAGGCGGAAATCTTCTCCGGTCCTGCGCATATGGTGTTCGCGCCCGGAGTAATGGGCGAGCTCGGTATCATGCCGCGCCATGCCCCGCTCCTCACCCGCCTCAAACCGGGTGAGGTAAGGGTGCGCACCCCTGAGGGTGAAGAAGAGTTCTTCTATGTTTCCGGTGGTGTTCTGGAAATTCAGCCGCACAGTATCACTATTCTCAGCGACACCGCACAGCGCGCCAAGGATCTTGATGAGGCGGCGGCGCTTGAGGCCAAGCACCATGCCGAACAGAGATTGCAGGATCAGGTTTCTGAGTTTGATTATGCTCAGGCTCAAACTGAGCTTGCCGAGGCAATGGCGCAACTGCAGGCCATACAAAAGTTGCGCAAGAAGCTGGGCCGTTAAGCTTCGAGCCTCAATCTGAAACAAACGGCCAAAGATCCACGCACGGATCTTTGGCTATGATTTAATCCCTTCTGAATTTCGGCTACCTCTCTGTAATATCGAGGTCTGCTGCCATTGTCAAACATGACAGGAACTGCATAACAAGCACATCCATTCGGCGGGCGCCTTGGCAAGATCTGGTGTTCCCTCTGCATTCTCTGTGCGCTCTGCGGTGAATCACCGTTTTTAGGTTGATTCAGAGGTTTCGCGGCACAAGGGCGTGGTTGAAAAATTCTTCGAATGAATTTTTCAGAATCTTCTTAAATTAAGCCATAAGCCTGGGGGCGGAAAGCACGCCAGGGGAGGTGCGGCGTTTTGTTTCACCCTGTCAGCGCCATGAACCGGCCCGTTGACTCAAGACCCATGAAGGGGCGGGTTACCGCCTCAATGATGATGCCCACCATCACCATGCACATGCCGATGAGAGATTTCTTCCGCCGACGCCGCACGTACGTCAACCACCTCTATTTCAAAGGTCAGCGTTTTGCCCGCCAAAGGGTGGTTGGTATCCACGTCAATCGTTTTGAGCCCTGCCTTAACCACAACAACCTCACGCGGGCCGTCGTTGGTATTCACCTGCACCACCATGCCTGGCTTATAGGCAATTTTTCTGCCGGCAGGGTTGACCACGTGTTTAATCGATACCCTCTGTTGTGAATTTTCCCGTCTCACACCATAGGCCTGTTCTGGTGGCAGCGTTACCGTAAACTTGTCACCAGCCTGCTTGCCCGCCAGCGCGTCTTCCAGTCCAGGTAGCATTCCGTGATGTCCATGCAAATAAACCACGGGATTACCCTGATGCGAGTCTTCCAAAACCTCTGTGCCAGGCTCACTCAACCGATAATGAAACGTCACCACTTTGTTGGTTTCAATCAACATGCTTGTTTTCTCCAGATGCTTTAACCTAAAAACGGCAGTTGACCGCTTCTCTGGGCGGCTAGCAATATGTTTCTAATAAATTTTATTCTGCCCTGCAGGCTTACCCGTTTGGTTAGTCCGCTACAGGGCGGATTGCACGATTTTCAGTGCGCATGGCAGCGTTGCAACTCCTTGGAATGGAGCAACCATTCCAAGGAGTTGCGCCTCATTGTGCCCTTCACCCCGAAAACCGTGCACTCCACCCCGTCCAACTGCCGTTTTTAGGTTTAATTTTGCCTTGTCCGCAATTTTACTACCAAACGTGGCACATGGCTCGTAGCGTTTTAAGGAATCGCTGATTTATTCGGTATCTCTGCGATACAAGGGCGTCTACTCTCGATTTGGAAATGAAATCACGTCCATGGCCGGTTTCCCCATTGATGCAAGACCAGACCCACCATGATCAATGCCGCACCCGCCCAGACTTGCATGCCTACATGCTCACCATTCAAGAAAGACCCCAGCAGCAAGGCTGTCACCGGCGTTATCAAGGTTATCAAGGCGATGCGTCCTACCGCCATGTGTTTGAGGGCATAGTAATACAGTATAAAACCCAGCACAGAGCCTACCGTCCCTAAATAGACGATGGACAACATCGCGCGAATGGGCAATGCCCGTGGCAGCGCGCCCTCCGCCAGCATCCACGTCGTCAAATACAGCGGCGCTGCCACCAATAGACCACCCCCCGTTACTGCCATGGCAGGCAAATCCGCACCGATGCGTTTAATCCACACGGCGCTTACCGCATGCAGAAATACAGAAAGTAGCACGGCCGCCATGCCTAATACCGCGAAGGTGTCCGTACGCGCGCCCACGCCGAAGATAACCGCCAGCCCCGCTACGCCTGCCGCCATGCCCGCAAGCTTGCCTGGTGTAACGCTGCTTTCACCCAAAAACACAGCGGCCAGCACACCTGTCATCAATGGCGTCAATCCATACAAAACCGAGATCAAGCCTGAGGGAATATACTGCGCACCCCAATAAACGCTGATCATAGAACCATAGATACCCAGCCCGGCCGCCACATAGGTGCGCCGCGCGTTTTTATACCAAGGCATGTCGACACGTAGCGCGCGGACGAGCGCCAGACAGAGTGCGGCGCCAAGCAACATACGCCCGGTCACCCCAAACAAAAACCCGCCGCCCTCACTGCTCCACTTGATCGCCAAAGGCGTGGTGGACCAAATGAGAATGACGCCGATAAAAGCGGCCGGTACAGACACGGCTTTCTCTCCTTGATGATGACGCCAAAAACAAAAAGGCCGCGGAACATGGGTTCTGCGGCCTTCGGAATACTACTGACTAATACTAAATGATCAGCGGGTTAAATCCCTCCAGCACGCAAGCGCACGCCATGCGCGCAGCTTGGGCAAGCAACGTGCCGCGGGAATAGCCATTGAATGGAGATTGGTAAACATGCTGTGAGTCTGCCAGCACATAAATTTATATGCAAGCGAAAACTGACAGAGTGAAAAAATGCAGCGGAGCTTCACATGTCCAAATCACTTCCCGCGCCACCCCTGGATTTGCTTGCGGATCAGCGGTAATGCCGCTTGCGCCGCCTTCTCTCCTTCCAGAATAGCAAGATGCTTGCTTTCGAAATCGGTGGCGCCGATCATGCCAGTGTTAGGGCGGATCACTATGTCGGCGCCGGCCAACTCATAGCTGCTGATCGATTGACCCATGATGGTGAAGGTCTGCAACAGGACGTCCAGCGTATCTTCGATTTTGGCATTGCCTGGCTTTTTGGAGATATCTACCGCGATCACTATATCAGCACCGAGGGTTCGCGCCGCGTTGACAGGAACGGGGCTGACCAACCCGCCGTCCACATATTCGTGTCCGGCAATCGAGACCGGTTGAAACACGCCTGGCACGCTGCTGGAGGCGCGCACCGCCATGCCGGTATTGCCGCGCCGGAACACGATCATCTCCCCGCTTTGCAAGTCGGTAGCCACGGCGGCATAGGGCTTGGGCAAATTCTCTATGCCCCGGTTCTGCAGCGCCTTGTTTATAAATGCCTGTAGTTGCTCGCCCTTGATGAAGCCGCGAGACGGCAGCATATAATCGCTGACGCTGGATTCCTCCAGCTGGAATGCGATTTTCTGTAGATCAAAGCCGCTATACCCGCCGGCGTACAACGCACCGACCACGCTTCCGGCGCTGGTGCCGACCACCATATCCGGCACGATACCCTGCGCCTCCAGAACCTTGATGACACCGATGTGAGCGAATCCCCGCGCCGCTCCACCACCCAGCACCAAAGCAATCTTCGGTGGTGGCGGCGGCTTGACGGCCGCTGGCGGAGGCATGGGCGGCACCTCCTTTACTACTACAGGAGCAGCACAGGCGGCCACGAGCCAGATTATTAGCGGGAAGCATAGCCGGCGGATTAAAGAGAACATGGAAAAGTGCCAGGGTCCCCTGCATTCGGCATTCATGTATGTACGTTTTATGATCAACCTACCCCCTCGATGAGGATCAAAGCTAACGCTGGTCCGCCAACCTACACGTCCCTGCCCGCAATCTGCCCTTTGATTTCCAGCGCCACGGCCAACGCGCTCTCCACCGAGGCATCCACACAGGTATAGTGACCCATTTTGCGCCCTGGGCGGGCTTCACGTTTGCCGTAGAGATGGAGTTTGGTTTGGGGATGGATAAGCAGGTGTTCCCACTGCGGCGCGTCCTTGCCCCACAGGTCGCCGAGGAGATTGACCATCACGGCAGGGGTGAGCAAGCGGGTATCGCCGAGCGGCAAGCTGCACAGGGCGCGCACCTGTTGTTCGAACTGATTTGTAACGCAGGCGTCCAGCGTGTAGTGGCCGCTGTTGTGGGGGCGCGGCGCCATTTCGTTGATAAGCAGACGTCCGTCGTGCAGCACGAAAAATTCCACTGCCAGCACGCCGCAATATTCGAGCTGCTCCGCCAGCGCAACGGCCGTCTGCGTGGCGTTGCGCGCCAGGTCACCGGAGATGCGCGCGGGGACGATACTCACGCCGAGGATGCCGTCGTGGTGCTGGTTTTCAGCCACGGGATAGACAGCCGTTTGACCGTCCGCGCCGCGCGCCAGCACCACGGAGACTTCCCGTTCCAGCGGCAGCAACTCCTCCAGCACGCAGGGCACGCCGCCCATCTCATCAAAGGCCGCCAGCGCCTCTTCAACGCTGTTCACCCGCGCCTGGCCCTTGCCGTCGTAACCAAACTGGCTGACCTTGAGCAGGGCGGGTGCGCCAATCTGCTGCATCGCCTGGACTATCTCTTGCCGGGAGCGGATCACCGCGAAGCGGGCACAAGGGAAACCGTTCGCCGCCAGGTAATTCTTTTCCGTGATGCGATCCTGGGCTACCGCCACTGGCTCCGCCGCTGGACGCACAGCGCAGAATTGGGCGAGAAAACGCAAGGTATCGGCAGGGACATTTTCGAATTCGGTGCTGATGGCGGCACACGTTTTAGCTAGCTGTTCCAGCGCCCTCGTGTCAGAAAAGCCGGCAACGATATGGACGTCGGCAAAGTGCGCCGCCGGACTGTCAGGGTCGGGGTCCAGAACAGCGACCCGATAGCCCATGGTACGCGCCGCGACGGCAAACATGCGGCCCAGCTGGCCACCACCAAGGATGCCTAGCATCGCACCCGGCAGTATCATTGCGGCGCGGGCAGTTCCATCGCCAAAACAGTTTCTTTCTGGCGGGCGCGAAAGGCGTTGAGGCGTTGCGCAAGATCGGGATCAATGCGCGCCAGCAGGGCAGCGGCAAACAAGCCGGCATTGGCGGCACCCGCCTCACCGATGGCGAAAGTGGCGACAGGAATGCCCTTGGGCATCTGCACGATGGAAAGCAGGGAGTCCATGCCATTGAGGTGTTTGGAAGGTACTGGCACACCGAGCACCGGCACGATGGTTTTGGCGGCCAGCATCCCCGGCAGATGCGCCGCACCACCCGCGCCCGCAATGATGCAGGCGAGGCCGCGCCCCTCGGCGGTCTCGGCATAGTGAAACAGGAGATCGGGTGTGCGGTGCGCCGACACCACTTTGGCTTCATACGGAATGCCAAAGGCGTCCAACTGCTTGGCCGCGTGCTGCATGACATCCCAGTCACTGTTGCTGCCCATCACCACGCCAACCAATGGGTTGCTCATGTCTTCGATCTTTGTTTTCTGTTGTGGCGCGCCCGAGAGGATTCGAACCTCTGACCTTTGGGATCGGAACCCAACACTCTATCCAACTGAGCTACGGGCGCGGAATCGCGTAGAATAACTTATTATTGGGGATAACGTCCAGATACAGCCTCTTCCAATATGAAATGAGTCTGAAGTGGTTACGTATTTCCAACATGGAATGAGTCTGAGAGACTAAGATTCTAATCGGTCATTATGCAAGGCA
>LNEJ01000049.1 GCA_001464965.1 Gammaproteobacteria bacterium Ga0074134
CGCTCCTTTCTGGTTTAGTGGTCATACAGCCACCACTACTTTGGCACCTCGATGCCGTTTTGGAAAGGAAGCGTCCATTACATTATTTTGGGACATCCCGGCCAGCCGCTGTACGTTTTTTTAGTCCACGGTCAGATATTCATCTGATTGTCATATATTCTCTCCAAAATGAACGCCCATCTCCAAGCCAGCTTCTGGTAAAACTTGCAAGGCGTTCTCTTCAATGTATAGCAATATTATTTTACCCGTCACCCTGCTTGCTGTGCTCTTGAGCGGTTGCGGCGGTGAGGATAAGCCAGGCAAGGATAGTCAGGTAATCGCCAAAGTCAACGGTGATGAGGTCACTGTTCATCAGCTCAATTATGAGCTGGGGTTGCTGGGGCAGGCCGCCACCCAAAATACCGAGAAGGTCGCGCGTCAGGCCCTGGAGCAACTCGTTAACCAGCAGCTTATCGTGCAAAAAGCCATCACGGATAAAATGGACCGCGACCCTCAGGTCATGCAAGCCCTGGAGCGTGCCAAACACCAGGTGCTGGTGCAGGCGTATATGGGCAAGGTTGCGGGGAGAGATTCAACGCCGCCCCGCAAACAGGAAGTTAGCGATTATTACAACAAGCACCCCGAGTTGTTCGCTGATCGGCGCATCTATCAGATCCGTGAAGTCCTTCTCGACAAGAACATACCTGCCGCTGAACTTCAGGCTCAAATCAAGAGCTCGAAGACGCTTGAGGAGCTGACGGGATGGCTGGAGGCAAAAAAAGTGCGGATGAAATCGGACGTGCTGGTCAAGCCCGCGGAACAGTTGCCAGCGGAAATGTTATCGCGTCTGTACCAGATGCGGCAGGGGCAGGTGATGGCATTTGAGGCACCGAACAATATTTCACTCTCCATACTGATGGCTATGCGTAACCAGCCGCTGAGCGAAGCCCAGGCCGCACCCGTGATCGAGAACTTTCTTCTGAATCAGAGGCGCGGGAAGCTCGCTGATGATGAAGTAAAGCGGCTGCGAAGCGAGGCCAAGATTGAATGGCTTGGTAAATTCGCAGCCAAGGAAGACAGTAAGGACCCTTCCGCGGCGGTAAATCCAGGACCGGAAAATGCAGCGAAGAATGCCGCTGATGAAAAGGCCAATGACGCGGATTTTATAAAAAAAGGCGTATCGGGTTTATAGCCGTTTCATTGAAAGGAAGGGGCAAAAACGCAGTATTTTTTTGACCTGCCTCGTTTTCACAGAAATTTAATATTTTATGGTTACAGTGTCAGGTGAATCAGGATTCGGATGTGTGTTGATTGCTTAGGATAAGCCTCGATGAAACCCGTTATTGCACAGCATAATAATCACTATCACGGGAATCTTGTCGACATGCCTAACAAGAAACTGCATGTAAATGCCAACGCATTCATGCCACCCTATCTGGCACTCCTTGAGTATCTTATCGACCCTCTTCTGATAGTGGCTTCGCTTTTTCTAATTATTTATGCCTATGGCGTACCCTTGCAGAACCCCCACATTATTCTGGCAGTGATTGCCTTTTTTATTTCGTGTGTCATCTTTGAGCCGTCCGACGTATGCCGGCCCTGGCGTTATCGTGGACTATGGGATCGGAGCCGTAGCCTGATTGTTTCATGGACTCTTCTGGTTGGAATTATGCTGTTTCTTGGCTATGCAACAAAGTATTCCGATGAGTTTTCCAGGCGTGTGATGCTAACCTGGTTTTTTACGGTTCCCCTTGTCATTTTGCTGGGAAATGGCTTGGCACGCCTGCTCGTTTTAAAATTCTTTGAGTTGGAAACCAATACCCGTTCAGCAGTCATCGCAGTGGCCAATGATGCAAGCCAGCGGCTTGCGCAAAGCATAAGCGGCAGCCCTCAGATGGGCATGTCTTTGAAAGGGTATTTTGATGACCGCTCGATTGATCGTCTGGGCGCGTTAGGCAGCGATCAACTTCTTGGGCGTCTTGAAGACATGGCGCGCTATGTTTCGGATAACAAGATTGATGTGATTTATATAGCACTGCCCATGGTGAAGCAGGACCGCATCGTAAACTTACTGAATGGGTTGCGTGATACGACAGCGTCTGTGTACTTTGTTCCAGACATATCCTTTTTTGATCTGATCCAGGCCAGGATGGGTGAGATCAATGGCATACCTGTCATGTCGGTGTGTGAAACGCCATTTTTTGGCCTGAGCGGCTTGTTGAAGCGATTGTTTGACATTGCATTCTCCGGTGCGGCCCTGGCTGTGTTATCTCCCCTTATGCTGCTGCTGGCGATTGGTGTCAAGTCAAGCTCGCCTGGCCCGATCCTGTTTCGCCAACGCAGGTATGGGCTGGATGGCGAAGATATTGTTGTTTACAAGTTCCGCAGCATGACGGTCTGCGAAGACGGGGATCAGGTCAATCAGGCGACCCGTGCTGATAAACGCATTACCCCTTTTGGCGCATTCCTGCGGCGCACCTCGCTGGATGAGCTGCCTCAATTTATCAATGTCTTGCAGGGAAGGATGAGCGTGGTTGGGCCGCGCCCTCATGCAGTGGCTCACAATGAAATCTACAGAAAATTGATCAAGGGCTATATGGTGCGCCACAAGGTCAAGCCTGGCATCACCGGATGGGCACAGGTAAACGGGTTGCGCGGCGAAACGGAAACGCTTGAAAAAATGAAGCTCCGTATCGATTATGACCTGGATTATTTACGGCATTGGTCCATGGACCTTGACGTTAAAATCATAATGAAAACCGTTCTGCTGGTTTTCAAGGATCGCAATGCTTATTAATAGTACCTTTTAAAGTTCGTCATTCCTGGCCAAGCCGGGAATCCAGGTGGCGATAAAGATGTGATCGGTTAATTATCATGAATGAATCAATAGATCTCGATGGGGTCGCGCTTAAAACGGTTATGGATGCCGTTGAGTCCTCCTTTCACATCAAAAGCAAAAATCAATTTTTCATCTGGGCGCGCGGGGAGTTGCAGAACATATTTCCTCATGAAGTAATGATATCGTTTCTGCATGACATGCCAGGAAAGAAGACCTATACAGACACGTTCTGCGGGGCTTCCGTGAGCGATACATTATTTGACGGCATGTTGTGCGGCGACAATGGCATGATGAACAAGTTAATGGGCGCATGGAAAAAAGTGCCTGGCCCATTAGTGATGGATAAAAATTCCATCCGTGTCGTGCTCGGTGAGGATGGAATGTCCATCCTGAAAAAGGAAGGCATAGATCATCTTGTGTCGCATGGCATGCACGACACGAATGAGAATAGCATGTCATTTTTCGTCTTTATGCGCATACCAGGAGATGTGGGTCCACACCACGCTCGACTGCTTGAGGTGCTGGTTCCTTATCTGCATCGTGCCATGATGAGTGCCGTGGTTGTTGATCATGGCAGCGGCAGGGATGTTAAATCCTGCGATGTGGCCATAACCGACAGGGAGAGAGAGGTGTTGAAATGGATTCAGGTTGGCAAGAGCAACTGGGCCATCGCGGCCATACTTGGCATTAGCCCGTTTACCGTAAAAAACCACATATGCAAGATCACCAGGAAGCTCGGTGTTCAAACCAGGGGGCATGCGGTTTCCAGGGCGATCGAGTTGAATATTCTCTAGCCCGCCGGACTTATCCAACATAATTGAATCGCAGGGTGCGTGGGACGTGCCCTACATAATTATTGGCGCTTTTTTAAAAAATAGTCGATTTGTAATAATCCCAGATTATATTTTATGAAAAATAGCTCACTAAATGGAGGATGGACCATGAAACGCAGATACCTTTATGCAGGGATGGATGATGAGCGTAATGATGATATTGATGATGGATTCCTTGATGATCCTGAGGATGAGACTGATACCTGGGTAGGTGATGATTTTTTTGAGTATTACTTGTGCAAAACGGATGATGGCGAATATTTCATGCATTAATCAGGGTTAAACAGCCCCGGCGGACCTTTTTCTCACTTCGTTTATTTATTTTCATATCTTGTCAATAGTCCGTTCGGACTATGCGTACCACCCCTCTATTCATGTTGCTGCAATAATCCGCCCTTATATTCACGGGGCTGTATATGGTCGGCATAAATAAATCAAAGTTTCATTGGCCATAGTCCGAACGGGCTATGGATGCCGGGGAACTTAACATACAAACGTAACAATCCTTTGAGATTATGTGCCCGGCGATCATCCTGGGATGTTTTGTGATAAAGGATGATCCTTGGCGGTTGCGATGGACATGGGCACGGAGATGCCATAGGGATATGGCGGCAGGGATGCGGATTTTTTGGGTTAATGTGGTTGTTGAAAGAGTGGGTTATCTATATTTAATTAAGGAGAGGACGGATGAGCATGAAAATTAATGCATTGGCTGTTGCTGTTACATTGGCTGTGGTTGCAGGTCCTGCTGCCGCGACGATCGCCAACTCGACGGTTGCCAACGGTGGTACCACCTTGGCTTTCAATGGCAATGGCGAGCTGTTTTTCTCGGTGTGGGATATAGCGGGCACGGCTGATGATTTTTCCGATGATCGTTCTTACACCCGTGACCTGGGCGGCGCGCTGAACGACTGGGCCACTTCGGCCAACGTGCCAGTGATCAATGCTGCCAAGGAAACCCCCGGTTATTCCATGAGCTTTGGGCCGGATGCGTTGTTGACGAGTTTCCTGAGCGCCACCGCGCCTGCAAACTTTGCCAATTTGCGCTGGAACGTTGCAGCAGTTGATTCCAGTGGCCGCGACCGCGTTCTTATAACCTCTAACGATGCGCTGCACATGCCGATTAATGCCGATTTCAGAAACTGGTCGCAAGCTGGTGGAGACAACTTCCTCGGTGCAGTGAATGTGCTGCCTGGGCATGCGGGTGGTGTGGGTGTGAACGGTTCAAGTATTGCCACGCTTGCAGATGGCTCGGCGCTGGCCAGCAAAAGCTGGGGTGATGATTTTGGTGGACGATCGGGTGCAATGAATGTTGCCGGAAACATCGGCGAAAAACTCAATTTTTATCTGCTTGCCGAAAATACCTTGGCTAATAACAATACTGGCACGGTTTTTAATTACAAATATGCCAATGCTTATGGCGATGCTGCCTGGCAGCTGGGCAACGATGGCACATTGACGTATGTGGCTGCCGTGCCTGAGGCGGAGACCTGGGCGATGATGGCGGCCGGCCTGCTGATGATCGGCGCGGTTGCCCGCCGCCGCTTGTCGGCCTGATGTGTTCCACTCTGGCCGGTGCACCGCAGAGGCCAGAGTGGGCTTAAATGGTTTCTGATGCCTGGTTTTTTGTTTCCACATTGAGAGGAACAGAGTAATGAAATTGAATAAGCTGAATGTTGCATGCGCCCTGGCACTGGCGGGCGTTTCTGGCCAGGCGCTGGCGCTGGGTGCGTATGATGCCCAGACCATCGGCCTGGTCAATGGCAAGGATTACGTGTATCTGTCGGGTGCTTCGGCCCCGCAAAATTTCCTGGGCACGCTGGCTGGCCAGCTATTTGAGCCGGGCTTCATCACGTATTACGACAACAACGGCACCCCCGGTGACTTCACCGATGATGGCAGGTTGTACCGTGCCTACTTCGGTCAGGTCAAGAATGATGCCAGCATCCCCGCCGCATTCGCCGCACTGAAGGGCAAAACCGTGCGCTTGCTGGATCGTGCCAAGGGTGGTTCGGTATGGGGCGTGAACCCCGTGGCGCGTGCCGAGGCCATAGCTACGCTGAAGATGGATGCCGCCAGTTGCGTGCTGAATGCCGGTATTTACCGTTGCGCCGAGGCGGGTGTGGATCCGGGTACGGCGGCTGACCCCACCAATCCCTTGTCTAATGCCAGTTACAACAAGGTGCCGGACGCTGGTGTCTCTGACGTGGCGCCCAATATGTTTAAAGGCCCCTTTAATGTGGAGTTTGGCTTTTCCGAGCTAAGCAGCGGTGAGGCTGCCAAGCTTACTTCGTTCCCCGTCAACACGCTGGTGATGGGCCTGGCGGTGACCAATGCCGTGCCGAACAGCACACATCTGAGCCGCGCCGCCTATGGCGGGATGTTGTCCGGCCTGATTCAGGATTGGACGCAGGTCAAATCCAGCCTGGCGCCCGCGGCCGGTACTCAGGTGGTGGTGTGCCGCCGGGTGCCCGGTTCGGGCACCCAGTCCAGCTATAACTGGTTCTTCAACAACTTCCCCTGCACCACAGAATCTAAAGCGGGCAGCGGCAATACCGCGCCGGCACGCATGACTGATAGTGCCAGCGGTGTTGTAAGCGGTTCAGGCACGGCGGCGGATCCTTTTGTGATCGACCCCGCGGCGGGTTATACCGTGATCGAAAACTCCGCATCCGGCAACGTGCGCGATTGCTTGCAGAAGGCAAGCACCGGTGGCGTGCATACCTTTAGGGATGAAGAAGGCAAGTTCTACCGTGTCGATTTCGGCACGGGCGGCTACGGCGCGGTGGGCGTGTTGTCCTTGGACAGTCTGGGCAGGGAGTCGGGCTGGAGCTTCCGCAATATGGATGGCGCGGGTGATTATAAGCTGGTGGCTGGCAACCCTGTCGTTACCGGCACGGGTGTCGCACCCAGCAAGGCCAATCTGGTTGAAGGCAATTATGATTTTGCGGCGGAGCTTTCCATGCAATACCGTAATGCCGCCGTCAACGGGGTTCCTGCATTGTCTGGTTCCGCCAAGCTCTTTATGGACCTGTTTGCTCAGCGCGGTGGTCATCCTGACTTCAACACCTCGGCCTGGACAGCGGCGCTGCCAGTGAGCTATGACCCTACCACCAACCCCAACGTCAGCAAGGCGACTCGCGGCGGAAATATGTGCAAACCGCTGCAGCGTTTCTACTAAAAACGGGCCTTTAATGCCTGCGTAGTGGTGAATGTGATGCCGCGCCCTGACGCAATGTCAGCGTGTTGTATGATGTAAATGACCGGCTCTTTTCGCAATGAAGAGAGCCGGTTTTTATTTGTATGTAGTTCGGGGCTTGTAAGCTCAGCGTTCTTTATTGTTCCTTTTAACTCATTTGTAACATTACCGTGTGAAAATTCCTCCTTTAAATAAAACCAGAATATCACTCAATGAAGCGTATTTTTTGTGCGGTGTTGTACGCCAGCATTTTTTTCTGGTTTCCGGCGATGGCGCAAGAGCAGGCCCAGGTTCCGGCCCCGGCGGAAGAGCAGCCGGTGGTGTTCGATGTGATGGAATACCGTGTGGAGGGCAATACGGTGTTGCCTGCCATCATGATCGAGAAGGTGCTTTATCCGCATTTGGGCACGGCAAAAAAGATCGAGGATGTGGAAAAGGCGCGCGTTGATCTGGAGAAGGCCTATCGCGATGAAGGTTATCCCACTGTGCTGGTGGATATCCCCGAGCAGGATGTGAATAACCGAATTGTGCGTTTGCGCGTAATGGAGAGCAAGGTCGAGAAAGTGCGTGTTGTCGGCTCCCGTTACTATTCGCAGGGGCGGATACTGGAAAAATTCCCAGCGCTGACGCAAGGCGGGGTGCTGTATCTTCCGGATGTGCAGAAAGGCTTGAGCCAAGTCAACCGCAGCGCGGACCGGCGCGTGACGCCGATACTCAGGCCGGGCAAAACACCTGGTACCGTGGAAGTTGATTTCAAGGTTGAAGACAAGCTGCCGCTGCACGCAAGCCTGGAATTGAATAACCGTTACAGCGGCAATACCAGCCAATTGCGGATGGTCGGCATGGTGCGCTATGACAATCTGTGGCAGCGAGAGCACAGCTTGAGTGTGCAGTATCAGACCGCGCCGGAAAACACTAGCGAAGTTAGTGTGTTTTCCGCGTCTTATTTGTTGCCGGTGCCGGATTCCGACAGAATGCTGGCGATGTATGCCGTGCGTTCACGCAGTGATGTGGCGGCGGTGGGGAATATATCGGTACTGGGTCAGGGTGATATTTTTGGCGCGCGCGCCATTCTGCCGCTGCCGCAGCGCGATCGCTTTTTTCATTCCTTGTCATTGGGATTCGATTACAAGGATTTCAAGGAAAACGTAACATTGCACGGCGCGGATTCCATCCGTACCCCGATCAGCTATTTGCCATTTACGGTGCAGTATAACTCGACCGTCCAGGGTGACAGCGGCGTGACGCAGGCGGATGTGGGGCTGAATTTTTCTGTCCGCGGCCTTGCGGATAACAGGATTGACTGCTTCGGGCAGCAAGTTAACGAATTCGAATGCAAGCGCTACAACGCCAAGCCCAGCTATATGTATCTGAAGGCCGGTTTACAGCGCGTGCAGCAGTTGCCGCTGGGTCTGCGGCTGATCGCGAGGGTCGACGGTCAATTGACGGGGCAGCCCCTGATCAGCAATGAGCAATTCGGCGTTGGCGGCGTTGAAAGCGTGCGCGGTTATCTGGAGTTTGAGCGATTGGCGGATAACGGCGTGCGTGGTAGCGTGGAATTGCGCAGCCCCTCGGTTGCCGCGAAATTTTCAAAGAAATTCGACGATCTGTATTTTCTCGGATTTGCGGAGGGCGCAAAGCTGCGTGTTAGCGAGCCCCTGCCTGGCCAGCTGTCACGTTTCAGTTTGTCCAGCGCTGGTGTTGGCGTACGTTTTAAAGGCTGGCGCTACTGGAATGCCTCGCTCAATGTGGCGGTTCCGTTCGAGAGTGCAACCTTCGCAAAGGCCGGGGATGTGCGGGTGCATTTTCGGATGGCGTATGAATTTTAACCAGTAATAGCGGATTGTAGGGTGCGTCGTACGCACCAATGATTGTGGTGCGTACGACGCACCCTACTTGCTACTTGCGGTGGACGCTCTATTTTTCGAGGTATCAGCACATGAATGCAAACTTGTTCCGATTGGTTTTCAGTACACGGCTTGGTGTGATGGTGCCGGTGTGGGAGGGCGCGCGGGCGCGTCGTGCGGGCAAGGGCGGCCAGCGTGGCCGAGCCGGCAAGCATGCTGCGTTGTTTGCAGGGATGGCGGGTGTTTTGTTGTGCGTATTTCCAGTCCATGCGGAGTTGCCGATGCCGTGTGGCGGTGGTGCCTGCGGTACGAATCTGATCGGCAACCTGCCGTTTGCGAGCAGTGGCCGCGCCGATTTTTCCAGCGACGGCGTCAGTGCGATTATCAATCAGCTTGACCAAAGAGTCGTGCTGAACTGGCAAAGTTTCAATATCGGGGCCGGCAATAGTGTTGAATTCAGGCAGCCGGATGCCGGTTCGGCGGCACTGAACCGTATCTGGCAGGGGTCGCCGAGCGAAATTCTTGGCAACCTGAAAGCCAATGGCCAGCTTTATCTGATCAATCAGAACGGTATTATTTTCGGCAAGGATGCTCAGGTGAATGCCAGCTCGCTGGTGGCGTCGGCACTGAATATCAGCGACGATGTTTTCAAAAATGGCGGTATTTACGGCGAGTCGTCGGGCGCAAACCCGGTGTTTACCTGGGAAGATGGCAACGGGGTGGAATATTCCGCCAGTTTCATCCGGGTGGATAATGGCGCGAAAATCGCCTCAGCGTCCGGCGGCGTGGTGATGATACTGGCGCCCAAGGTGGAAAATCATGGCAACATCTCCGCGCCGGGAGGGCAGGCGGTGCTTGCCGCCGGCGCCAAGGTGTACCTGAGCCTGTTGTCCGATGCCCAGGTCAATAACCTCCCCGCGGGTTCATCACTGCGTGGCTTTGCCGGGTTGCTGGTGGAAGTTGACCCGCACGCCTCGGGGCTGGGCGGTGAAGTGACCAATATTGGCCAGATTGTCGCCGAGCGCGGCAATATTACCTTGGCGGGGCTGGCGGTAAACCAGATGGGGCGGGTTACCGCCACTACGTCGTTGCGGCAAAAGGGTTCGATCATGCTGCTGGCCGCCGATACCAAGGCGGGCGGTGACAAGACAAAGATTCCTGTCGGGCAGCGCACCGGCACATTGGTGCTGGGCGAGGATAGCGTAACCGATGTGTTGCCGGAGACGAATGATGCCACGACCAATTTCGACGGGCAGGGATTCAGTCCGTCCACGGTGGATCTGGCGGGCAAGAGTATTGATATGAGGGAGAATGCCGCGATTGTCGCGCCGGGTGGAAAAGTCAGTCTTGTTGCCCGGCAAGATCAGCTGATGCCCGTGCCCGGTGAAAGCAAGATTTATATGGCGTCCGGCAGCCGCATTGATGTATCCGGCACGAAAGATGTCGATGTATCCATGGAGCGCAACTTCATGGAGGTGGAGCTGCGTGGTAATGAGCTGAAGGATTCACCTATGCAGCGCGATAGTGCGTTGCGCGGCAAAAAGGTGTGGATTGATATTCGCAAAGGCACACCGCTTGCCGATGTCTCCGGTTATACCAGTCAGGTGGGAAGAACCGTCGCGGAGCATACCGCGGAAGGGGGTACGGTGTCGCTGGAGTCCGCAGGCGATATTGTGATGCGTGAAAATGCCGTGATCGATGTCTCCGCGGGTGGGCTGCGTTATCGAGACGGGCAAGGCAAGACGACACAGCTTGTGTCGCAGGGCAGGGTGTATGACATAGGCGATGCACCAGCCGATATCATTTATGATGGTTTTGCCAGTTTTACCAAGGAATCAAAAAAATGGGGGATCTCCTCCACCTGGAGTGCCTTTGGTGAAGATGGCGCGTTGAGCCGGTTTGAGCAGGGCTATTATGAAGGCAAGAATGCCGGGGCGGTGACGTTTCTTGCGCGCGGACTGGCGCTGGATGGCACATTGACGGGCAAGGCAACAGCAGGCGTGCACCAGCGCGGCAGTGGCGTGCTGCCCTTGGGCGGGCAGTTTACGCTGGGCGATGCCAGCCAGGCCGGAGCATCTACGCCTGATTACATGACTCCTGATGTGCTCTTTTCGATACAAAAGAACCTGCTGCCTGGCGGTTTTACTTTCGGTGAACTCACGGCGGATGGTTTGCCTGAAAGCTTCAGAAATCGCGTGACACTCTCTACCGACGTGTTGCAAGCAGGGGGATTCAACCGCATTGGTGTATACAGCAACGGGCGTATCGAGGTGCCTAAAGGCGTGTCGATCAGTCTTGCGCCCAGCAGTTGGCTCATTGGAAAGGACGAGGAGGGGAAGGATAAGATAGAAACCGCCTCGCTGACCCTAACCGGCAGAAAGCTGGATATCCTGGGTGATATCGATGTGCCGGCGGGCAAAATCACGCTGGCAAGCAAGAGTACGTCGGACTCTGCCCAGCTGTTGGAGGCGGAAGATTTTCGCGTCAATGTGGGCACGGACGCCAGCATTACTGCCCGTGGTTTGTGGGTGAATGATTCACCCTGGGTTACGCCGGTAACGGGCGCGGACCCGTTGCTGATCAACGGCGGATCGATTTCAGTAAGTGCCTTTTCAGATGTCGCGCTGAGTTCCGGCAGTGTACTGGATGTCTCCGGCGGGGGTTGGGTGAAGCCCAATAACCGGCTGCAGGTAGGCAACGCCGGTACCCTTAGTTTGGCTAGCGGCTCTTTTATAAAATCTGATCGCTTGGAATCAATGCTCTATCTCGATGGCGAGCTGCACGGCTACGCACTGAGCAGCGGTAACGCCGTGGGCAAAGGTGGCACGCTTTCGCTCAGCACCTCCAGCGTAAAGATTGGCGGCACGCCTTCCGCTGTCCCCGGTGCATTATTACTTGACCCCGGCGTGTTTCAATCCGGCGGTTTCAAGGACTACACCATTACCGGCAGAGAGGGTGTTACCGTGAGCCGTGGCACGCAAGTCGCCCCGTTTGCCGAGAGCATGGTACTGGCGCCGGATTTTATGACACGCCACAGCGACGCTGATATTGGTGGCTTCAGCCGACGCCAGGTATTGCTTCCAGAGCAGCGTGTGCCCGGCACCATCACCTTTGCCGCCGGAAGTTCCTTGTGGGGAGCTATTACGGTTGAGGAAGGCGCGCAGGTGCGCACCGATCCCGAGGGAACGATTGCGCTCAGTGCAGGCAGTCAGATCAGCCTTTTTGGTACGCTGGAAGCGCCCGCCGGAAAGATTTTGCTGGATATAAAAGGCTATGCCGTGGACGGGACGTTCGAGCCTAACCGTTTCGTTTGGCTGGGGGGCAACAGCCGCTTATTGGCACAGGGCTACGCCAGAACCCAGGCCAATAACCAGGGGTTGATTCAGGGCGAGGTTCTGGCTGGCGGCGAGATTAACGTCAGTGCCGCGCAAACAGGATATCTTGTCGCCGAGGCGGGTTCGGTGATGGATGTTTCAGGTGCCGGTGCCACGCTGGATATTCCTCAGCAACGCAATGCTGGCGTGAGCTATCGCCGTGACTCAATTGCCGGGGATGCGGGTGTTGTTAATCTTGCCATGCCTAACATATTGCTTGATGGCACATTAAAGGGTGCTGCCGCTGGGGAGCATGCGCGCGGTGGTTCACTTGTTCTGTCCGCCCCCGTGATGGTGGTGAAAGAGGATGGCGCGTCGTTGCCGCCGGGTTTGACGTACGGCCAGGATGTCGCCGCCAAAATGCGTGGGCCTGAGGCAAGCGCCCTTCAGGGGAAGTCTTTCGTTACGGCAAAGTCGGTACGTGATGGCGGCTTTGATCAGCTCACCTTGAAGAGCTGGAACACCATTGAATTTGATGGCGATGTCAGCCTTGCGCTGCGGCGCAGCATCACGCTCGATGCGCCGGTGATTGCGGCGAAGGAAAATGCCAAGGTTGATCTCGCGGCCAGTTATGTGTCTGTGGGCAATAGCTCGAATGTGAAGTCGGCATCATCGGGCGGCGGTGCAACGTTAGGCGTCAATGCACGCCTGATTGAGCTGGAAGGCAATGTTGCGCTACAGGGTTTTGGCAATGTTAATTTGGCCAGCACCGGTGATATCCGGCTCAAGGGCTTGTTGCAGGGTAGCGATTTCCTCGCGCGCACGCTGGAAGGCTCGCTTGTCACCGGCGGCAACCTGACGCTACAGGCTGATCAGATTTATCCCACTACCTTGAGCCAATTCCGGCTGGCCGTCGAAAATAACCCAACGGGCAGCGTGACGATTCTCAGTGGAGGCGCACCCAGCCCGGTGTTGTCCGCAGGCGGCAAACTGACCGTGAATGCGCCAAACATTGTGCAGCAAGGAGTGCTCAAGGCGCCGCTGGGCGACATCACGCTGGCAGCGGAAGATACGCTGACCTTGGGCGATGGCAGTATCACGTCGGTTTCGGCGGAGGGCCAAATTATTCCCTTCGGCAAGACCGATCTGAACGGCAGCGATTATCTCTATCCGCTGGCATCCATCGATCTTCGCTTGGATGCGCCGCCTGAAAAACGTATCCAGTTGGATGGCAAGGCGATCACGGTTTCAGAAAATGCCGTAGTGGATGTCTCCGGCGGCGGTGATCTTTACGCCTACGAATTCATTCCGGGGCCGGGTGGATCCAAGGACGTGCTTGATGCGGCGAATGCGGGTAATGCTTTCGCCATCCTACCCGGACGTGCGCCTGAATTTGCACCCTATGACAGTCATTATTATCAGGGTAACAATGGAATCAAGCCGGGTGATAGTGTTTATCTATCCGGCGTGGAGGGTTTGCCGGCAGGCTTTTATGCCATGATGCCTGCCCGTTATGCCTTGTTGCCTGGCGCCTTTCTGGTGAAACCGATCTCAGGGTATCAGGATATGACGCCTGGCCAGACCCTTAAATTGGCCGATGGCGCAACCATTGTGTCAGGCTACCACGCGGCTGTGGGCCTGGATGGCAATATCCTGCGTGATGCCAGAACATCGGGTTTTGCCGTGCGCCCTGGCGCATCCGCACGCACCCAATCGGAGTATCTGGATAGCACCGCGAGCGGATTCTTCGCCAACAGTCCGGGCATTCAGCTGCCCGGCGATGCAGGCAATCTCGCCATCGCCGCTACCCAGTCCTTAACGCTGAATGGCGTGCTGAAAGGCGGCCATGCCGCTGGGCGTAACGGCTCGGAAGTGGACATTACCGCCGACCGGCTGGCCATCGTGGGGACAGGAGCAGACACATCTGGCCTGGAGGGCTTCATGCAGCTTGATGCCGCCAGCCTGAACAAATTCGGTGCGTCCAGCCTGTTGTTGGGCGGTACCCGCAAGCGCACTGAAAAAGGCATGGAAATCCGCACGGATGCGCGGCAGGTTGTGGTAGCCAACACAGCATCCAGCGCGCTGAGCGGCCCTGAGATTTTATTGGCCGCCAAGGATGAAGTCAGAGTCAAGGCGGGCAGTGTAGTGGAAGGCAAGGGTGCCGTTTCCGGCAAGCCCCAGGATATTGCCATCGGGTTCACGATCAGGGATACCGACAAAGACGGTGTTATCGGCAATGCGGATACCAATCGCGGTGATGTGAATCATGATGGTGTGATTGATGGGCAGGACAATGTGGACGGCAATGGCGCGCTGTTGCGCGTGGCGTCCGGTGAAGCGGTGGCGATAACGCGCGAGAGTGTTGATCGCAGCCACGGTGATCTGGTGGTGGAGTCCGGTGCGGTGCTGCGGGCAGACAAGTCCATGATACTGGACGCCACGCGTGACAACCGTTCAGAGGGCGAGCTTGCATTGGGTGCAGGGGGCGCTTTGAGCGTGGGCGCGCAGCGCATCAGCCTGGGTGAGGCGGGCGATGTGCGGGAAGGGTTGGTGTTTTCCAATGCGCAGCTTGCCGCGCTGAATAACCTTGGCAGCCTGACACTGCGCAGTTATAGCGCGGTGGATATTTATGGCGGGGGCGATTTCGGCAGCAAGGCACTGAAGAATCTTTCTATCGAAGCGGCGGGTTTCGGAGGTTATCAAAACGAAGGGCAAACAGCGACGCTGCACGCGGAAACGGTTTCGCTGTCAAACCCGAACAACACGGTCTCTGACGTGGCCGTGGCCTTGGGCACCGGCAAGCTGAATATCGACGCGCAACGGGTGATGCTGGGCAAGGGCAAAACCGCACAGAGCAGTGACGACACGGAAGCCAGTTTTGTTGACGTCAAAGGTTTTACCATCAAAGGCTTTGATGGTGGCGTGAAGCTCGCTGCCGCGCAGGAGATCGTCGCCCAGGGACGCGGCAAACTTGATGTCGATGGCGATCTTGCCCTGGAGTCTTCCCGCATTACGGCGGCGAGCGGCGCCCGGCAGGCAATAACGGCCACTGGCGCAGTGAATATCACCCAGCCCGCCGCCGTGGCGAATCTTGAACAAGCCACCGCCTTGGCCGGGCGCCTGGATTTTGTGGGCAAGAGCATCAATCATCAAGGCCGGATCGACCTCCCCACGGGCGTGGTTACCATGACGGCCAAGGGCGCGGATGCAACAGACAGCGTTACCCTTGTGGCAGGTTCGCAAATCAATACGCCTGGGTTCGTGAAGCGTTTCGACGACGTTGCCGCGTATGCGGCCGGGGGCAGCGTCACGCTGGTCTCGGAGCACGGTGATGTGAATATCAATTCAGGCGCATTAGTGGATGTGTCAGGCACGGCGCAGAGCGATGCAGGCCGTTTGACGCTCCGTGCAGCGCAAGGGCAGGCGAATATTGAAGGAAGCCTGAAGGGAGCCGCAGGCAGCGCCTCTCGCAATGGCGCGTTCACGCTGGATGCGGGTAAGATTTCTGATTTTAGCGCGCTGAACAACACCCTGAACGCCGCCGAATTTGGCGAGGCGCGCAACATCCGCGTGCGCAGTGGCGACATTGCCGTGGCAGAGGGCGACACCATCAAGGCGCACCAGGTCAGCCTCGTCGCGGATGACGGCAGGATAGACGTGAAAGGTACGGTGGATGCCTCTGGTGACACCGGCGGAAGAATAGGCTTGTATGCGCAAAAAAACGTAATGCTGCATAAGGGCGGCAGGCTTGATGCCCGCGCCATGGCTGCGGACAAAAAGGGCGGCAGTGTCACGCTGGCAACCAGCACGGGCGAGATCAACCTGGAATCAGGTGCGAGCATTGATGTTTCCGGCGGGGTCAAAGGCACAGGCGGCACAGTGTTGCTGCGTGCGCCGCGCATCGACACTGACAATGATCTGAAAGATGATAATGTCGCGGTTAATCGCAAAGCAGGCACGGAGATCGCCATCCCCAGTGCCTCCAGTGTTGTAATCGAAGGGGTTAAGGTATACAACGCCGCCACCATTGCCGCGACAGGGGCTAATGTGGCCACCGCTGCGGCGGCAAGCAATAAATTGTTCAGCGATACCAGGGGTTTCGCGCAGAACGCCGATGCCATCAAGGCGAGCCTCGGTAAAGGCGGTGATGCTGGCGTTCATGTGCGGGCAGGTGTGGAAATTCGCAGCCCCGGTGATATGACCCTTGCTGCGGACTGGGATCTTTCCAGATGGCGCTTCAATGGCGAACCTGGTGTACTCACCCTGCGCGCGCAAGGAGACCTGAAGCTTGATAAATCGATCAGCGATGGCTTTGATGGTGTGGCCGCAAATAAATCGCTGCAAGCAGGAGACTCCTGGTCTTATCGCCTGGTGGCAGGAGCGGATCAAGGCAGCGCGGATCCCCTGGCCTTGCAGCTTCCGGGAGACGATACGGTGGGTGATGTTGTGCTTGCCGACAAAACCATTGTTCGCACAGGCAACGGGACGATAGATGTTGCCGCCGCGCGCGATGTTACCTTGACCAGCGCGGAGTCGGTGATCTACACGGCGGGTGTGCCTGGGGGGCCTTTGGGTGATTTCACTCCTCCCCACATGGGGTTGGATGCTGCGGCAGTTACTGCTGCGTATCCCACAGCGGGCGGCGATATTCGCATCACCGCGCAAGGCAACATCAAGGCTGCGCCGTCTCCACAGCTCATCACGGATTGGCTGTTCCGCCAAGGCAGCCTCGATCCCGACGGCACATTGGCATCTGTAAACCGCACTCACAGACAACCCGCCTGGCGGCCAGTGTTTAGCCAGTTCAAGCAGGGGATAGGCGCGCTGGGTGGCGGCGATATTTTCATTACAGCCGGCGGTGATATTGACAACCTTTCGGCGGTCATCCCCACCAATGGCAGGCTGGCGGGTGCCAGTGGCTCGATCCCCGATCCATCCAAACTGGTAGTACAGGGTGGCGGCAACCTGAGCGTGACGGCGGGCGGTGATATTCGCAGCGGTATTTTCTATGTCGGCAAGGGCACGGGCGACATCAAGGCCGATGGTGCGCTGGGTTCGGCGCGTTTTGCCAATGCCACGCCTTTATATACCTTGCTGGCGCTGGGTGATGGCAGCTATAACGTCACCTCTGGCGGTGAGTTGGCGGTGCAGCATGTGTTTAACCCTACCGTCGTGGCGCAAG
Organism: Gammaproteobacteria bacterium Ga0074134; assembly: GCA_001464965.1. GTDB lineage: Bacteria > Pseudomonadota > Gammaproteobacteria > Ga007554 > LNEJ01. The sequence continues at coordinate 17,194 of LNEJ01000049.1, forward strand.
CGGATGGCAATCTGGCTGGAGTTCGCGCTAATAATAAAGAATCTTACTTCTTTACCTATACTGCCGATAGCAAGGTGGCAATGACCTCGCTTTCCGGCGATGTGCGTCTCATCAGTGATCCGGCGAGTACGCGGATCGTCTTTGGAGGAACGAAGAGCGTCCTTGGAAAAAAGCCCGTGCATGGGTTTGACATCTATCCTGGCACGCTGTCTGCGTCGGCCCTGCAGGGAGGAATTAGCTTGCATGGTCCTTTGGCGCTGTTTCCGGCACCACAAGGCAACTTGACCTTGCTTGCGGAAAAGTCGATCGATCTAAGCAGTAACACAGCGACGATCAACATGTCGGATGTGGCGCATTCACGCCTGCCAAACCCGCTTCAGCCGCAGGGTAAGCCGGACACCGTGGCGCTGGTTTCAGCGGCTACCCAGGAAGGTCTCGATTATCACGACCCCGCCATCCTGCATCGTAACGACGCAGAGCCGGTACGAATCTATGCGCAAACCGGGAGTATCACCGGCCTCAACAATCAGCGATTTGCCGTGCTGCCCAAGCGGGCGCTACTCAGTGCCGGTGTGGATATTGCAGATGTTTCACTCGCCGGGCAAAACCTGCGCGATACGGATGTGACCCGCCTTCAGGCCGGGCGCGATATCATCTTCCAGATCAAGCGCAATGATTCGGATGGTAAAATTATTTTTAACGCGGGCATCGAAGATCTCCCCATGAGCGGTCCCGGACGGGTGGAGGTGATTGCCGGGCGCGATGTGGATCTGGGCAGTTCCAGTGGTATCGTCACTAAGGGCAATCTCTACAACCCCTTTCTCCCGGAACAGGGCGCCTCAGTGTTGGTCTACGCGGGTGCGTCCGCTCCGGCGGATTACGCGGCATTCACCGCGCGCTACCTCGAGCCGCGCGGCGCGGCAACAGGCGGGCGTGACTATATCCCCGAGCTTGCCAGTTACATGCGTGGCCAGAGTGGCGATTTGGGCCTCACTGAGGATGCGGCACTCGCTCAATTCAAGGCATTGCCGCAAGAGTCACAGGCCGCGCTCATCAACCGTGTGTTCTTCACCGAACTCAAATCTTCCGGCCGCGCCGCAGCCAATGAAAAAGGCCCGGAATACCGTAACTACAGCCATGGCAGAGCGCTCATTGCCACCCTGTTTCCATCCGTCGAGGGTTCCGCAGGGCAGCCTGAAGGGGACATCAGGCTGTATTTCAGCCAGATCAAAACCGAACAAGGTGGTGATATCGATTTGCTGGCGCCCCATGGCTTGGTCAATGCGGGGCTGGCCACTGCCAAGGGTATAGACAAAACAGCCGCAAACCTCGGTATTGTCAGTGTGCGTGGCGGCAATGTAAACGCTTTCGTGCGCGACGATTTTCTGGTCAACCAGTCACGGGTGTTTACCATGGCGGGTGGCGATATTCTGATCTGGTCCGACAAGGGCGATATCGACGCCGGCAAGGGTTCAAAAACCGCCAGCGCCACACCGCCGCCACGGCTGAGATTGAACAAAGCGGGTAAACTCTTTTTTGATATCACCGACTCGGTGGCGGGCAGCGGAATCGGTGCGTTGCTCAGCAAAGAAGGTATCAAGCCAGGCGATGTCGATCTGATAGCGCCCGAAGGTGTGGTGGACGCGGGTGATGCGGGTATCCGCGCCGCCGGCAATCTCACGCTTGCTGCTCTGCGTGTGGTGGGTGCGGACAACATTAGCGTAGGCGGTATCTCTACCGGCGTACCTGTAAGCGATACCGGCGCATTGGCCGGTACCCTGAGCGGCGTCAGCAACCTCGGTGCCAACACCAGCAAAATCGCCGAAAAGGCCACCCAAGATCTCTCGGCGGCAGCTGCCAATCCGGTGAAAACCACCTTCCGGCCTTCCTTCCTGACGGTGGAGGTGATCGGATTTGGGGATTGATTATGAATGTAGGGTGTGCGTCCCACGCACCCTTGTACGATTCTATAATCGCAAACAATCCAGCAACCCATAGTAAAGGTTGGATTAAGCGCAGTGAAAACCCGTGTTGCGTACTTCATTTAATAAAACCATTTGCTATTAACAATTCTGCAACATTCGGCAGGTAAAGTACCCCTTTCTCAGGCATACCCACCCCGTTGAGGTGGGCCATGGGCGACGTCCTTCGATCAACCGGATTCACGAATAAATAATGTCATGAAATTGCAATCCAACAAAAAGATATCGCGCGTTTTTTTATTGCTGGCGGGTTTGATGACGCTCGTCCCAGGTGTTTCCCATGCCTGGTGGAGTGACGATTGGTCGTTCCGCAAAAAGATAACCATCAACACTACGGAAAGCGGCGTGAATATCAAGGAGGGTTTGGCGTCCGTACCGGTCTTGGTGCGTTTGCACAGTGGTAATTTCGACTTTCTGAGCAGCAAGGAAGACGGGTCGGATCTGCGTTTTGTCAGTGGCGATGACAAAACGCCGCTCAAATATCACATCGAAAAATTTGATGGATTGAATGAGCTTGCCGTGGTCTGGGTACAGGTGCCCACGTTGCCCGCGCAATCCAACGCCGATGCCATTTGGTTGTATTACGGTAATGAAAAGGCGGTCGCAGGCGACGATGCCAAAGGCACTTACGATGTTAATCAGGCCGTCGTCTATCATTTTGGCGGCCAGGGCGCACCCAAAGACCAAACCGCCTATGCCAATAATGCGGCGCAGTCCACGGCGAGCGAAGCCGCTGCATCATTGATCGGTGCGGGCGCAACATTCAATGGCACAAGCAGCATCACCATCCCTGCCTCACCTTCGCTCAACTTTACCGCGGAGAAGGGCTTCACGTTCTCCACATGGATCAAGGCTGCCGCGCCGCAGGCGAACGCTGTGATCTTTTCACAGCAAGAGGGTGCGTCATCCCTGGTGATCGGCATGGATCAATCCGGAGTGTATGCGCGCATACCCGGCGCGGAAACAAAACGTGCCGCGCTGGCGCCGGGTACATGGCACCACGTGGCGGTAAGCGCCGGCAAACGCCTGGTTGTTTATGTTGACGGTGTTGAGGCAGCAGCGGTGGATGCCGCCCTGCCGCCACTGGGCGGGAACATCACGCTGGGCACCTCATTTACCGGTGAGATGGACGAGGTTCAGATATCAAACGTTGCCCGTTCAGCGGACTGGATTAAAGCAGCGGCGCAAGGGGAAGGTGTCGATGCGAAGTTGATCTCCTACGGCGCGGATGAACAAACTGAAGGCGGCAACACGTCTTATTTTAAGACAATCCTGCAATCCGTCACGCTCGATGGCTGGGTGGTGATTGCGATTTTGATGGTGATGGCCGTCATAAGCTGGATCGTGATGGTGAGCAAGGCTGTCGTCATCGGCAGAATGACCAGGGATAATAAAAAATTCATCATGTCATTCCAGAAAATCGCATCCGATCCAGGTGTGCTGGACAGGGATGATGATCAGGATGATCAAGCCAATAAAGAGACGCCGTTTGCCGCGGCATTGTTCGGGCGGCATGATCATTACCAAAGCTCACCGATATACCGCATCTACCATGTAGGCGTGCAGGAAATAAAACACCGCTTTGGCAACACTGACCCCAAGCTGGTAGGCAAGGCACTCTCGCCGCAGGCGATCGGTGCGATCCGCGCCAGCCTTGATGGGGCATTGGTCAGGGAAAATCAGAAGCTCTCCAGCCAGATGGTGTTGCTCACCATCGCCATCAGTGGCGGGCCATTCCTTGGGTTGCTCGGCACTGTGGTGGGGGTGATGATTACCTTTGCCGCGATTGCCGCCAGTGGCGATGTCAACGTCAATGCCATCGCGCCCGGTATTGCCGCGGCGCTGGTGGCTACTGTGGCTGGCTTGGCCGTGGCGATTCCAGCACTGTTTGGCTACAACTACCTGATCAGCAAAATCAAGAATATCACTGCAGATATGCATGTGTTCGTCGATGAGTTTGTTCATAAGCTGGCTGAGAATTACGGAAACTAGGGCTAAGGAATAAGACGATGCAAGTGCAGTCCGAAGATAAACCGTATGACGACATCAACGTCACACCCATGCTCGATTTGGCGTATGTGCTGCTGGTGATTTTTATCATCATGACCACTGCATCGGTGCAGGGTATCAAGGTCAATCTGCCCAAGGCCAGCGCCACACCCAGTCTGGCTAAGCCGACCACCAAGGCGATTACGATCACCGATGCCGGGCAAGTATTTCTCGACACCTATCCAGTGACGATGACGGAGCTGGAAACACAGTTGCGCAGTTACAAGGCATCCAACCCAAGTTTTCCCGTGGTCATCAAGGGTGACGCCAAGGTTCAGTATGAAAAGGTGATTGACGTGCTGGATTTGATGGGCAAACTCGACATTACGCAATTGGGTTTGGTTACTCAGAAAATTGTCAAATAAGAGCGCTATGCAAGGTTCGATTTCGTTGGGAAGTTACTTGTGAGTACCGACAAGAAGTTTATGTTCCGCTGGGCTCCCAAGCTGATGGCGGCGGCATTCATCCTGCTTTTTGTTGTGGCGGTAATCTATTTTCTGAAAGACATCATTTTCGCTGACGATAGTCATAAAAAACAGGTAATCCATGAGATCTCCTTGATAAAGCCGCCGCCACCCCCTCCTCCGAAACCAGAGGAAAAGCCGCCGGAGCCGGAGGTGAAAAAAGAAGAGGTAAAAATACCCGAGCCGGAAACGCCCCCTCCGCCGGATCAGCCTGAGAATGCCAAGCAAGACGAACCGCCGCCCGCCAATAATTTAGGGCTGGATGCCGATGGCCAGGCGGGTTCGGATTCCTTTGGCTTGGGTGCCAACAAAGGTGGAAGAAGCATCATCGGTGGGGGCAATGGCGGTGGCGGAAATCGCTACGGCTGGTATGCGGGAATGATAGAGAAAGGCATTCAGGATGTTTTTGATAGGAATAAGGATCTTCTTTCCAAAGATAGCTACAAGGTTGTCATAAAAGTCTGGGTCAATAAGGATGGCAGCATCGAGCGCTTTGATCTTGGCGGTTCCTCCGGAAATCCGGAGACAGATAAGGCGATAAGGACAGCACTGAAAGAAATTACGCGGGTGAAAGAACCGCCCCCTGATGGAATGCCACAACCCGTAAAGCTGCGCATCACTTCACGTTTGTTGTAAGCCGGCAGATATGCCGCATTATCCGTTGACTCTCACCCCTTTGGAGTGAGAATCGCGATGAAAAATTCACAGTTGAGAAGAACCTGGAAATGGCAATTAAAAAATTGGGTGTTACCGTCTTATCTCTCGCGTTGTTTAATCCATCTGCGTGGGCTGGAGAAAAAGAGGAACTTGAAAAGCTGCGTGGAACTACCAAAGGACTGATTCAAATCCTGGTGGAACAGGGTGCGATTACCAAGGAAAAGGCCGGGGAGTTAATGCGCGAGATTGAGAAATCTCCCACGGAAACGGAAACACAGGAAGAAGAGGTAGTAGATAAGAAAACCGTGCGTGTGCCTTACGTGCCTGAAACGGTCAAGCAAGAAATGACTGAGCAGATTCGGAAGGATGTGCTAGCACAGGCCAAACGGGAACAATGGGGAAAACCCGGCGCAATCCCTGAGTGGGCACAGAAAATAAGGTGGGAAGGCGATCTTCGCCTGCGCTCACAGAATGATATGTTCCAGAGCGATAACTTTAACCTTCTGCCAAACTATCTAGAGATTAACAGGGCTGGCGGTCCGGGTAATACGGATAATCCCTTTCTGAATACCACTAATGACCGGGAGCGTTTACGGTTGCGGGCAAGGCTGAACATGCTCGCCGAAGTCACGCAAGGCGTCACGGCAGCATTCCGTTTGGCCACCGGTAGCGCCAATGATCCTGTTTCAACCAACCAGACACTGGGTAATATGGGCAATCGTTTTAACTTTATGCTTGATCAAGCCTACCTCAAGCTGGAGCCCTATCAATGGTTGACATTGGTGGGTGGCAAAATACCCAATCCTTGGTTTGGCACAGACATGGTGTGGGACGAGGATCTTAACTTCGATGGCGCTGCCGTGCAATTCAAGCCTCGCATCGGCAACGAACTGGTTTGGTTTTCGACGCTAGGCGCTTTTCCGCTCCAGGAAATTGAGTTGTCGAAAAAGGACAAATGGTTATACGGTGCGCAGACCGGGGTCGATTGGAATCGAAGCCAGTTCAGGGCGAGATTTGGCGTGGCTTATTATGACTATGAAAATATCACCGGTCAAAGAAAAGCACCTAATGATCCTTCTCAGGATTTTACCGCACCGCAGTTTATGCAGAAAGGTAATACCCTGTTTGATATTTCACAAACTCAAAACAGTGGTAGATATGCACTTGCATCTGAATACAAAGAATTGAATATAACCGCCAACCTTGATATATACACATTTTCCCCGGTACACATCACGCTGACGGGTGATTATGTCAAGAATGTTGGGTTTAAAAAAGAAGACATATTGCAGCGTACGGGGAGAGATGTCGGCCAGCAAAATCAGGCGTATATGGGTAGGGTCGCTGTCGGCATGCCGAGAATCAAGCATCGCCACGACTGGCAGGTGTTTGGTGGTTATAAACACCTGGAAAGCGATGCCGTATTGGATGCCTTTACCGATTCTGATTTCCATCTCGGTGGTACCAATGCCAAAGGCTGGATAGCGGGCGGTAGTTACGGTGTTGCCACCGATACCTGGCTGACCCTGCGCTGGTTGAGCGCTGATCAGATAGTTGGGCCGCCGCTTGCCATTGATGTTATGCAACTTGATTTGAACGTGAGATTTTGATCCGTGTATTTTTTAACGCAACGAAATACAGCCGGGGCCAGGCAAGAGATGAACGCCATGATCCGTAATAGAGCATTGCTTCTGATCGTAATATTCAGTCTTGGGTTGGCCGAAAATGCCGCCGCGGATTTCGGTGATAAAAAAGAACGCGAGGCGCAAAGAAAAATGCGCCTCATGATGCAGACGTTTGAGCAGGAAAAAGCCGCCCTGCAGCAAGAAAATAATGGCCTGAACGAAAAAGTGAAGGCATTGAGTGGTCAACTCGGCAATATCAAAAGCACTTCCACGGGCGAAATCAGGAAAAAAGATGCTCGCTTGGGTGAGGTGGAAAAAGAACTGGTTGCTGTTAAGCAGGAGAATTTGTCTCTGGTAGCCAAGCTGCAAAGTACCCAGCAGAGTCTGGAAGAGTTGACGCTGAAGCATAAGGAGGCTGTTCAAACAGCACAAAATAACCTTCAGGTTAGCATCAAGCAGGGCGATGAGTATAATAATAAGGTAAAAGAGGCTGAAGCGAAAATCAGCCAGCAGTCTCAAAGGATTGATATGTGCGAGAAGAAGAACCTGGCGCTTTACGAGCTTAATGTGGAAATCCTGGAGAAGTACAAGAAAAAAGGTGTTTGGGGATCATTGATTCAGGCCGAGCCCTTTACGCAAATTAAACGTGTTGAAATTGAGAATACGCTACAAGAATATAAGGCTAAACTTGATAGCCAGAAAACGGAGCAAGCCGGCCCCGGCAAAGGGGGATAGAAAGCGCTGGGGAGTGAGTGGCATAATTCCTTACCGCCACTCTAATAGAACGCATTCATGAGTCAAGTTTCGCGCCCTGCCTTTAGCCGTATTTTCCCCTTTGCGATTTATATTGCCTTTTTGGCTATTGCCTCCGGCATGTCTACCTTGCAGGATATGGGGTATATCAAAAGCTGGGATTTGCGCTGGCTATATCCTGTCAAAGTGGGGTTGGTGTTTCTGGCGTTGCTATGGTTATGGCGCCATTATTCTGAGCTTGCCAGACCAACTGGTGTAAAGATGGGGGATTGGATCGCCGCCGGGGTCACTGGCGTCGTGGTTTTTGTGATCTGGATTAACCTGGATCAAGCGTGGGCGACAATGGGCGGCCAGTCGCGCGGATTCAATCCGGTATCCGAAGGTGGCGAAATTGACTGGATGCTGGTGGCATTTCGTCTGATAGGCGCGGCTATGATAGTGCCTATCATGGAGGAGTTGTTCTGGCGTTCGTTTGTGATGCGCTGGATAGATAACCCTAATTTTATTAGCATCAATCCAGATCAGATAAGTATCAAGTCATTTGTTATTGCCTCGGTACTTTTTGGCATCGAGCATAATCTGTGGCTGGCAGGCATCATTGCCGGGATTGCCTATGGCTGGCTATACAAGCGCAGCGCTAATCTTTGGGTTCCTGTATTTTCACATGCCATCACCAACGGCCTGCTTGGCCTCTGGGTGATCTATTCCGGAAATTGGCAGTTCTGGTGAAACATCTTTAGCAGTCTTTTTATTCCGGGCGAACCGCGCCTTTTTATCCCCTCCTCCCTTGGCTGCTAGGCCATAAATTATTCAGCCGCCTCACGTAATCAGATTGTCATGTTGACGGACTATTATTGCCCTCGGGTTACATGACTTTCAACGCCAGCACAGCCTTTAATGGCTGGCACCGCATTCTATGGGGGTTATCTTGAGAAAAATTCTGGGTCTAATGGCGTGTGTCATTCTTGCCGCATGCTCGGTAAATCCGCCAGTGCATACCGGAAATGAAGAAATCCTAAATAAACTTGGAGAGATGAATAAGCAGATTGCTACGCTTAGTGATGATGTAGGCATGATAAAGAAAGCGCTACTGGCTGCGCAAAACACCGCACCTGAGCAGCAGAAACCTGCTATTACGACGATGGAGCTAGATAGCACTGCTCCTGTTAGGGGTGGTGAAAATGCCACGATTGCAATTGTTGAGTTTTCGGATTACCAGTGCCCATTTTGCGGAAGGTTTCATGCGCAGGTTCTGCCCAGCGTGAAGAAAGCATATATAGATACCGGTAAAGTCCGTCATATTTTTCGTGATTTTCCGCTGGATTTTCACCCCCAGGCAAAGAGTGCGGCCATTGCTGCGAATTGTGCGGGTGAGCAGAAGAACTACTGGGAAATGCACGACAGTTTGTTTGCAAATCAAAATCGCCTTGGCGCCGTTTTATATGAAGATCTTGCTAAAAAGATGAACATTAATATGGCCTCTTTTCAGGCTTGCCTAAAGGATGCCAGGCAGGCGGAGAAAATCGAGAAAGACCTGTCTTATGGGCAAAGCCTTGGGATAGACGGCACTCCCAGCTTTTTCATTGGGCGCATTGAAGGCAACAAGCTTGTGGATGTTAAACAAATAATAGGTGCGCAGCCCCCGGCAGTGTTTGCCCAGGCAATTGAAGCCGCCTTGGAGAGCGCGCCTAAAAATTGATATTTGATTTGTATGCCTATTTACCATTATAGCGCCTTGACAGAAAGCGGTGTTTTGGCCGCGGGCGAGGGGGTTGCCACCTCGAGCGATGCTTTGCGCCAGGAATTGGTGGCCAAGGGGCTGCTGGTACAAGACATCCGTCAAAAAAACTCTGGCTTGAGCTTGCGTCGGAAGCACATCAAGGCGGAGGAGTTTCTGCTATTTAACCAGGAATTTGTGGCACTCATACGTGCTGGTTTGACAATACCTGATGCCTTAAAAATAGCGGCGGATCGTCCTGATAGTCCAATGCTGGCCAGTCTTTTGCGGCATGTGGATGAAGAGGTGCATGGTGGCGCGCTTCTTTCCGAAGCCTGCTCCAGGCATCCCGAGGTGTTCGATGGTCTTTACGTTTCTGCGATAAAGACCGGCGAAAAAACCGGTGTTCTGGCGACTGTTCTGGAGAAATATCAAGCCCATCTCAAGCGCCGGGTTGGTTTGCAGAAAACCATATCACATGCGATGACCTATCCGGTGTTTTTGTTGCTGGTGTTAGGTACGGTACTGGGTGTGCTGTTTTTATTTGTCATGCCGCGTTTTGTGGCGATGTATACCGATTTTGGCGCTGAGCTGCCGTTGCCAACACAAATTCTCGTTACTTTAGTGAATAAGCTGCCTTTTTATTTGCCGGTAGTGTTATTGCTGGGCGCACTCGGATGGTTCGCCATCCATGCCTGGGGTAAAACCGAGGCAGGGCGTCTGCGGGCGGATCATTTGAAGGGGCGCCTGCCTGTACTGGGAAAGATCCATCAGGATATCGCCATCGTGCAACTTGTGCGGACGCTTGCCACCCTGCTCTCTGGCGGTACGCCTTTGGTCGAGGCCATGCGCATAACGCAGGATTCACTTACCAATCGCGCCAAGGCGCATGCGTTGGCGCAGGCCGAAACTTTGGTGATGGGAGGGCAAAGTCTGGCGTTCGCTATGCACAATACACAACTCATGCCGGGAACAGCGATAAAGATGATTGAGGTGGGCGAGGCTTCGGGTGGACTTGATGCCATGCTGGAAGAAATCGCCCAGTTCTATGAGGAAATATTGACTAATAAACTTGCCCGCATGACAGCGTTGATCGAACCCTTATTGATGCTGATCATGGGCGTCATGATTGGTGGCACGATCATCGTGATGTATTTGCCGATTTTTCAGATTGCGGACATCGTCAAATGAGACATCCTTTCAACTATCAGAGGCTGGGAGAAATCCTGCTGGACAAGCAGTATGTCAGCCATCATCAGATAGATGCTGTCCTGGCTGGTAAAAAAGGCCGGCTGGGTGAGGCATTACTTGATGAAGGCCGTATTACTCCAACACAGTTGGCCGAGGCGCTGGCCGAGCAGTGCGGATTACCCTATGTTGATCTGGAGGGATTTGTTATTTCGCCAGAGCTGTACAACTTGATATCTGCAACACACGCCTACCAGCATGGGGTCATCCCCTATCAAAGGGACGGAGAGAGACTGAGCGTCGTTGTAGCTCCTCCTTGTGATGTTAGCTTGGTAGACCATCTGGAATGTTTGAGCGGCTTACAGGTGAATTTATTCGCGAGCAGTCCCCAAGCAATTGCCGCAGTGTTGAAGCGCAGCGAAGGCAACGCCGAAGTGCTGAAAGGCGTCTCCGAGGATTTCAAGCTTGCCATCGTCAAGGAGAGTGACGATGGCAAGGAGCAATATGTATCACTGGATGCGGCCAATGATGATGCCGCAAGCCCAGTCATAAAGCTCATTAACAGCATGCTGTCGGCGGCCATTCAAAAGCGTGTCAGTGACGTGCATATAGAGACTTACGAAAAAGGCATCTCCGTCAATTACCGTATCGACGGTGTTTTATACCCCGCGACCGATACGCTAGACCGGCGCCATCAGAGCGCGTTGGTGTCGCGCCTCAAGGTGATGGCGGAATTGGATATCGCCGAAAAAAGAGTGCCGCAGGACGGACGCTTCAAGTTGCGCTTTGGGTCGCGCGACATAGATTTCAGGGTATCCATTCTGCCCAGTGTGTTCGGTGAGGATGTGGTGATTCGGATTCTGGACAAATCATCCATCACCGATGGGATGAAGAATCTACGTCTTGAAAGCCTGGGAATGGCACCTGAAATACTGAAAAAGTTTCGCAAGAGTATCCATGAGCCTTATGGCATGGTGCTGATTACCGGCCCCACGGGCAGTGGAAAAACGACCACACTGTATGCGGCGCTCAGCGAATTGAATACCGGTGATGAAAAGATCATTACAATAGAAGATCCGGTCGAATATCAATTGCACGGTATCGTGCAAATCGCGGTAAACGAAAAAAAAAACCTTACCTTTGCCAAGGGACTGCGTTCCATCCTGCGGCATGATCCTGACAAGATCATGGTGGGTGAAATACGCGATGGAGAAACAGCGCAGATTGCCGTGCAATCTGCGCTGACGGGCCACCTGGTGTTCACAACGGTACACGCCAACAGCGCGTTTGATGTGCTTGGGCGTTTCAGCCACATGGGGGTGGATACATATAACTTTGTATCGGCACTCAATTGTGTCATGGCGCAACGCCTGGTACGAATAATTTGCCCGAAATGCAAGCATCAAATCACGGTTGATGATGCTCTTCTGGAGCTGTCCGGACTCGATCCTGCCCAATACAAAGATCAAGCATGGTACGAAGGCGCTGGCTGCGATTACTGCCACGGCACGGGTTATCGCGGCCGTGCCGCCGTTACCGAGTTTCTCGCTTTGTCGCCGTCCATCCGCCAGATGATCATAGAGCGGCGTCCGATCAATGAGATGCAGGCGGCGGCGGTGCAGAATGGCATGGTCACCTTGCGTCAATCCGCGCTATCGCTGGTGCTGTCAGGCCAGGCGACGTTGAAAGAGATTAATCGTGTCACTTTCGTTGAATAATCTATTTGACAGGATCACGCCACGTGCTAAGGCCGTGTTTGGAATCGGCATCGGCCGTAATCGTCTTTCTGCCGCGCACGTTGTTACTAAAAAACAAACGAGCTATATCGAACAGATCAAGCAGATCAATTTGCCTTTCACTCTATTCAGTGGTACCCCTACACCCGAGATAGGCAGTGCCCTTTCATCCTTGTTGGGCGAGCTATGTGGTGAAGTCAAAAGGTCGCATATTCCCATCCAGATTGCATTGCCTGACCCGGTGGTGAGCTTGCGTGTCTTCGATCTGGACGCCATCCCTAAAACCAGAAAAGAGCAGATGGCGCTTGCACGCTGGCGGTTCAACAAGGAGTTGAATTTGGCGGGGCGCGCCATTGAATGCAGTTGCCAGCCTTTTGGAGCGGATGACAACAAGCACCTTTTGTTGGCTATGGCCGTCGACCAGAATTGGTTGCTGTGCCTTAAAGAAGCATGCCGGGCTGCGGGTGTAATCAGTACGGTCATTGACATGGCGGCATGCTATCGCGCCAACCGTTTTTATGAGCGCTTCTCTTGTGAGGGAGCCGGTATGGTTGTTATTTCCCTGGATGGCGATGCCTGGACAGTGTCTATTTCGGACGCGCAAGGGCGATTACGCTTTGTCCGCTCGCGCTGGCGTGAAACCATGCCAGAGCGGGCGAGGGAATGCCAGGAAATCGCTGCCGAGTCGGAAAAGATGATTCGTATGTATACGCACGCCGCTCACGAACGGAGCATAAAGAACATACACGTCATAGGTAATACCCAGGATATCTGTGGCGTCGCTGACTTGCTGGATCAACGCATGGCGTGGAAATGTACCAGAGTGGCCGGTGGAATCGGATTTATATCTAAGCAAGGCGTGCCGGGAAATGCTGTGGACAGTATGGTGTCAGCTCTTTCGGCGGCGGTATTGCGATGAAAATCGTAACGAATTTTGCGATGTCATCCATAGGCATGGCACCGCGGATAATGGCGATTTTATGGGTGACAGCGCTGCTGGCTGCGCTGTTAGCAGCTTGGATGGCTATGCCAACATCCCAGTTAGAGCAGACGAAACTTGACTTGGAGCATCAGTTATCCAAGCTCAAAAACAGGCACGTCGCGGGTATTCCAAAAGCATTTCCCAGCCAGGAGGAGCTTGTCACGTTAAAGCAGCGTATCGCCGCTGTTTCGTCCATATCGAATGGCGGGAAAGGGTCATTGTCCGCATTCCTGAGAAAAATGGAGATCCTGCTTCCTGACGAAGCCTATCTTGTGACGCTTCATTACAAAGGAGATACCAGGGAAGCTAGCATTACAGCCGAGGCTGGCAGTGCAAAAATACTTACCGAATTTTTGCGGAATCTTGAAAAAGAGCAAAGCTTCAATGAAGTGTTGCTAACAAAACAGTCACAGCGCACTTTGAACGACAAACAGATTGTTCAGTTCGATCTGCGGATAAGGGAGCGTCTTTCATGAAGGCGATACATCCTATTGCGGAAAACATATTGTATTCGCTACGTCATCCCTTGGCCAGGGCGGGGATGGCGGCCAGCGGATGCACCATAACCCTGGCCGTTATAATTTTTTTCGGATATTGGATGCCTGTAAACGAGGATATCGACAGCCTCTCGGAATCGGTTAATCTCGAGCGTAAGCGGATTATTGATGATACGCGTGATGTGCAAATTTATAGTGCGTATTTGAGCGCTATAAAACAACTTTCGTCTATTGATAAAAAAATTAATAGCCCTGCCGGTCACTCTGATCTTGTTAACAGTATTGATAGCATAGCACTACATAGAAAAGTAGCGATTATTTCCGAATCCTACGATGAGGGTAAGGAAAGGAATGGTTATACGCCGCTTTATATGGAGCTGGCATTACAAGGAGACTATCAGGGGCTGAGTGAATTTCTTGTTGATATTCGTAGCCTGCCAACCTGGACAGTTGTTGGAGATGGTTCGATAAGCCGCCTGGCAGGACAGCAGGATTTGGTTAAAGCGCAATTGCGCTTAGTAACGTATCACAAGACAGTAAAATGAAGCGTTACAAGGAAATTGCCACCAGGCATCGCAATGTAATATTTCTAGTGCTGGCTTTTGTCTTGATGGTCGCCAATGTATTGAATTGGGGGGCGTGGGGTCAGGCCAGTTCACGGGAAGTTCCCGGAAGAGAGCCAATGGCAGAGGGATTCCGGGCTTCCGATTTTTTGATAAAAGATCTGAATGGGCCTGCGGAACAAGGTGTTATGGTTAGCCGTGACTTGTTCTATCCGGTTTTTGAAGAAGATTCCGAGCCTGTTCGAGAGATCACATCCATTGCGGCGGATAATAAAAATATTAAACAAATAACTAATGCCGATATGCCTCCTTCTATTCCGCAACAAACCCCTGAACAACTTGAAGAGGAGATGGCGCAGTCGGACGCTGCTAATTTTAAATATATTGGTTCGATTTGGCGTGCAGGAAAAGCCCAAGCGCTTTTGGTGAACATGGACAAGCGCTATTTCGTCTTTTCTGGAGAAAAGGCAGGCAACCGATTTGTTGTTGAAAGAATAACGAACGACTCCGTTTCTCTGAGGGACCCTATCACAAATGTGACGGCTCAAATACTGATATCGGGAGGACCCGCATTAAAAGCGGTTCAAGAAACAAGTGATACTGAAAGATAGAGTCGAATGAGTTCGATAAAAAAAATAATATGTTATTTCATGGTGGCAGGATTGTTCCTGTTGGTATCAGCTTGTGCCGGGCCAATTAGAAAAGCGGAGAAGTATGAAGATAAACAGGAATGGATAAACGCCGTCATTGAATACCGAAAGGCCTATAACGATGACCCACGGAATGTGGAGTATAAATCACGCCTTAGGAATGCGGAATTCAAGGCGGCAGACTATTATTACCACCAGGGGATGCTGCTTTTGGAGCGGGATAAGATTGATGAATCAATTATTCAATTTCAGCAGGGTTTGACGGCAATTCCGGGTGATGAAAGGCTAATGCAGGCGATGAACAAGGCGCTTTCAAAACGAGAGGCCAATAATCTTTATCAAGAGGGAATCCTGATAGAAGGTGCGGGCAATGACGATGAAGCGAAGCGCATATTCCAGAGGGCCATGGATACCTATCCAGATCACAAAGCGTCATCAGAGGCCCTTGCCAATATTGAAAATAAAAAAATTAAAGAACGTGATTCTGAGACATTCTCATTGGCCTCAACATCCCCCATCTCGCTGAATTTCCGCCAAGCCGATATGCGCTCTGTTTTTGAGTTCGTTGCAAAATCATTTGGCATAAATATTATATTTGATGAGGGTATCAAGACCATCGCCCCTGTCACTGTATTTGCCAAGGATGTTTCTTTTGAACAGGCATTGGCCATAATTAATGTCGCAACCAAAACCTTCTATAAAAAAATCAGCAAAAACACCATCATTGTTGTGTCGGATTCGAAGGATAAGCGTGGCCAATACGAAGACCATGTGATGCGTACCTTTTATTTGAGAACTATCCGGGCTAAGGAAGTGGCGGATATCCTCAGAGGTGTAATGACTGTTAAGAAAATCATCGTCAATGAACAGTTAAATACGATGATTGTCCGTGATACCGAGGAAGTTATCAGGCAGGTGGCAAGGATTATTGATGTCAACGACAGAAAGCCCGCTGAAATAGTTTTGGAAGTGGAAATTCTGGAGATGAATCGCACCAAGGCCGAGCGTCTTGGCCTTGATCTTGGATCGTATCAAATTGGTGCATCGGTTCCATCAGCCATATCCATGAGTGGATCTATTGGCAACGCGATTAAGACGGCCTCACTACTTACGCTTCCTTCAGCGACCTTCCGTTTTTTCAAACAGGATGTCGATGCCAGGACGCTTGCCAATCCCAAGGTAAGGGTTTTGAACGGAAAATCCGCAAAAATCCACATTGGTGACCGCGTTCCGTTGCGTGTTTCAACTATCATAAATACGACTGGGCAGGTGAATACTACCTACGACTACAAAGACATCGGAATAAAGCTTAACGTCGAACCGACTATCAATCTGGATAACTCATCATCTGTAAAGCTTGGCTTGGAGGTGAGCACCCTGGGGGCTAATTTGGGAACGTCATCAGAACCGGCATTCAGCATTGGAACCCGGAATGCTGAAACCTTTATGCTGTTGCGCGATGGTGAAACGGCGATTTTGGGTGGTCTTATTCGTGATGATGATCGTAAAACGATAGCTAGGATTCCATTGCTGGGCGACATTCCCGCCGCAGGTTCTCTATTTAGTTCTTACGATACGTCAAAGGGGCGCACCGACGTATTGCTAACGATCACTCCGCGTGTTGTGCGAGGTTGGGACCTGCCCGCCAAGGAAACTCGCCAGTTTTATTCTGGTACCGAAGATAAATATCTCGATCAAGCACCTTTTCAGAGTCTGGCTTCTCCATCAACCGCTGAGATAAAGGAGAGTGCGGTGATTCAGGCGTCCCCGCAGGCGCCTGTTAACGAAAATCCGGCGGTACCACCATTGTCTAACCAGCCGATCACGCCGGCTGGTGTGGGGAATGTTATCCAAACCCCCTCCCTCAGTTTTTCTATGCCAGCCTATATGGCCATCAATCAAAGCGAGGTGGAAATTCAGCTTCTTTTTGACAATCTTGCGAAAAACAGGGAGGTTGCCACGGAAATACAATTCAATCCAAAAGTGCTGGAATTTACCGGTGGTGACGCGGGTGAATTCAAGGTTGGGTTTTTTCAGGCCGACAAAAATGAGGCGGGAGATGCTGTGCGTTTAAGCGCTGGGTTTTCAAATGATGCTATCTCGAAAGAGAAAGGTGTTCTGGCCATCCTTCGGTTCCGTGCCTTGAAGCCAGGTGTCTCCCCTCTGGCGTATGGTGTCTCATCGGTCAAAAATTCGGCGGGCGACATTATTAGTCCGCAGTCAAATGCCTCACGTGTCATTGTACGATAGAAAGCGACTTGTCCGCGGGGTCACCTTCGTCGAGTTGCTGGTGACGCTGGTGATTCTTTCTATTCTCGCGGCTGTTGCCTTGCCTTATGCGGAAATTACGTTGCGCCGCAACAAGGAAATAGAATTACGGCAAGCGCTGCGTGATATGCGTGGTGCCATCGACCGTTTTCATCTTGATTGGGAAACCGCAAAAATATCGAAAACGAATAATGCCGTTAGCGAAGATGGTTACCCGAAAACTTTGCAGGTATTGGTTGAAGGCGTGGGTATTGATCAGGCCAAAGGTGGGAAGATTAAATACTTGCGCCGTATCCCTGCCGACCCATTCTCCGGATCAGATAGGCCATCACTGGAGCATTGGGTGCTGCGCGGATATCAGGATGCACCTGATGCCACATCGTGGGGGGGGACGGATGTTTACGATGTAAGGTCATCAAGCCGTCGCAAGGCGATTGATGGTAGCTTCTACAAGGATTGGTGACATGCCCCGCGGTGTTGTCCATAAAGAGCACGGCTTTACCTTGGTGGAGCTGATGGTGGTGCTGGTTTTGATTGTCATTATTGCCAGTCTTGCAGCGCCCATGGTAACCAGCTCCATACAGCGCGGACGTGAGGCGGCACTCAAGGAAGATTTGTTGGTAATGAGAAAAGCGATTGATAGTTATTATTCGGATATGGGAAGTTATCCCGAGGATATGAAGCAATTAATGGAAAAACGTTATCTTAGGAACATCCCTGTGGATCCATTAACAGAACGAAGTGATACATGGCGTGAGGTTCGTGATGATACGGGGATTATTGATATAAAAAGCGGAGCGGACGGGAAATCCGCCAATGATGAGCCATACAATGAATGGTAGTTTCTTATTTTAATTTGACTTGATTTAAAGGGCTGATCTATGAAAAAGAGCATGAGACGGTCTTCGGGATTTACCATGATGGAGTTGCTGATAGTTCTGGTTATTATCGGATTGTTGGCTGCGTTGGTAGGGCCTGCATTGTTTCAACGTATCAATCCGGCAAAACAATCGGCAGCGCGCAGTCAGATTGAAAATTTCATGACGGCTCTCGACACCTATTTTGTCGACAACGGACACTTTCCAACAACACAGCAGGGTTTATCGGCACTTCGTGTAAAACCGGAAGGTGATGAAAAGTGGGCAGGGCCTTATCTTAAAAAAGACGTACCAAATGATCCATGGGGAAATCCATATCAATATCACGCTCCTGGCCATAATGGCGGCTACGATATTTTGTCTCTGGGTGCGGATGGTAAAGAGGGTGGCGAAAATGAAAACAAGGATATTAATAGCTGGGAGATCGACAAGAAATAGTCAGGCTGGATTTACCTATGTCATGGTACTGGTTGCGGTTGTAATTACCGGCCTGATGGCAGGTGTTGCAACCACCATCACATCGCGGGTTATGCAGGCCGAGAGAGAGAAGGAGTTGCTTTTCCGTGGCTTGGCCTATCAGAATGCAATAAAAAGCTATTATCAGGCCGGAAAACAACTTAATACGTTTACCTTTCCGCGCTCGCTAAACGATTTGCTGAGAGACCCTCGTTTTCCTAGCAAGCGTCACATACGTGCTCTGTATGCGGACCCAATGGGGAAAGGCGATCATGAGTGGGGTGTAATCCGCGCAATTGATGGTGGTATCACCGGCGTTGTCAGCTCAAGCAAACAGAAATCTCTAAAGATCGCCAATTTTCCCATCGGTTTGGAATCGCTGGCGGGAAAGAAGTCCTATGCGGAATGGATTTTTCAGTATAACGCTCCTGTAACAACCCAAGCCCCGCGTTCTGTCATGCCAGGTGTGCCTGTGCAGCGGAAATAGGAGGTGATGCGCGATATCTCGCCAGGGCCGCCACCACGGTATTACGGCGCTATTTATCCAGCACATATAACATTTTATATTCGTGCGCATCAAAGATCATCTCTAGATATTTGATCTTGCCATCCTGGACATTAGCCCATTGCACCAGCGTATTTGAACGCTTTTCCGATATCTGTGACGTGATGTTGAAAATATGGCAAACGTCATTGCCGTTGACGAAAACTTTGCGTGACACCACCCGCTGTACGATTGGCGACGCCAGTTCGGCATAAGCAATAAATTCGTCGGCGGACTGGAACTGATTAATTGGCCCGACATACTGAAAGCCCTCATCGGCAAGATATGTGCGGGCACGCGCATAATCGAAATGTATTGCCGCATCCAAGTAAGCGTCAACGATATCCAGTGGTTTAAGCGATTCCATGGCTAACAGTGTGATCCTTGGTAATTGCATCGTTCTGGCGATAAAGCTGTGGCGGACCCATTCGATGCGGCTGCTTGTGTCTGTGTCTCGTCACCAAATTGAATAGTAGACCGATTTAGGGTGTCTTGCTACCCCTTTTGCAATGTCGCCACAGTTTCCGGCTGGTCTTTTAAGTGCGAGACCACAGTGTGCGTGGCCGTGTAATATGGCGGTTCGTCTTTGTTCCGAGGAGTTTGCCGTTGAAAGAGTCTCTAAAAGCAGGTTTTACTTTCGGCTTGATTTCCGGGGTTATCACTACGGTTGGGCTGATGGTGGGCCTGCATGCAGGCACTCATTCCAAGCTGGCGGTGATGGGCGGAGTTTTGACCATAGCCATAGCGGATGCCTTCTCCGACGCATTGGGCGTGCATGTCTCCGAGGAATACAAAAACAAATCCTCCACGCGCCAGGTATGGGAGGCGACGCTGGCAACCTTAGCGTCGAAAGCCGTGTTTGCACTTACCTTCCTGGTGCCTGTCCTGCTGCTGGATTTGCCCGCCGCCATCATCGCCGCTGTCGCCTGGGGATTAAGTCTGATCTGTATTCTGAGTTATGCCATTGCGCGGGCAGTGGGCGAAAAACCAATCAAGGTGGTGATGGAGCACCTGACGATCGCCATTGCAGTGATTGTCATGACCCATTACCTGGGGGACTGGGTGGCGGCAACATTTGGTGAGGTACGGTAAGCGCCTGCTTACGATTTCGCTGAAGGGTGCATCTCACCGCATTATGCATAAGTAATAGATTATGCAATAAATAGTTATTATTGATTTTCACTTATGCTGTTATTACGTTATTGTTGCACTTTGTATCAATCACGGCCTATTTTTGGCGGAGCATCGCGTAACCCGGATGTCTCAACGAATAATCAACAAGCTACTAGCAAGGTGAAATAGCATGGAAATGCAGACAATCGGCTCCTGGTGGATGTGGCTGGGCTTTGTTGTCTTTGTGCTGGTGATGCTGGCGGTGGATATACTTCTGCTCGGCAGAAAGGGTGCGCACAAGGTGTCCGTGAAGGAGGCGCTGGGGTGGTCTATTGTCTGGGTCTCTCTGGCGATGGTCTTCAATGCCGCGCTGTGGTGGTATCTCGATGGCCAGATGGGGCGGGAAATCGCCGACCAAAAGGCACTGGAGTTTTTCACTGGTTACCTGATCGAAAAATCGCTGGCGGTAGATAATATCTTCGTGTTTCTGATGGTTTTCAGTTATTTTGCCGTGCCCCCCGAATACCAGCGCCGCGTGCTGCTTTATGGCGTGCTGGGGGCGATCATCATGCGTGCGGTGATGATCCTGCTGGGTGCGATGCTGATCGCAAAATTCCACTGGATTTTATATTTATTCGGCTTGTTTCTGCTGTTTACCGGCATCAAGATGTTTTTCTTCGCCGACGCAAAGCCGGATCTGGAGAAAAATCCCTTGCTGCGCTGGATGCGCGGCCACATGAAAATCACCAACGAATATCATGAGGAAAAATTCTTCGTGGTGAAGGAGGGTATCCGCTATGCCACGCCGTTGTTTCTGGTGCTGATGTTGATCGAGTTCACTGATTTGATATTCGCGGTGGACAGCATCCCGGCGATTTTCGCGGTGACGGAAGATCCGTTTATCGTGTTTACCTCGAACATCTTCGCCATTCTCGGCCTGCGTGCCATGTATTTTCTGCTGGCCGACGTTGCCGATCGCTTTCATCTGCTCAAATACGGCCTGGCGTTGGTGCTGATTTTCATTGGCGTCAAGATGCTGATCGTGGAGCTATATAAAATCCCTGTGCTGCTTGCACTGGGCGTGGTCGCGGCGATTTTGGCGACGTCGGTGATACTGAGCCTTGCGACTACAAAGAATCTGAAAAAGGATTAGGCCTTCCGCGATTGCAATTCTTGCCACATTTTCTGTAACCGCTTCACCGAGACAGGCGCTGCTGTTTTAAGCTCTTGCGCGAACAGCGATACCCGTAGCTCTTCGAGCAGCCAACGGTATTCCTCCAGGATAGTCGTGGAAGCATGTTGCCAATATGTTTGCCAAAGGGGCGCAAGTTCGCCTTGAAGCTGTTGATCGCGCGCGGGGCTGCGCGGCAGTTTTTCCAGACGCAGGCGGATGGCCTTGAGGTAGCGGGGCAGGTGTTGCAGGCGTGGCCACGAGATTCGTGTGACGAAGCCTGGGTAGATCAGGCGTTGCAGCTGGTCCTTGATGTCGGTCAATGCGGGCTGGCAGGCGGGGGGTAGCGGGGCCTTGAGGCCTTTTTGTATCGCCGCATATTCGGCAAGTACGGCCTGGACGCAGGCGCAGAGTTCATTGGCGAGAGCAGGCAGGCGCGCCTTGCCTTGTTCCTTGCGCTGCTCGAAGGCTTGCTGGGTGCGCGGCAGGCTGGCGTCGAGGAAGGCGCGTGTGACGGCGGCGGTGACCAGGTCTTGTTTGAGCTCCTCGCAACGCCCGAGCGTCACATAGTGCAGACACATGGTTTGCACGCCGGGCAGGTTCTTTTCCAGGTATTTGATTTGTTGCGGCAGTTGCGCCATATACAGGCGCAGCAAACCGCGTTGCATGGCGTGGTGCGCGGCCTCGCGGGTGTCGAAGAGGCGCAATGCCACGGCATCACCTTCCTCGGCCAGAGCGGGGTAGCCGATGAGGATCAGGCCGTCGCGCTGAAATTCGATTTGCTCAGGCAACTCGCCGAAGTCCCAGGCGGTAATCCCGCTGCGGCCGTAGGTGCTGCGCGGCAATTCGGCAAACGCGGCCTGGGCCTGCGCGCGATGGCCTTGTTGCAGGGCGGCCAGATCACGCCCCATGGCGATGACCTTGCCTTGGGCGTCCACTACCTTGAAATTCATGCGCAGGTGGGCGGGCAGTGCGTCCGCGCGCCAGGCCTCGGCGGGGATGTCTATCCCTGTGATTTTTCCCAGAATGGCGGTGATGGCTTGAATCAGTGTTTGCGCGCCAGGCGTGAGGGTTTGCAGGCAGATATCGGCATAGTTGGGCACGGGTACGAAGTGGCGGCGCAGCCCTTGCGGCAGGGACTTGAGCAGGGCGGCGACCTTTTCGCGCAGCAGCCCAGGCACCAGCCAGTCGAAATGGGCGGGCTGGAGCTGGTTGAGTACCGGGACGGGGACGATAGCGGTGACGCCGTCTTCTTCATGGCCTGGTTCAAAGCGGTATTCCAGTTGCAAGCGCAGGCCTTGCAGCTCCAGATGCGCGGGAAACTGCTCCGCGCTCGCGGCCACTGCGCCCTCGTTCATAAGGTCTTCGCGGGTCATGAACAGCAGGCGCGGATGGGTGCGCTCCTGCTCCTTGCGCCAGCGCTCGAACAGCGGGCCGTTGTAGATCCCGTCAGGTATGCGCGCATCGTAGAACGCATAGAGCTGATGCTCGTCGATGACAAGATCACGCCGCCGTTGTTTGTGCTCCAGCGCCTCGACTTCCGTGAGCAAATCGCGATTGTGTGTGAAGAACGGCGCGTTGGTGCGGTACTCGCCCTCGACCAAGGCGGCGCGGATGAAGATGTCGCGCGCCGTTACTGGATCAATAGGGCCGAAGACAATCCGCCGTTTTTCAATTACTGTGAGGCCAAATAAAACGATACGCTCGTAGGCCACCACCTGGGTGCTGCCTTTTTCCCAGTGCGGCTCGAAGTAGCTGCGCCGCAACAGGTGCGCACCGACGCGCTCCAGCCACTCGGGTTCAATGCGTGCCACGGTACGGGCATAGAGGCGCGCGGTCTCCACCAGCTCCGCGGCCATGATCCACTTGGGCGGCTTTTTGTGGAGTGCCGAGCCGGGAAAGATTGTGAGCTTGGTGTTGCGCGCCCCCAGGTATTCGCGATCGTCGCCCTTGACGGCGATATTGCCAAGCAGTCCCGCCAGCAGCGCGCGATGGAGAGCGGCGTAATCGGCAGGGATGTCGTTGAGGCGCAGGCCGATTTCCTTGGCCACGGTATAAAGCTGGGTATGGATGTCGCGCCACTCGCGCATGCGCACATAGGACAGGTAGCGCTCTGCACACCAGCGGCGCAGCTTGGCTTGGGACAAGTGGCGCGCCTGTTCTTCATAGGCGTCCCACAGCCTGAGATAACTCAGGAAATCCGAGCGCTCGTCGCTAAAAACACGGTGGCAGGTATCGGCCTGTTGTTGCGACTCCAAAGGGCGCTCGCGGGGATCGGCGATGCTCAAGGCGGCCGCGACGATCAAGGCCTCGCTCAGACAGTGTTCATCGCGTGCCGCGAGGATCATGCGTCCAATGCGCGGATCGGCCGGGAGCTTGGCAAGCTGACGGCCCAGTTCGGTGAGGTGGCGCCGCTCATCCAGCGCGCCCAGTTCGATCAGCGTCTGATAGCCGTCCTTGATATGACGTGAATCAGGCGGGTCCATGAATGGAAAGTACTCGATCTCGTGTAATTTCAGCGCCTTCATCTGCAAAATCACCTGCGCCAGATTGGCGCGCCGGATTTCGGGATCGGTGTGGCGTGACCGCAGCTCATAGTCCTGTTCTGAGTAAAGACGGATGCACACGCCGCTGCTCACGCGGCCGCAGCGGCCCGCGCGCTGATCCGCCGCCGCCTGCGAAACAGGCTCGATGGGCAGGCGCTGCACCTTGGTGCGCGGATTGTAGCGGCTGACGCGCGCCTGGCCGGGGTCGATGACATAACGGATGCCCGGCACGGTGAGCGAGGTTTCGGCCACGTTAGTGGCGAGCACGATGCGCCGTCCGGTGTGAGAGCGGAACACCTGTTCTTGTTCGGCGGCGTTGAGGCGCGCATAGAGCGGCAGGATTTCAGTGTGGGGTGGGTGGTGCTTGCGCAGGTTTTCCGCCGTCTCGCGGATCTCGCGCTCGCCGCTCAGGAAGATCAGGATGTCGCCCGGCCCCAGGCGTGATAGCTCGTCCACGGCGTCGAGTATCGCTTGTTGCACGTCACGGTCCTGCTGGTCTTCATTCTCGGCCAGCAGCGGGCGATAGCGCATCTCCACTGGATAGCTGCGGCCGCTCACCGTGATGATGGGGGCGCCGGTAAAGTGCCGGGCAAAGCGTTCCGGGTCGATGGTGGCCGAGGTGATGATCAGCTTGAGATCGGGACGCTTGGGCAGCAGTTGCTTGAGATAACCGAGCAGGAAGTCGATGTTGAGACTACGCTCGTGGGCTTCGTCAATGATAATGGTATCGTACTGGCTAAGGCTTGGGTCACCCTGAGTCTCGGCGAGCAGGATGCCGTCGGTCATCAGTTTGATGCAAGCCGCGTCGCCGGTCTTATCGTGAAAGCGCACCTTGTAGCCCACCAGCCCACCCAGCTCACTGTGCAGCTCGCTGGCGATGCGCATTGCCACACTGCGTGCCGCGATGCGCCGCGGCTGGGTGTGGCCGATATAGCCCGCCGCTCCCCTGCCCAAGGACAAGCAGATCTTGGGCAATTGCGTGGTCTTGCCGGAGCCTGTCTCACCGCACACAATCACCACCTGATGATCACGGATTGCCGCGGCGATCTTTTCACGCTGCTCGCTGACGGGCAGATCTTCGGGGAATTCCGGGATCGGCAAGGCCGCCAGCCGCCGCGCGCGGCGCTCCCTCGAAACGTCTATCGCGGCGCTCAGACCTGCATAAACCCCTTGGCTCAACCGCCCGGCGGCATGGTCGCGGCGTAGCCGGTCAAGACGGCGGCGCAACGGCTGTTGGTCGGCAAGCATGCACGCGTCAAGCGCGGCAGAGAGGACATCGAATTGAGGTTGCACGGGGAAGGACAGTTACCGGGAAAAGAGGCCTAGTTTAACCTAAAAACGGCGGGCGACGGGTGCTGCGGGGATGCTATTATGCAAGGCCTGCGTTACGCGGAGTAGCGGGAAAAATAGTTTAGTACGATAAAATAGAGAGACTGCGTGAATTCATTTTTTGCCGTAACCGCGCCAGGGCTGGAGGCGCTCACCGCACAGGAGCTGCATCACCTGAACCTGCTTCCCGACGCCACAAACTCGCCTATCACGGAAGCGGGCGGTGTTGCCTTTCAGGGTGAGCTGGATGCCGTGTACCGCGCCAACCTTCATCTGCGCACCGCCAGCCGGATTTTGGTGCGCCTGGGCGATTTTAACGCGGCGGCCTTTTCCGAGCTGCGCAAAAAGGCCAGCCGCCTGGACTGGGCGAACTATCTGGTTCCAGGGCAGGCAGTCGCGATCCGCGCCACATGCCACAAATCGAAGCTGTACCATGCCGATGCGGTGGCCGAGCGTGTGGCTGGGGCCATTGCCGATCAGTTGGGCCAGCCTGTCTCCCGCCAGAAACCGGGTGACGAGGAGGCGGACAATCCGCCGCAATTGGTAGTGGTGCGGCTGGTTCACGATCACTGCACTGTGAGCATGGATTCCTCCGGCGAGTTGCTCCACCGCCGCGGTTACCGCCAGGCGGTCGCCAAGGCCCCGTTGCGTGAAACGCTGGCCGCCGCCATGTTGCTTGCCTCGGGATGGGATACCACCTCCCCCTTGCTCGATCCATTTTGCGGCTCAGGTACCCTGCCGATTGAAGCGGCACTGCTGGCGCTGGGGCTGCCGCCGGGCCGCAACCGCCGTTTCGCTTTCATGGACTGGCCGGGCTTTGACGAAAAACGCTGGGCGGCACTGCTGGCTGAATGCCAGCCCCGCAGCGGGGTTGCGTTGCCCCCGATCATGGCCTCCGACCGCGATGCGGGCGCGATTCGCATGGCGCAGGAAAATGCCGGGCGCGCCGGAGTGGCGCAGCATATCCAATTCACGTGTCAGGCTGTTTCGGCGGTCAGTCCGCCTGCCGGGACCGGCTGGATTGTCACCAACCCGCCTTATGGTGTCCGCGTCAGCAGCAATAAGGACCTGCGCAATCTGTATGCCCAGCTTGGCAACGTGCTGCGCGCCAAGTGTCCCGGCTGGCACGCCGCTATTCTATGCAATGACCTGATGCTGCTGGGGCAAACGCGCCTTGCGCTGGATACTTCTCTCTCGGTGCTGAATGGAGGCATCAAGGTGCGGCTGGCAAGAGGCCTGGTAACGTAAAAAGGTAAGGCCATGAAAACTCCTTGAACTTTTTCCGGCAACCCATATCTTACTTAGTAAGTGCAATTCGTTTGCACTCTTCCGCCCCACCCCCTCCCGGGACGGAAGCCCCCCTATGCCCGGCTCCCCCAAGCCGGGTGTTTTTGGCCCCGGAAGCCTTCCTCAAGGCGCCGGGGCCTTATTTTTTTGTGAAAAAATAACATTAAAAATCAATTTGTTGTGAATGCAGTCAGGGCTGAGGGGCACTTTTTGCATAAATTTCCGAACTTTTTCTGATATCCAACTGTCTCAGGTAGGGAGTGCAGTATTTTTGCACCTTTCCGTCCTACCCCTCCCAGGACGGAAATCCCCCTTTGCCCGGCTCCCCCAAGCCGGGCAATTTTTGGGCTCCGGTCTTTCCATGCCTCATGCGTGGACAAAGCCGGGGCCTATTTTTTTTGTGCTCCACGTTTTGTTTTGCCAAGCATTTCTGATATTGCCAATAGCTCCTGTTCGGTCAACCGGCGGTTTTGCCCCTTAGGTAACGCCCCCAGAGTCACTGGGCCGATGGCCACTCGCACCAGACGCAGCACTTCGGCGCCCATCGCCACGAGCATGCGCCGAATCTGGCGGTTTATCCCCTCGTGGAGCACGATTTCCAGCCAGCAATTTTTTTCACCGCTGCGCAACAGCCCCGCTGCCGCAGCGCGCGCCACGGTGCCGTCTTCCAGTGTCACCCCTTGCCGCAGGCGCGCGAGATCGGCCTCTTCCAGGCGCCTGTTAACCTGCACGTGATAGGTTTTGGGCAAGTGACTGGCGGGGTCCAGAATGCGCTGCGCCCAGGCAGTGTCATTAGTGAACAGGATCAGCCCCTCACTGGCCTTGTCCAGCCTGCCCACCGGAGCGAGCCAGGCATCCCCGGCGTCTGGCAGGCATTCATAGACCGTTGCCCGATCATGCTCGTCGCGAGCGGTGGTCACCAGGCCGCGCGGCTTGTTCACCGCCAGATAGTGTTTTGCGGCTTCTCCCAGCGGCTTTTCATCCACAACAAGCCTTGCCCTTTCCATATTGATGCGCAGGTTCGGGTCCATGACAACACGCCCATCGACCCTCACCCGGCCTGCCTCGATCATGCTCACCGCGACTGTGCGCGAGGCCAAGCCTAGCTTGGAAAGGGCGCGGGCGAGGCTGACCAGGCCGGGTTTGCCGGCGGGTTTGTACCTGGTAGTGGGATTGGACATGGGGGATATCATAGCAAAATGGGAAGGTACCCCGCCCCATTGATGCCGGGCTTTGTTTCATTGAGGCCAGGACAAAACTCTTTCAATCAATCAACAAAACCCAACAACGCACCGCCTGAGTAATACCTCACAATTTACCTTCGCTCGGACTCATGTCTGGATTGGAAAATATTTCAGGTATTGCGAGCCATGTTAGCAACAAATAGACTTGCCCGGTTTCTCCGTGGGGTAGAAAGCCGGTGGAGTCCATAGATACCGAGCTTTACCCATCCGTCTTTGTCATGTCACCAAGCGGGCGGGGATTTTTGTCCAGGCTCTCAGCTTGAATCGCAGCCGTTGCGACCGGTGGCGTGGTAAGCTGGCGCGTCCCATTTTTTCGTGCATTCAACACCCCGCCTGAATACATCATGATGAACGCAAGCCCGCAGTTACCATGGGACCCGGAGTTTCCGTCCCGCTCCCCCCTCTATGAGCCCTTGCGCCGATGGGCGGATGTGTTCTCGGCGTTTAGAAATGCATGGCCTGGGCTGGATGATTATCAGCGCGTGCTGGATGGCCACGGCGAGCCGATTCTCACCGCGACGGGTAAGCCGATAAAAATCGTCAAGCAGGACGCGGCGCCTGGCTGCTTTGAAGAGCATTATGCACCGAGAATCTATTTCACGGGCGAGATACAAACCCGGACCGGAAATTGGCATGATTTTTTTCAATTTCTCACATGGGTTGTATTTCCAAAAACGAAGGCCGCGATTAATGCCATTCATATTCCTGCAGCCAGGCAGCGTCTTTGTGGCGCGGCTGAGCCGGGGCGCCGCTCGGCAATTGAAAATATGCTTTCATTGTTTGATGAAGGTGGAGCCATTGTTGTTTCTTCGGATAAATCCTTGCTGCAATTGATCCGTGACTTTCGTTGGAAAACGTTGTTCTGGGAACGGCGCGACGAGCTTGCCGCAAAGCTGCAGTGCATCACCTTTGGTCATGCGCTGTATGAAAAGGCCCTGGCGCCTTATGTTGGCATGACGGCCAACTGCATACTGCTGCCGGTTGACGACGATTTCTTTTGCAAAGAATTGGCTGAGCAATTAGCCTGGCTTGATACATCAGTGGCGCAACTGTTCGCCACTGGCGAGGCACTGAGCCAGCCCAAGGATCTGCACCCCCTGCCTATACTCGGCTTGCCTGGCCTCGATCCTGACAATGAGCAGGAAACGTATTACGGCAATACCGGATATTTCAGGCCTGCACGCAGGCCGCGATAATGAAGCGTATTGCGCCCAGCCGTGAAAATGGATGTTGCATCTGCGCCTAGCCTACTCTATGTTATGAAGGGCGCCCGGAAATGGGCCTCGATCCATGCTGGAGGTTCCTTATAAATGTGGGAATAAGGATAGAAGCAGATACGCTACCAAAAGGAGATAGGATATGAAACTTCGAATAACAATCGATATTTTTAGCGGCCGCCCAAACCCGGTCATCGAGCTTGATGATGCAGATAGCCGCGCAGCGCTCCAACGATTACTTCCCTCCCGGGTACTTAAAAGAGCCGAACAACGAGCACCTGCAGATACGCTTGGTTATCGCGGCTTGGTGATCGAACAGATCGGTGCCGGCTCAAAAAAACTTCCAAAACAGTTTCGCCTGCTGAACGGTAAATTGCTGGGCGAGAATATCGCACACCGCGTTGGTGATGAAGCATTCGAAGATTTCATCTTTGCCGATAAAAAGCGCATCCAGGCGCTAAAGGTTGGTACAGGTTTCGAAACATATCTTTCCAAGGAGCTTGAGCGTTACCGGCGTCTGGAGGCAGCATACATGCCGTCGAAGGAGCGATGGCCGGTTTTGAAGAAATGTCCATGCGCGCCCATCTACGAACCCGCCTGGTGGAATGATGGCGGAGCGCGGCAATGGAATAACAACTGCTACAATTACGCCACCAACTATCGAACAGACACGTTCGCGCAGCCCGGCCTCGCTGCAGGAGCCATGTATGCCGCCTTGACCTGTCCAGACGTCTGGGGAGCGGCCCAAAAGGATGAGCTTATCCCGCAGAAGATCAAGAACATCACCTGCCCCAAAGTGGGCCACCTTGTCGCATTGGTGATCGCACCCGGTTGGGATTTCCACTGGTACCGGCTAGGCCCCAACATGCGATGGTCACACAAGCCGGGCGGGACGCCGGTCACTAACCTGGATAACAGCGGCCATATCATCCCTGATCCGCGGACGGCGGATCGTGGCCCCTACACGCAGTTCTGTGGCTTCATGCTGGTTATGCATGGACACATCAAGATCCGGTAATGAGGGCAAACAATGGATTGCGACCGCTCTGGTTTATTCAGGGCGCCGCAATCCATCGTGGCGCGTGAATGAGGAGCACGCCCGGCAGCTTCAGCAGATATGGGGCGAGCTTGAGCTCTATCCCGGTGAATTTAGCAAACCCAAAGCGCTTGGATATAGCGGTTGTACGCTGCTTGCTCCGGGCGGTGATCAGTGGCTGGCTTATGGTGATGTGGTGTCGCGAAGCCACGGCGACGGCATTGAATTACGCTCTGATCCAGAGCGGCGGTTCGAAAAGGCAGTGCTCTCTTCAGCGCCTGCGCAGAGCTTGCCGCCGTGGACGCCATCAGCCTAGCAGTGGAATCAGGCCTGTTGAATTCATGTGGCATATCCGCTCGCTGAGGGTTTGAAGATCGCGCCGCGTAACCAAAAATGAAGCGTGACCGTCCCTGTGACGCCCTGGTTCAGCTACAATAACCACCTTTCCCAAGCCGCCATGATCCCTGAATGTCCGAATTAAATCCCCGCCAGCGTGCCGCCGTGCGGCATCTTGATACTCCGTTGCTGGTGCTCGCCGGTGCGGGCAGCGGCAAGACGCGCGTTATTACGCAAAAGATTGCCTATCTGATCCAGGAGTGCGGCATCGCGCCGCGCCATATCGCCGCCGTGACATTTACCAACAAGGCCGCCCGCGAGATGAAAGAGCGCGCGGGCAAGCTGCTGGGCGGCAAGGACAGCCGCGGACTGATGGTGTCCACCTTTCATACCTTGGGGCTGAACATCATCCGCCGCGAGCTCAAGGCGCTGGGATACCGCCCGGGATTCTCGATTTTTGATGCGCAGGACTCCGCCACCCTGCTGCGCGACCTGATGCACAAAGGATTTTCCGACGCGCAGGGACGCGCTAGTGCCGCAGGAGGCAGGATGCCGGGAGCGGCCGGTGACGGCGAACAAACAGAAAAAGTTCAATGGCAAATCTCGCGCTGGAAAAGCACGCTGGTCAATCCAGAGCAGGCATTGGAGCTGGCGGGTGGTGATGCCATGCTGACCGCCGCCGCGGCGATCTATGGCGAATACGAGCGCCACCTCAAGGCGTATAACGCCATGGATTTCGATGACCTGATCTTAAAGCCGGTGACCCTGTTCGCAAGCCATCCGGAAATCCTTGATGCCTGGCAAAACCGTATCCGCTATCTGCTGGTGGATGAGTATCAGGATACCAATGCCAGCCAGTACCGCATGGTGCGGCTGCTGACCGGTCCGCGCGGGGCGCTCACCGTGGTGGGTGATGATGACCAATCCGTCTATGCCTGGCGTGGCGCGCAGCCGGAGAATCTCGCCCTGTTGCAAAACGATTTCCCGCGTTTGACGGTGATCAAGCTGGAGCAGAATTACCGCTCCACTGGCTGCATCCTCAAGGCCGCCAATCACCTGATCGCCAACAACCCCCATGTCTTCGAGAAAGCGCTGTGGAGCGACAAGGGTTTTGGTTCGCAGATCCGTGTGATTCAGGCGCGTAATGACGAGCATGAGGCGGAGCGGGTAGTGTCGGAACTGGTCAGCCACAAGTTCAAGCACCGCACCGAATTTCGTGATTATGCGATTCTCTATCGCGGCAATCATCAGTCTCGCCTCTTTGAGCGCATCCTGCGCGAACAGCGCATCCCCTATTTTCTGAGTGGCGGCACCTCGTTTTTCGCGCACACCGAAGTCAAAGACATCATGGCTTACCTGCGCCTGCTGGTGAATCAGGACGATGACAGCGCGTTTCTGCGCGTGGTGAACACGCCGCGCCGCGAGATCGGCCCCACCACGCTGGAAAAACTCGCCGACTATGCCAGTGCGCGCGGCACCAGTCTGCTGACTGCGAGTTTCGAGCTGGGTCTGGAACAGCATCTGTCCGAGCGTGCCGTCACCAAGATCCGCTATTTTTCTGAGTGGCTGGTGGATCTGGGGGATCGTGCCAAGCGTGGCGACCCCATCGCCGCAGTCAAGGACATGATCCGCACGATGGATTACGAAACCTGGCTCAAGGACACCTGCAAGGATCTCAAGACCGCCGAGCGGCGCATGGAAAATGTCAACGAACTGGTCGCCTGGTTGCAACGCCTGCACGAACCGTCCGAAGGTTTTGGTGAAAATCAGCAGGAAAAGAGCCTGGCAGATCTGGTTTCGCATATGGCGCTGATGGACATCCTGGATCGCGGCGAGGACGAAAACACCAGTGATTGTGTACACCTGATGACATTGCATGCCGCCAAGGGACTGGAGTTTCCGCATGTTTTTCTGATCGGCATGGAAGAGGAGCTGCTGCCGCACCGCACCAGCATCGAGGACGGCAATGTGGAAGAGGAGCGGCGGCTGGCTTATGTTGGCATTACCCGCGCCCGTGAAACACTCACCTTTACCCTTGCCGGACAGCGCAAACGCTACGGCGAGATGATCGCCTGCGAGCCTAGCCGGTTTTTGAAAGAATTGCCGGCAGAGGATCTGGTATGGGAAGGCAGAGGGATCGAGGTTGATCCGCAGCAGCGCCAGGAACGCGGCCAGGCGCACCTGGCGAATCTGCGCAATTTGCTGGGGGGTGCATTGAATGAATGAGAACGCATCCCTTACTTCAAACCCCGAAGAATGATTGACCGAGCATGGTGATGCCTCGTATCACCATGCCTTAAGGCCTGTCTGTGAATACATCATCCCTGCGTTGCTGCGCCAAAACACGCCAGACAGTACCCACAGGGCAGATTGCAGTCCATACAAATTCACAACCCCAATCCCCTCGCTAATCTCGGCAGCTTGCCTACCAGCCCCATGGTCTGGCGCGCCAGCAGGTGTTTCAGCGGCGGCAGCAGGTCCACGGCCAGTAATCCCAGGTTGCGCCCCAGCGCGAACGGTGCAAGCGGGTTGGTGAAGATGCGTACCAGGCTGTCGGTGAAGGCAATGGCGCGCATCTGATCGGCGCGGCGCCAGGCAGCGTAGTGGTTGAGCACGTCGAGGCTGCCGATGTCGCGGCCGGCGCGTTGCGCCTCGACAATGACCTGGGCAAGCGCAGCGGCATCGCGCAGGCCGAGATTGAAACCTTGGCCTGCGATGGGGTGCAGGGTGTGGGCGGCATTGCCGATCACGGCAAGGTGTGGACGCACGTGTTCGAGCGCGCGGGTCAACACCAGCGGGTAAGCGTGGCGCGTGCCAGTTTGTTGCAATCTGCCCAGGCGGTGGCCAAAGGCGTGCTGTAATCCTGAGAGGAAGGTCTCATTGGACAGGCTCATGATGGCGTCAGCTTGGCCGCTGGAAACTGTCCACACCACGGCGCAGCGGTTATCGCTCATCGGCAGCATGGCGATGGGGCCGGTGGAGGTGAAGCGCTCGTAGGCAACGTTGTTGTGCGGGCGCTGCGGCGTGATGTTGGTGATGATGGCGGTCTGGTGGTAATCCCAGGCGCGGGTGGGAATCTTGAGCTGTTCACGCACCGCCGATTTGCCGCCGTCCGCCGCCACTACCAGGCGCGCGGTGAGGGTACGCTGCCCGCCATTTTGGTCCACGACCACCTGTGAGTGGCCGGCGCTGGTGGTAATGGCGACAAGCTGGGCCGGGCAGATCTGGTCAACATGGGGGAGGGTGCGAAGCGCTTGCATGAGCGTTTGGCCGAGCGTTCGGCTCACCACGACATAACCCAGCGCCTCGACACCTTCATCCACACAGTCGATGTGCGTGACGCCGAAATGGCCGCGGTCGGAGACATGGATCTTTTTGATAGGGGTGGTAGCTCCGGCCAACGCAGGCCACAGACCCATGCCCTCGAAGATGCGCCGCGATCCGTAGGCGAGCGCCAGGGTACGGTCATCGTAACTGGGCTGCACCTGCGCGGATGCGTTAAACGGCACGGCCTCAATGATGCCGATGCGCAACGTGCTATTGCCCAGCGCGCATGCAAGGCTCGCGCCCACCATGCCGCCGCCGATGATCAGGATGTCATAATCGGTGGATGCGGACATGGATGATCAGCCCGACGGTTGAGCCATGAGGGCTTCGATGTCCGCGACCGTCTTGGGTGCGGCGGCGGTGAGCACTTCGTGTCCGTCCTTCGTCACCAGCACGTCATCCTCGATGCGGATACCGATGTTCCACCATTTTTTCGGTACACCCTTGCTTCCTGCCGGGATGTAAAGGCCGGGCTCGACAGTTAGCACCATGCCCGCTTCCAGCGCGCGCCATTTTCCACCCACCTTGTATTCACCTACGTCATGCACATCCATGCCCAGCCAGTGGCCGGTGCGGTGCATGTAAAATCTGCGATGGGCTTCGTCCTTGATGAGCTGCTTGGGCTTGCCTTTGAGCAGACCCAGCTCTATCAATCCTTCGGTCAGGACGCGCACCGCGGCCTCGTGCGGTTCGTTCCAGTGGTTGCCCGGCCGCACCTTGTCGATGGCGGCAAACTGGGCGGCCAGCACAATTTCGTAGACGGCCTTTTGCTCGGGGCTGAAACGGCCATTGACCGGAAAGGTGCGTGTGATATCGGCAGCGTAACAGTCAAATTCCGCGCCTGCGTCGATCAGCAGCAGATCGCCGTCGTTGAGGCTGGCGTTGTTGTCTGTGTAGTGCAGGGTGCAGGCATTGCCGCCGCCGCCCACGATGGAGCTGTAGGCAGGAAAGCGGCAACCCTCCCGCACAAATTCATGCAGCAGCTCGGCCTCGACCTGGTATTCCATCATGCCCGGACGGCAGCTCTGCATGGCGCGGCGGTGGGCTGCCGCCGACACCTTGGCCGCGTAACGCATGGCGCTAATCTCGGCCTTGCTTTTGAACAGGCGCATCTCGTGCAGCGGCTGCTCCAATGCGACAAACTCCGCCGGGGCATGCACGCCGGTGCGCGCCTTGTGGCGCACCTGATTCAGCCATGCCATGACCTGTTGATCGAAGGCCTGCCGTTGCCCCATTGCATAAAAGACCCGCCGCCGGTTTTCCAGCAGGCCGGGCAGCACCTTGCCGATATCGCCGATGGGAAATGATTCGTCGGCGCCATACAGCGCGCGCGCGCCCTCCTGGCCCGCACGGGCGCCGGTCCATATCTCCATCTTCGGGTCGCGCTCGCGGCAAAACAGGATGTATTCGCCTTCTTTGCGTCCCGGCACCAGCACCGCCACCGCCTCCGGCTCGGCAAAGCCCGTCAGATAATAAAAATCGCTGTCGGGACGATACGGGTATTCGCTGTCGCGGTTGCGCAACGCATGGGGCGCGGCGGGCAGTATGGCAACCCCGTCATGGCCGATTTTGCGCATCAAACGTGCGCGGCGCTGTGCGAATTCTTTGATATTCATTGAGGAGGATTTATTCACAGGCAGGCTCTCAATGCACGATGACATCATCGGGGCGCGGCTGCTTTATGGCGCGCAGCTC
Organism: Gammaproteobacteria bacterium Ga0074134; assembly: GCA_001464965.1. GTDB lineage: Bacteria > Pseudomonadota > Gammaproteobacteria > Ga007554 > LNEJ01. Next base: position 52,504 of record LNEJ01000049.1, read on the forward strand.
TTCACGGATCAGCAATACGCCCATGCGGACGTATTCAACGATTTCGATAAAGGCGTCTTCGTCTTCGGCGGATGCGTCACTGTCTTCGGTGTCGATGTGGGTGATCTCTGTCATGTCCCTGATGATTTCGGCGCTGGCTTCGGGTACCTGCTCCAGGTTTTTGAGGCCGCCCATGCTCAGCCCCAGCAGAAAACTCTGACACCACTCGGCCAGCGCGGCGGCACGCATGGCGAGGGGTTGGTCGTCGTCGGGCAATAATGGCTCAAAACCGTAATCAGGGTCGTTCAGTTGATCGAGCACTCGCCCAAGCAGCGCGCTCAACAGAGACCTCCCTTCTTCCGTCAAGGCGACTTCCGTATCCGGCGTGCCGCCCAATACATAGGATATCCATGCGGCGCTGTCCACTGTATCCTGCGCGCACAGCAGGCCGCTGAGTAGGCCATGGCATTCGGCCGCATCGACCGAGGATCCGACACGATGCAGCACTTCATTGATTTGATCGAAATCGGTGGGTTGGATATCAGCAGACATGGGGTGGCTCCGTATTGTTATACGCTATGCTATCATCGTACACGCCGTATCGAAACACTTGCCTTGACCCTGTTAAATAGCCATTCTACTATTGATGACCATGAAATCCGTGAAACCTGACAACTCAACCCGCGCCATTGAGCAGGATCTGCGCAGCCTTGAATTTCGTATTGAAGAGCTGATTCAGGTATGCGAGCGCCTGAAAGAAGAAAACACCCTGTTGCGCAGCCAGAACGCCAAACTGGCCGCGGAGCGCGCCGAACTGGCAAAAAAAACCGAGTTGGCCAGCACGCGTGTGGAATCCATGATCATGCGCTTCAAATCCATGGAGTATGACGCATGAGTGGTGACATGGTGGCGGTGGATGTTCGCGTACTGGATAAAGAGTATCGCGTGGCATGCCCAGAGGACGAACGCGACGAGCTGCTTGCCTCGGCGCGCTACTTGAACGATAAAATGAAGGAAATACGCGATACCGGCAAGGTGATCGGTGCAGATCGCGTGGCCGTGATGGCGGCGCTGAACATCGCACACGAGCTGTTGCTAAGCAAATCCCACAAGGATGATTATGCCCAGTCGATCACCCATCGGATAAAATTGCTGAGCAACAAGATCGACACAGCCCTCGTCAACGGAAAGCAGATAGAACTGTAACCTGTCTTTTTGTCCGGCCGCCCTTTTCAGAATCATGGCACCAGCCATGGTTTTCAGTTAGAATCAAATTTGGACATCCCCTGCGGTGCCCGTGCTGGGCTGGGTCATTTCTTGAGCCTAATTTAGGACCCCGGGAACTTGTTTGCTTGATGCTGGTGTGCATGCCCGCCTCCGAGCGGGAAGCCTGATACATCGCACAGGTACCCACTTGAACCTTTGGTTCAAGAACGAAGGCCCATAACGTCACAGGCGGAGGATGTCCTCCTTTATCAACAATAACACCGAGAATTGCGGTGGCCTCTTTGAATCCCACCCCGTCGGCCACCCAGGCCAGACCTGAAATACGCAAACAGATGCGCGCCAGGCGCGCCGCGCTCAGCACAACGGAGCGTGATGCCGCTGCATTTCAGGTGGCGCGCCGGGTCGCCCGCTTCAAGATTTTTCAGCACAGCCGCCATATCGCCTGCTATCTTCCCCAAAACGGCGAGCTTGACCCCACGCCATTGATGCGGCGCGCCTGGGCCATGGGCAAGATCTGTTACCTGCCTGTGCTAAACACCCTGCACGCCAACCGGCTGTGGTTTGTGCCGTATGTTGAAGGCGACCCGCTCATTCCCAATCGCTTTGGCATTCCCGAGCCACGCCTGTCAATCCGCAACCGAAGGCCCGCCTGCGCACTGGATCTTGTTCTCACACCGCTGGTCGCCTTCGATGAACATGGCAACCGTCTCGGCATGGGCGGTGGTTTTTATGATCAGACTTTTTCATTTCTCAGACGCCGCCATCACTGGCGCAAGCCTCGCCTGCTGGGTATTGCCTATGACTTTCAACGAGTGGAGGGGTTGCAGAGTTGCGAGTGGGATGTGCCGCTTTATGCAGTAGCTACCGAGGCCAGGTTGTACCTTCCAACATCAAGAGATAAGACATGAACTACTGGCTCATGAAATCCGAACCCGACACATTCAGCCTGGATATGCTCATCCATAGACCGCAACAGACCGAGCACTGGGACGGCGTGCGCAATTATCAGGCACGCAACATGCTGCGTGACCAGATGAAGCTGGGAGACCAGGCATTTTTCTATCACTCCAATTGCAAAACACCTGGCATCGCGGGCATTGTTGAAATTGTCAGGGAAGGCTATCCTGACTTCACGGCCTTCGATCCCAACGATCCGCATTATGATCCGAAGAGCAATCCGGCGCGTCCGCAGTGGTATATGGTGGATGTGTGTTATACGCTTTCCTTCAGCCGCGTTATCAGCCTCAGTGAACTCAAAGAGCATGCCGCATTGCACAATATGCCGCTGCTGCAGCGTGGCTGTCGGCTCTCAGTTATGCCTGTAAGCGCGCAAGATTGGGATTATATTTTGAAATTGGAATGAATTAGTTCACAAAAAATTAAAGTGATTTGACTGAAAGTACGATATAAAGAGCGTTAGCACTTTAGAAGTTTGTGCAAACTTGTTTATACTTAGCTCCGTACATTTATGTACATTCAACATGGAGGAAGCAAAATGGCCGTAAAAAAAGCCGCAGTAAAGAAGAAAGCAGCGCCCGCTAAAAAAGCAGCGCCCGCTAAAAAGAAGGTGGCGCCTGCCAAAAAGGCGGCTCCTGTGAAGAAAGCAGCTCCTGCTAAAAAGGCAGCTCCTGCAAAGAAAGCAGCTCCTGCCAAAAAGGCAGTTGTTAAAAAGAAGGCTGCTCCAGCCAAGAAAGCAGCACCCAAGAAGAAAGCCGCTCCCAAGAAGAAGTAATCCTGGGTTAGGCTGGCAGCAAAAAAAGGCCCGCTTATGCGGGCCTTTTTGTTTGGGCGGAAATCAGCTTAACTGAGAAATAGCTTGTATGCAGGATTTTCTGTTTCGTCCTGGTACTCGTAGCCCACCTCTGCGAGAAAAGACTGGAAGCTGGGCGTCTCTTCAGGAGGCACTTGAACACCCACCAATACCCGTCCATACGCCGCACCGTGATTGCGGTAATGAAACATGCTGATGTTCCAGCGCTGCCCCATCTTGTTGAGAAACCGCAACAGGGCACCGGGCCGCTCCGGGAATTCGAAACGGTAGATGACTTCGTGCTCAACGGCGGGGGGATGTCCGCCCACCATGTAGCGCACATGCAGCTTTGCCACTTCGTTGTCCGTCATGTCGGTCACAGGATAACCTTGTGCCTGCAGCCGTTCGATGATGCTGCTCTTCTCCGCTTCACCGTGGCCCAGCTTTATGCCCGCGAACACATGGGCCTGATTGGGGTCGGAATAGCGATAGTTGAATTCCGTAATGCTGCGCTCCCCAAGGGATTCGCAAAACTGCCGGAAGCTGCCGGGACGCTCGGGGATCGTCACTGCGATAATCGCCTCGTGGCGTTCGCCCACTTCGGCGCGTTCCGCGATGTGGCGCAGCCGGTCAAAATTCATATTGGCGCCACTGTCGATAGCCACCATATTTTTGTTCTCCAGCCCCTCTCTCGCCACATACTTTTTTAGCCCTGCCACTGCCAGCGCACCGGCGGGTTCGGCGATGGAACGGGTATCGTCAAAGATATCCTTGATCGCGGCGCAGATCTCATCGGTACTGACGAGGATGATTTCGTCGACGCACTGGCGTGCAATGCGGAAAGTTTCGGCACCCGCCTGCCGCACAGCCACACCGTCGGCGAAGATCCCTACATGATCCAGCGTCACACGCTCGCCGGTGCGCAGCGCCTGGTACATGCTTGCCGCATCCTCCGGCTCGACACCGATGATCTTGATCTCCGGCCAGAGGTATTTCACATACGCGGATACACCGGCAATCAACCCGCCGCCGCCCACAGGGATAAAAATCGCGTGCAAAGGATCGGTGTGCTGGCGCAGGATCTCCACCCCGATGGTGCCTTGCCCGGCGATGACATCAGGATCGTCGTAAGGGTGAATAAACACCATGCCATTATCTTCGGCCAGCTGCGCCGCATGTTGATAGGCCTCGTCATAAGTGTCGCCATGTAGCGCAATGGTCGCGCCCAGACTGCGCACCGAGGCCACTTTTATATCCGGGGTGGTGCGCGGCATGACGATCAGCGCCGGGATGCCCAGCTTACGCGACGCCAGCGCTACCCCTTGGGCATGATTGCCCGCCGAGGCTGTGATCACGCCGTTTTGCGCCGAATCCGGCGGCAGATTCACAATCTTGTTGTATGCGCCGCGCAGCTTGAAGGAAAACACTGGCTGCAGATCCTCGCGCTTGAGCATTACCCGGTTGCCCAGCCGCTGCGACAGCGTGCGCATCAGATCCAGCGGCGTTTCCTGCGCCACATCGTAAACGCGCGCAGTGAGAATTTTTTCAATGTAATTTTTCATGGCTATAAGTTATCACAATGGTTTAATGAGGCGAATCCATGATTTCCACTCTCCCCACAAAGCGAATCGCGGCAAAGCGTCGTTGCAGGGTTTTGCTGTAAAAATTCGCTATTTGTACCCCGTCGCTGTAGCGGATGCGGGCGTTGACCGTGTATCCACCCTTGGCGGCGGCCAGCCATTCCTCGCCATTGGGCGAGTCCACCCGCAGATAGCTATACATCGCGGTGTCGATCACCTCCGCGATCACACTTTCATTGGGCAGCGAGATGATGGCGGCGGGTGCGGATGCCGCCGTGTTTTGCCGCTGCTTGCTGGCCTCTGCCATGCCGAGGAAACCGATATCGCCCGCATCGTTGAAGGTGGCGTAAGAAGCGGTGTTGTAATAGCCGCTCGCGTTGGTGCCGCCGAGCAGGTAAACCCAGTCCTTGTATATCACGACGCCGGCGTCGGCGCGGCTTGCCGGTAGTGGTGTAGTGGCCTGCCAGGATTGTAGCGCGCCATCCGCAGCGACGCTGGTTTTCTCGATGCTATCGAGATAGACAAGATTGTTGATGCCGCCTATCGCATATACATGCGCGCCGTGGGTGATGGCCGAGAGGCCGTAGCGCCCCGTTGCCAAAGGAGGTGCCTGCCGCCATTGCAGAGGTGCCCCACCAGCATTCAATGTGGCCCATTCCACCTCAGGCTGGCCAGTAGCCTGGCTTAGCGCATGCCCGCCGATGGCGAACATGGCGCCATTGGTTTGTGTCACGGCATGGACATATCGCGGCAGGGTAAGATGTTGCGGCTCCAGTGTCCATTTGCCGAGACTGCCATCCGGCAGGATCTCCGCCCGCTCCACCGTATCCAGCAATGCCCCGCTGTAGCCGCCCAGTGCATAAATATAGCGCCCCGCTATCGCCAGCTTGGCGCAACGGCGGGGAGAGACCAGCGCGTGTTTTTCCTTCTTCCAGGGGCCGAGGCCACCCTCCGGCAAAATACGCGCACGCTCGACGGAGCGCAGCAGATGGCTGCCGTTGGGGCCATTGCCACCGCCTACGGCATAGACAAAGCCGTTGTGCGGCACCGCTGAAAAGAAGCCGCGCTCTTCTTTCAAGCGCGCGGTGTTGCGCCATGGAGCAAGAGAGCCGTCCGGCTGTATGCGGGCGTATTCGGCGGAAAATAAAAAACGCCTGCCATCAATACCACCGATGACATATATCACACCATTGGCCTCAATCGCCGCGGCGCCCGCCCGCGGGGTGGTGAGCGGCGCGGTATCCTGCCAGCCGGGAATCCAGGATTGTTGCGCGAGGAGTTGCGCAGCAACTGCGGTAAAAGGCATTGCCATGCTGAGCAGGATGGCTTTGAATAGCGTTTTCATTTCAGTGATTCGCAGACAACGCTGCCTGCAATGCCTCTGCCGTCTCCAGCGGCGCGCTGCATGCGAGCCCATCGCAGACATAGGCAACAACGCCGTCACGAGATTTGCATTGCGCGAGAGTGCCCGGCAAGCCGGCCGCATCCGTGGGAATGGCGAGGGTAAGACGGCGCGGGGTGTAGTCCTGCCCGCCTATAGCCTGCCATTCAGTCATTGCATCCAATGCGCCACGCAGGATGACTGTTTGCGGCGGCTGCAGGTATTCCTCCGCGGCCAGTAGCAGCGCATTGTGCGCGTAGGGGATTTCCGTCACGGCAGGCCAAGCGGCCTTCAGCGTGCGTGCGGCGGCATCGAGATAACGGGTTTCACCGAGTAGATGGCCCAGCCGTCCCAGCACAAACGCGGCGATTCCGTTGCCGGATGGCAGGGCATCATCACCTAGTGGTTTGGGGCGGTGGATAAGCTTCTCATGGTCGCCAGCGGTGAAGAAAAAGCCACCCTGCTTTTTATCTTCGAAGTGCGTAAGCACCGCTTCGGCGAGTGCGATGGCAAAGCTTAGATCGCCATCGCGCCAACGCGCCTGTAGCAGTTCAAGGATGCCGTCGATCAGGAAAACGTAATCATCCAGATACGCCGGGAGCGTTGCCTGGCCATCCTTATAAGCCGCCAATAACCGGCCATCGCGCCACAAATGCGCCTGGATAAAGTCTAGCGCCCGCTGTGCCGAGCCGATATGGCCGGGCTGATTCAAGTGACGGCCTGCCGCAGCCATGCCTTTGATCATCAGGCCGTTCCAGGCAGTGAGGATTTTTTCGTCGCGTCCGGGGTGGACGCGCTTTTGGCGCACGGCAAACAGTGTGGCGCGCGCGGTATCGAGCAGCGCAGTGGCCTGCGCCTCACTCATGGAGAACTCGCCGGCCAGTGTACTGATGTCCTGATATACGTGCAGGTGCCACTGGCCTTCGAAATTGGCGGGTTGATCGAGGCCGAAGCGGCGAGCGAAGAGAGGGTAGGCGTCTGCATCGAGCAGCGCTTTGACCTCCTCCCGGTCCCACGCATAAAACTTGCCTTCGTGTCCTTCGGAGTCGGCATCCAGCGTCGAGTAATAACCACCTTGCGGTGATTGCATCTCGCGCATCACCCAGGCAGCGCTTTCCTCCGCGACGCGTTTGAACAACGGCTCGCGCGTGGCCAGCCATGCCTCGCTGTATAACGCAAGCAGCGGCCCGTTGTCATACAGCATTTTCTCAAAGTGCGGAATCATCCACAGCTCGTCCACCGAATAACGGCAGAAGCCGCCGCCGAGCTGGTCGTATAAGCCACCCTGCGCCATCCGGGTGAGCGTGAAGCGGGCCATGGACAACGCCTTGTCGTCCGCCCGGCCGGTGGCGGCCCAGTGGCGCAGCAGGCGCTCGATATGAGTGGGGTGGGGAAACTTGGGCGCACGGCCAAATCCGCCGTGGTGGGCATCGAAGCTCTGCTCAAGTTGACGGCGCGCAATGTCGAGCGCCGCGGCATTGATTTCTCCACCACCCATGGGCGCCATGCTCTCCAGGGCATTTATCAGAGACGCATTTTGCTGCCGGACCTCCTCCGGGTGTTCGCGGTAAAACGCCTCAATGCGTTGCAACAGCTCCTTGAATCCCGGCAGGCCATAGCGCGGCTCCCTGGGGAAATAGGTGCCGGCAAAAAATGGCGCGTGATCATCCGGGGTGAGGAATACCGTAAGCGGCCAGCCACCGCCTCGCTGTGTCAGCAACTGGTGCGCGGTCTGATAGATTTTGTCGAGGTCGGGGCGTTCTTCACGGTCCACCTTTATGTTCACGAACAGCGCGTTCATAACCTGGGCGGTTGCTTCGTCCTCAAACGATTCGTGAGCCATCACGTGACACCAATGGCACGCGGAATAGCCTATCGAAAGCAGTATCGGCTTGTTCTCGCGCAGCGCCTTGTCCAGCGCTACTTGGCTCCACGGATACCATTCCACCGGATTGTGCGCGTGCTGGAGCAGATAGGGACTGGTTTCGTCGATCAGGTGATTAGCGGTAGAGGCGGGAGCGGCCTTATTCATTGAAAGTCTTCCGCGATTTGATTTATAAAGGTGCGCTGTGGCTTGGGACGGCGCGGTGGCTACTTCGCCGTCCGTTGGTTAAAATGACTGCACCAGGCCACCGATGCCACCGGCCTGGTTATTGTTCAACAGATCCATGACACCATCCAGCAAGCTGGATTGCCCACTGCTTTGGCCAGTCAATTTGCCGATAGCCCCCCGCTATGTTATCGAATAAGCCCATAATCTTCCCATCCATTGAGCGCTCAAAACAGCGGTGTAGCCACGAAAACCTCTGTGACATTCAGCGACCTTACCAGTGTAGCCTTTGTCTACAATCATCACCATGCGATTTTTTTCAGGCTTTTTCCTGCGCTCCGCCAGAAGGTTGATGGCAGCGCCTCCATTTTTGGTAAGCCGCAGGCGCGAAATGGAGTTCGCCGCCATAGCGATTTTGATAGTATTGGCAGGTGAATAGCCTCTAATCGACATTACAACCATGCCAACCATCAAATTACCACGCCCATTGGTGAATCAATTGCTGCACCAAGCCCAGCTTGCCGCTGACAGGGAGATGTGCGGCCTGATCGGCGCACGCGGGGGTAACCCATCACATTGCTACCCGGTTGCCAATGTTGCGTCCTCGCCCCAGGTGCAATATGTCATGGACCCCAAGGGGCAGATCGACGCCATGCGTCAGATGCGCGAACGCGGCGAGGAATTGTTTGCCATTTACCATTCACACCCGGCTTCCCCGGCGCTGCCATCGGCGATGGATATTGACGAGGCGGCGTATCCCGGCGTGCTTTACCTGATTATTTCATTAAACACCAAGGGTGTGCTGGAAATGCGGGGGTTTCGTTTGGCAGGCCCGGATGTTGCCGAGGTAATGCTCGAATTACAATAATCCTAAAAACCTCAGTTCTGTTTTTCCCGTGACTGGAGCACAAGTATATGTTGCAGGGTTTCCTCATAGCTTGCCAGCAGCGGGCCACCCAGGCTCACGGCACGCCGTGCGGCTTGTTCGGCTTCTTGCAAGCGGCCCTGTTCGGCGAGCACCTGCGCCAGGTTATTGAAGGCGGGGGCGAGAGCGGGGTTGGCCAGCGTAACTTGCCGGTAGGCCTGTTCCGCGCCGGATAGATCTTTAATCGCATACAGGCTGTTGCCCAGGCCCATGCGTGCCGCCGCGCTGTCCGGCCAGCGCACCAATGCACTGGCATAGGCGGTTTTGACCTCTTGCCAGCGTTGCAGCCGCTCCAGCCCAGCAACGGCCCGCAGATAAGGTATTTCCTCCGCGCTTGCAGGCAGGCGATCTGAGGGCAAGGCAACCATTGCCCAATAGTCACCGCGCCTCCAGGTGCGTTCGAACAGCTTGAACGGCACAACATGCCGCCGTTCGCGGCCCGAGCGCAGGATGACCAAATCCTGGCTGAGGTCAAACCCCACCACCACGGCGTAATGCCATTTGGTATACCAGCTTAACCCCAGGTTCTGTAAAACCAGTACCGGATTGCCCGCCCGGACTTCGGCGAGCAGCGTCTCAAGCCTGGGCTGGATGAGATACGGGATACGCCCGGCGCGGCGGGTAGCGGCGAGCAGCTCCACTTGCAGGCTGCCCTGCCGCTCCGGCAGATACACCTGGGGTGCCAACGCTTCGGGGGTGACGCTAACGCCCGACCAGTTCAGCACCGTGGCCAGCGCAGCCGGGCCGCACTGAAAATCTTCCTGTGGAAAAAAGGGAACGGCGGTCAGCTCCACCGGCGGCCCGATTACATCGGGCGATTTCCGCAGATGGTCAATTTGCAGGGGCACGCCGCATCCTGTAACGAGCAGCGCCGCTATCAGCCAACAAGCCGCCCGGAGCGCTCCGGGCGGCTGTATGGTCAGCATGGTGGGAAAGGATTAACGTCTGTGTTTAACAAACGGGAAAATGTTGGTCAGGCCCAGAATATCCGTAATCAGCAGAATGATGAAGATAGCGAACAATATGCCCACCACGCTATCACCGCCTGCCGGCAACTGATCCATCTGGCCCGCCAGGGTGCGCATCTCGGCATCGGTGAGGCTGTTCACGCGCGCCTTGGCCTGCTCCGCATCAACGCCATAAGCCACCAACTGCTCCTGAACGTCCTTTCTTTCCAGCAGTTTCAGAATATGCGCACGATCCTGCTGCGCCTGCTCGGAACTTACCAGAGATTCGGTACCTACAATGCCAGCCTGAGCGGCGGGCAGCTGAACACCAAGCCAGAGAAAGGCGAGGATCACAAAGTGACTAATGGGTTTGGCGATGCGACGAAGTTTTTCCATGAAGAGATCTCCTTGGTTTTAGGGTTAGATTAAAAGCCTGCTCTTTTACAAAAGACCTTACTCATATCGGCCAATATGTGAATTTATTAAAGAACCTCATATTTCTCAATAGGTATTGTAACGCAGCGATGTCTCGCCGTTGTGCTCTCACCGCAGGTGATGGTGGCTGCGTCCGCCCTGGATTCATTTGTTTGACACACCACTGCATTGCGCCCTCCGCCATTTCCAGGATAAAAAAGCCCGGCTGATGATGGATCAGCCGGGCTTTTAGTCTCAAACCCAAAAATGCCGGACTATTACTTCTGGATGCGCAGCTCTACACGGCGGTTTGCGGAGCGCCCCTCTTCCGTTTTGTTGTCGGCCACCGGATCTTCCTGACCATAACCCTTGGCGGTCAGGTTCGCGGCATTCACGCCCTTCGACACCAGGTAGTGCATCACGGCCTCGGCGCGCTGCTGCGACAATTTCTTGTTCTTGGCAGCAACACCTCGGTTGTCGGTATGTCCAGCCACTTCCGCTTTGATGTCGCTGTGTTTGACCAGGGTTGCAGCGGCTTCATCCAGGACAGCCAGTGAACCCGGCGTCAGCTGCGCGGAGTTGGTGGAGAACCTTACGCCCTTGAGCTCGATAACACCGGCAATCTCACAACCGTTATCATCCACTTTCGCGGCACCTTTGCTGTCCGGGCAGCGGTCTTTGCTATCCACCACGCCGTCGCCATCGCTGTCCAGTTCACAGCCATCGGCATTCACCTTCGCACCCGCAGGGGTGTTGGGGCAACGGTCTTTGCTATCCACCACGCCGTCACCGTCACCATCCATCTCGCAGCCGTCGGCATTCACTTTCGCACCCGCAGGGGTGTTGGGGCAACGGTCTTTGCTGTCCACAACACCATCGCCATCGCTGTCCAGTTCACAGCCGTCGGTGTTCACTTTCGCACCAGCGGGGGTATTGGGACAGCGGTCCTGGCTGTCGATCACGCCATCACCATCGCTATCCACCGGCGGCTTGGGGGCAGCCGCTGCAACAACAGGAGCCGCGGCAGCTGCCGGCACAACAGCCTTTGCCTTCGCTCCCAGCGGGATGGACAGACCCAGGTTCAGTATCCAATCGCCAAAACGATTCTGGTTGGCAACACTCTTATCGTCTTTGTCGTAGCGGTAACGCACATCGGCGCGCAGCGCCAAGGCATCTTCTACCAGACTGGTCATGAATCCCAGGCCGACATTCGCCATGGGATTCGTGCTTTTTTCGCCGGACACGCTGGTTCTGAGCGCGCCAGCGCCCAGTACGGCATAGGGCGCAAAAGCGGCATCCCGGTCAAAGAAATACAGGCCGTCGATGCCCAAGCCACGCTGTTTGAACTTGTCCGAGCTGTTCTTCATGTCGAGGTCGTCCGCAACCAGATTGGCCTCGATGTTCCACGATTCACTGACCGGTTTGCCAATACCCAACTGAAGCCCCGGGCTGTTTTTAGCGTCGCGGTCTTTATCAGGCTTGATGTAACTAAGCCCGGGGGCAATATACCAGCGATCATCGACATCGGCCGCCTGGACGTGGGAGGCCAGCGCAATCGCGCTTAAGGCCAACCCTGATACCAGAGTTTTTTTCACATTTAGTTTCCTTGGGTATCTCATACGGATGCTCCTTTTCTATGTGGGGTTGACAAATTCTTGCATTCTTCTTCCGCAGCGAAACAGGTCTGGAATTAACCAGAACGCGGATCATATCATGCTGATGCCGATAGCGTATCAGGTGAATCATCAAGCCAGTTTGCGCACGCCTTCAGCGGTGCCTAACAGCAGCACATCGGCAGAGCGGATGGCGAACAGACCATTGGTGACCACGCCCGCGATGTTGTTCAGCTCCGCTTCCAGCCGCGCCGGCTCCATAATACTCAGGCCATGCACGTCGAGGATAATATTCCCATTGTCTGTCACAAAACCTTCGCGCAGCACAGGCTTGCCGCCGATCTTGACGATCTCGCGCGCGACATAGCTGCGTGCCATTGGAATTACCTCGATGGGCAGGGGGAACGCGCCCAGCACGTCGACCAGCTTGGATTCATCGGCTATACAAACGAATTTTCTGCTGGCCGCAGCCACAATCTTCTCGCGCGTCAACGCCCCACCGCCGCCTTTGATAAGCTGCAAATAACGGTTGGCCTCGTCAGCCCCGTCGACATATACGCCGATTTCATTTACGGAATTCAGGTCGAACACCGGGATGCCATGCCCTTTCAGGCGCTCGGCGGTAGCCACCGAGCTTGCGACCGTACCTTCGATCTTGTGCTTGATGCCTGCCAGGGCGTCAATAAAAAAATTGGCGGTGGAGCCGGTGCCCACCCCGACCACAGCGCCGGCCTCGACATACTCCAGCGCGGCCAGCGCAACCGCCTTTTTCATTTCGTCTTTTGTCATAATCCTTCTCCTCGAACCACACTTTTTTTCAGAATATACATCTCTGAAGACAAGATGTCATGCGCTATGATCACTACCACCACGCGGGGCCGGAGCCTTCGTGCGGCACGCTATGGCAGCGTTCGCAGACAAACAGGCTGAAGGACACCTTGTCGTGGCAACGGCCGCAAAATTCCCCCTTGAGAATTTTTTCCATTGAAATGCGATTGGCGCCGCGCTGCGGAACGAAAATCGCCGAGTGGCAATTGCTGCACGCAAGCCATTCGGTATGGGCGCGATGCGGAAACCGCACCCAGGGCATTTGCGCGGTATTTTTTAACATGATGTCGAGATCCATCTCCTGCATGACCTCCTTGCCACCGTACTCATCCCCATCAATGCTCTTGCGGGGATTTATCAGTCCTTGGCGCAGGGTTTTTACCCAATCCACCTCGCCACGCCGGTCTTTCGGAAAATTGGACAGCGCCTCTGCCGGTTGCTGAAGTTTGGTAATGGCGGGGTTGGCGGGATCACGAATACCGTCTTCGGCCAATGGCGTTAATGGCGGCACATTCTTGATGCGCCATCGCTCCTCCGCCACGCCGATGCAACACCATAGCGTTGCCGCGAAAACCATTCCTGCCGTGCCAAATTTCAACCATCCACGTTTGTGCATTATCTTTCACCCGTTGCGATGGACGAACTATCGAGAAAACCTGGCTTCTTCTGCCGGGGCAGCCGCCTGATCTCCCATTCGGCACGAGATGCGCTTGAACGATCCGGGTAAGACTTCGCCCCTACCAGCCGCACGGGCGGGTTGCCCCGCGTGTACTTTGCACCCTTGCCGTCAACATGCGCCTGATACCGCGCAGCGAGATCATTGGTGATTCCGGCATAGAGTGCGCCGTTGCGACATTCGATCAGATAAAGAAACCACATTAATCTTTTCCGGCGCGCTTGATCGTCAGGCATTCTCAAGAAACGGATAATCCGTATAACCTGCGGCACTGCCCCCATAAAACGTGGAGGGATCAGGTGTGTTGAGCGGCGCGCTACGGGCGAAACGCAACGGCAAATCAGGATTGGCGAGGAACAACACACCGAAAGCAACCAGGTCCGCCGCACCCGCCGCTAGCGCCGCATTGGCGCGCGCCAGGTCATACCCGGCGTTGGTCATGTATACACCCTTCCAGATGCGTCTCAGCTTGAGCAGATCAAAGGCAGGGCCGGCGGCACCGGGCGCCTCTTTACCTAATTCAGTCACATGCAGATAGCCCAGCCCAAAGCGATTGAGCTGCTCCACTACATAGCTAAACGTGGCTTCGGGGTTCGAGTCGCGCATGTCATTGAAGGGTTGCAGTGGCGAGAGGCGGATACCTACACGCTCTGCACCCCACACCGAACACACTGCCTCGGTCACTTCGAGTATCAGGCGCGCACGGTTTTCAATCGGGCCGCCATACGCGTCGGTGCGCTGGTTGCTACCGTCGCGCAGGAATTGATCAAGCAGATAACCGTTGGCACCGTGGATTTCCACGCCATCGAAGCCCGCCGCAAGCGCATTGCGCGCACCACTGCGGTATTGCTCGATAATGCCGGGGATCTCGGAAATATCCAGCGCCCTTGGCGTAACAAAATCTTTCGGACCCTCGTAGGTAAAGGCCTGGCCCTCTGGCCTGATCGCTGACGGCGCCACCGGCAGCACCCCACCTGGCTGAAGCGAGGGATGCGATATGCGCCCCACATGCCAGAGTTGCAGAAAGATCCTTCCGCCGCGCGCATGTACCGCATCGGTTACATGCCGCCACCCTTCAATCTGTTCCGCGCTATGGATGCCGGGCGTGGCGGGATAACCCACCCCCTGCGGCGAGATCTGCGTCGCCTCGGTGATGATCAGTCCCGCTGTCGCACGCTGCGCGTAATGCTCCACGTTCAAGGGTTGCGGCACATTGCCCTCGCCCGCGCGGTTGCGCGTCATCGGAGCCATCGCGATGCGGTTAGGCAGCGTATAGGGTCCAACCTGAACAGGCGTAAAAAGATCAATCTTCTCTGGTGTCGTGCTCATATATCGTATCCCTTTATAGTTGAGTCGCGTTGTTAAACCTAGAGGCGAGGGCCTCTGTCATGATGCTTAATTCTACCTTTTCCATGTGATGAGTGGTGAATTGTGGTGCGGGTTTGTTCAGGCTTTTTTACGCTCAAAGATCATGTCCCATATCCCGTGCCCCAGCCGCTGCCCGCGCCGCTCGAATTTGGTGAGGGGGCGGTACTCCGGGCGGGGCACGAATTGTTTCTCTCCCGCCACATTGGTGAAATCCTGTGCGGCGTTCATCACTTGCAGCATGTGCCGGGCATAATCCTCCCAGTCGGTAGCCATGTGGAAACGCCCGCCGGGCTTAAGTTTGCTGGCAACCAGCGCGGCGAAGGCGGGATTGACGATGCGCCGTTTGTGATGGCGACGTTTGGGCCAAGGGTCGGGGAAGAACAGGTATACGGCGTCCAGGGAGGCGGCGGGCATGCGTTTTTCGAGCAGTTCAACGGCATCGCTGCTGATCACGCGCACATTGTTTAATTCCAGCGCGTGCGCCTTTTGCATGAAGCTGCCGACACCGGGGCTATGCACCTCGATGCCGAGATAATCATTCTCCGGATGGGCATGGCCCATGCCCGCCAGCGCGTCGCCCATACCAAAACCGATCTCCAGATGGCATGGCGCGGCACGCCCAAACAGCGCCTCAAAATCCAGCACATCCGCGTCCTCATCCACACCATATTTTTCCCAGAACGTTTCCAACGCCATGCGCTGGGCATCAGTCATGCGGCCTTCACGCAGCACGAAGCTGCGGATGGGGCGGATCTTTGGGGTGCCGGTCACGATTGTTCCTGTAAATTTGCCATTTGAGAGGCGCGCCAAGCCTTTAGAAAATCGCGGGCGTAGTATACTTGAAAAATGACTAGCCATAATTGTGAAGATTTAACCGGCAAGGTGGCGCTCATCACCGGCGCGGCACATCGCATTGGCGCTGTTACCGCACGCATCTTGCACGAGGCAGGCGCAAACCTGGTGCTGCACTATCGCTCATCTTCCGGCACCGCTCACGCGCTTCGGGATGACCTCAACGCCCGCCGCGCGGGTTCGGTGGTGTTGGCGCAGGCCAATCTGCTGGATACATCCAATCTGCCGCGTCTGGTGCAGCATGCCATGGACACCTGGGGGCGGCTCGATGTGCTGGTGAATAATGCCTCAAGTTTTTACCCCACACCGGTGGGAGGCGTTACTGAGGCACAGTGGGATGACCTGACAGGCACTAACCTCAAGGCACCGTTCTTTCTATCCCAGGCGGCCGCGCCCCATCTTGCGCATCATCACGGTTGCATCGTCAATATTGTGGATATCCACGCCGACCGCCCCCTCAAGTCGCACCCGGTGTATAGTCTGGCCAAGGCGGGGTTAGTGATGCTCACCAAGGCTTTGGCGCGCGAGCTTGGCCCCGATGTGCGCGTCAATGCCGTGGCCCCAGGCGCAATCCTGTGGCCGGAAAATAGCATGGCCGAGGAGACCAAGCAGCACATCCTCTCCCGCACCGCGCTCAAGCGTCAAGGCCGCCCGGAAGACATCGCCAAAGCCGTGCTGTTCCTGATCCGTGATGCTGCGTACACCAGCGGGCATGTGCTCACGGTGGACGGCGGACGGTCGCTGAGCATTTAACGATCTGTCCATGGCTACCAACAACGAAGGGGATTTTATATGTTATCCGGCATTGCAAGAAGAGAATCGGGTTCAGCCCGCGCCATGAAGACCCCGCACCTCGACTTGCTGCTGGACATCCTCGCCCAGCCCACCGCTCCCTTTCGCGAGGAGCATGTTATCGCCACCGTGACCCGTGTGCTGGAACAGGCGGGGGTGCCGTTCTTTGCCGACCCGCTGGGTAATCTGGTCGTCGGCGCAGCATCGCACGCCGAATACCTGCGTCTGGTACGGGGAGAGCGGAGCGAGGGGCCAAGCACTGAGCCGTTACGGGTATTTATCGCGCATATGGATCATCCAGGGTTTCATGGGGTGGAGTGGCTTTCCCCGCGCCGCCTCAAGGTGCAGTGGCATGGCGGCGCGCCAGTCAAGCATCTGACAGGCGCATCGGTGTGGCTGGCCGATAGCCATGGCTGGACAGGATCGGGCACGCTTTCCCGCGTCAAGCTCACCGCCTCGAAACGCAGTATCGACACTGCCGAGGTACACATCAGTACCCCGCTGGATTTACCCGCCAACAGGCTGTACGGCGGTTTTCAATTCCGCGCCCCGGTATGGCGCAGCGGCAAAAGGCTTTATACCAAGGCCGCCGATGATCTGGTAGGTGTATTTGCCATTGTTGCCACCGCGCTCGCCTTGTTCGGCAAGCGTCGCGCCGCACAACCGATACCGTTCCTGGGCCTCCTCACCCGCGCTGAAGAGGTTGGCTTCATCGGTGCCATCGGCCATTTCGAGCTTGGCTGGCTCGCCCAGAGCCAGGGGCGGCGGCCCGTCGTGTGCGTGAGCCTCGAAGCATCCCGCACACTGCCCGGCGCGATTGTAGGCAAGGGACCCGTGGTGCGCCTTGGCGACCGGCGCACCGTGTTCAACCCAGGCACGCTCAAGGTGCTTGCCGACGTGGCGGAACAGATCCTGCCCGGCAGCCACCAGCGCCGCATCATGGACGGCGGAACCTGCGAAGCGACCGCCGCGACCGCCTACGGCTTTCCCTCCATCGGCATCTCGGTGCCGCTCGGCAACTACCATAACCAGGGCTTCGAAGGCGGCCCCGATTGCAAACGGCCCGGCGGCCCGGCCCCTGAATTTGTCCATCTGGATGACATCGCAGGCGAGCTTGATCTGTGCCGCGCCCTTATGAAAACCGGCCTGCCGTGGGACGACCCCTGGAAAAAACAGCGCCAACTTTTGCAAAAAAACCTGCGTCACTACCGTAAACTCTTGTAAGACCTCCACATGCCGATGAAACACCGCCAAAACACCGCCGCCACACCCCCCCGCCATACTCAAATCCAGCAAGCCATCGAGCTGCTGCGCATTATCCTCAGCCAAGGCGGCCGCCCCGCCGACAAACACATGGAGGCCTACTTCCGTCAGCACAGAAACATGGGCGGACGCGACCGGGGGTTTGCCGCCGAAACCGTCTATGGCTGCCTGCGGCGACGGCGTTTTCTGGAATATCTCGCACAGGACACCTCAAGCGAGGCGCTGGTGATGGCCTATCTGCTAGCGACGCAAGGCTGGAGCGCGCGGGCGCTTACGGAAGCGGGTTTTGAGGGAGCAGTAGACGCGCTGGTCACCAGGGTACGCACCCTGGATAAATCCACTCTGCCGCTGGAAGTGCGCACCGATCTGCCCAACTGGCTGCTCGAACGGCTGCTCGCGCAACTCGGCGAGGCCGAAACCATCACATTGGCCGACGCCCTCAACCAACCCGCTCCTGTCGATTTGCGCGTCAACACCCTCAAGGCCGACCGTGACACCGTGGCACGGCGCCTCGCCGAGGAAGGCTTTCCTGTTGAATCAACCCCCTATTCTCCCGCGGGCCTGCGGCGAAACGAACGAACACCGTTGTTCAACAGCGCCAGCTTCAAGGAAGGTTTGTTTGAGATCCAGGATGAAGGCAGTCAATTGCTGAGCCTGTTGCTTGAACCCCGGCGGCGCGAGATGGTGGTGGATTTCTGCGCCGGGGCGGGGGGGAAGACCCTACATCTGGGTGTGCTGATGGCCAATACCGGTACGCTGTATGCTTTCGACACGTCACCAAAACGCCTGGAAGGCATGAAGCCCCGCCTCATTCGTGCCGGACTCGACACCGTGCGCATGATCACCATCGCCCACGAGCGCGATATGCGCGTGCAACGCCTGCATGGCAAGATTGATAGGGTGCTGGTGGATGCCCCCTGTTCCGGCACTGGCACGCTACGGCGCAACCCGGATATCAAATGGCGGGAGATCAACCTGCCGGAGATCATCGCCACGCAACAACGCATCCTTGCCGCCGCCGCGAACCTGCTCAAGCCCGGCGGGCGCCTGGTCTATGCCACATGCAGCCTGCTGACGGAAGAAAACGAAGATATCGTGCGCGGCTTCCTCGCGCAAAACCCCGGCTTCCACGCACTGCCCGTTCAGGACATCCTGGCACGCCGGCAGATCCATATCGAAAACAGCAACGGCGCGGATGGCGCGCTACGCCTGTATCCCCACCGCCACGGCACCGACGGGTTTTATGCGGCTGTCCTGGAGAGGGCCAAGTAGTGTTTTACAGAGGATCTAAAAAAATAACTCCGGAAACTGTGACGAAGTTCATAGTTAAAACGACAGTTTGGGACTAGACTCCCAAAAAATATGATTGCATAATCTGTATTGTGATTTTTTCGTCAAAGGAGAGAAAAACCATGAGCCGTATAAATTTTGCCGGATTGGTGTTGGTGGTGTCGGCAAGCTTGATTGCCCCGGCACACGCGGACGGTGTGGATGGCAGCGCAGTGATCGGCGGCGCCCTGGGCGGTGCTGCTGGCGCAGCGATTGGCTCGGCAGCGGGCGGACGCAACACGGCTATTATCGGAAGCGCTATCGGCGCCGCGGCAGGCACGGCGATAGCCACCCAAAGGCATGAGCGTGATTATCGTGACCGCGGCCGGCATCGCGGTGACCATAGGCATCGTGGCAACCACCGTGGGCATCACAAGGGACACAGGCACGATCACCATGACGATTAAGCCGCGCCTGGCTTGATCCCAAACGGCCCCTGCCGGGGGCCGTACTTATTTTAGCCAGCCATTGACCTGTTCAAGGTCGGCCAGCGAGATCATCCCTGCGGCCTGCTTCAGGCGCAGGGTGTTGACCAGGTAGTCATAGCGTGCGCGCGACAAATCGCGTTTGGCGCGGTACAGGTCGCGCTGCGAGTTCAGCACATCAATAGTGGTTCGGGTGCCGACCTCCATCCCGGCCTCGGTGGCGTCCAGCGCGCTCTGGCTGGATACCACGGCCTGCTTCAGCGCCCCGACGCGGCTGATGCTGGCGGTTACATTCAGGTAGCTGTCGCGGGTCTGGCGTGAAGCGGCACGGGTTTGCTGTTCCTGGGTTTCCATGGCCTGATTGAGACGATATTGCGCCTCGCGGATGCGCGAGCTGACCGCGCCGCCCTGGTAGAGTGGTACGCTCAGCTGCAAGCCGATCGCGCTATCCAGCGTTTCTCTGGCACCAAAAGCACCCCCGGAAAATCTTGAATAGCCGTGGCTTGCCACCGCATCTACCACCGGATAATGACCGGAGCGCTGCAGGTCGATGGTTTGGCTGGCGACTTCCGTGGCAGCTTGGGCTGATATCAGTTGAAAATTCTGTTTGAGGGCTGTATCCACCCATTTCTCCACGTCCTGCGGGTCAGGCGATGCCAGCGGTATTTGTTCAGCCAGGCCACGCAGGGATTCGGGGAGCGTGCCGGTTACCTCGCGCAACGCCTCGCGGTTACTGGACAGGAGTTTTTGCGCATCAACCTCTTGGCTTACCGCCAGGTCAAAGCGAGCCTGGGCCTCGTTCACATCCGTGATGGCTACCAGCCCCACATCGAAACGCCGTTGCGTCTGCTCCAGTTGGCGCCCTATCGCCTCTTTTTCGGCGCGCGCGAACTCCACTGTGTCGGCGGCCGCCAGCACCTCGAAATAACGCTCAGAGACCCGCAGCAGCAGAGCCTGCTGTGCTGCGTTATAGTCCGCCTCAGCCTGGCGGGTACGGGCGTCCGTCTGACGCAACTGCACATAGTAATCGCGGTGATAAATAGGCTGATTGAGGTTGAGAGTCAAACCTTCATTGGTAAAATTGAACGTGCCGCCACGACCCAAAAAACCGCCGCTCAAAAATTCCTGCCGGCTGCGAGTGATATTGGAATTGAGGCTCAGCTGCGGACGAAACAACGCCAGACGCTGATTGCGCGTCTCCTGTACCGCCTGCCACGCCGCTTCAGCGGCTTTGACCTGGGGGTCGCTGTCAACCGCGAGGCGATAGGCGTCGAGCAGATTTTCCGCATTTGCGCTGGAGGCAATAGCCAGCAGCGTTGCAATCAAGAGCGGAGAGTTTTTTTTGATCATGGGGGCAGCTCTTAGTAGGTGGGCATGTTCGGGTCAACGTCGCGTGCCCAGGCGGCGACGCCGCCTGTCAGGTTGACAATATTTGTGAACCCCGCCTGCTCCAGATAGACGGCCACACGCTGGCTGCGCATCCCGTGATGGCAGATGACGATAGTCTCCTGCTGTGCGTCGAGATCACGGCAGACAGCGGGCACCTGTGACATGGGGATATTCCGCGAACCTTCGATATGACAGGTTTGAAATTCCCAGGGTTCGCGTACGTCCAGCAGCAAAGGTGCCGGATTGGCCTGTTCAAGGTATTGTTTAAGTTGGGTGGCGGTGAGGTGATTCATGGCCATGCTCCACTATATATTAGAGATAAATTATATTCTAATAATTACTTAGAATACAAATTGGGGCGGCTGTCCGGCGTGCAGCAGTGCCGCGACGCTGGTTTCAAAAAGGCTCTCCCGCGCCCCGCCATGAGTGACGAGAACGGCTTCCATCACTGGCGGTTCACCGAGGATTGCCACCATGCGGCCGCCGGGTTTCAGCGCGCGCAGAAAAGATTCCGGCAGCACGGGAAGTGAGCCGGTAATGGCTATGACATCGTAAGGGCCGTGTTTATCCCATCCCTTGGCGGCGTCGCCGGTTTCCAGCGTCACGTTATGGATACTGTGTCCGCTGAGTGCGCGTTGCGTGCTCTGTACGAAGTCAGGGAGGATGTCCACGCTGTATACATGCTTGCCCAGCTTGGCCAGCAACGCTGTGAAATAACCACTGCCTGTTCCGACCTCCAGTATAATGTCAGAGGGTTCGATGGCCAGCGCCTGCAACAGCCGCGCCTCAACCTTGGGCTCCATCATCATCTGGCCGTGGCCAAGGGGGATCATGATGTCGGCAAATGCCAGGTCGCGGTACTGCGCGGGGACAAACTCTTCACGCCGGGTGCTCGTGATCAGGTCAAGAATGCCCGGATCCAGCACCTCCCATGTGCGGATCTGCTGTTCGACCATGTTAAAGCGGGCTTGTTCTACGTCCATCCTTATCCACCATTTTTCTAAAAAAGAGGCTAAACGGGTAGGTTAAGCGGTTTGTATGCCGGACACAAGGCGCATTCGGCTTGCAAATTGCCGCTACATAATATAATTTTGGGCTAAATTCGGCTAGCGGGGGTTATTAGCGCCCCTGCGCGCCTGCTGGGGGTGCCTCGTATCAGGCGAGGCTGAGATATACCCTTTGAACCTGATCCGGTTAATTCTGGCGTAGGGAAGCAGTATCACAATGCAGTTTTCGCCTGTGACATCTGTTCACGGGATGCCGATACCATTTCCCATTCCTTCCCTGCGCTTATTTCCGAATACGGTAGTGTTTGCCGGATCCTTTGTAGAGGAATAGATGATGAGCGCCATACCAAAAGATTTTTTAAGCCAAACCGCACGCGTTAGCGAAGAGGCCGTGCGGCCTTTTCCTAACTCAGAAAAGGTCTATATCACGGGCAGCCGCCCCGATATCCGCGTGCCGATGCGCAAGATTTCCTTGTCGGATACACCCGCCAGCTTTGGCGCGGAGCAGAACACCCCCGTGTATGTGTACGACACCTCGGGACCCTATACCGACCCCCGCATGAACATTGATTTGCGTGCCGGGTTGCCTGCGTTGCGTGCCGGATGGATTGAAGAGCGCGGCGATTCCGAGGCGCTGCGTGGGCTTAGCTCCACCTATGGCCAGCGCCGTGCGCAGGACCCCAAGCTTTCCCATCTGCGCTTTGAACACATCCGCACGCCGCGCCGTGCCAAGGCGGGTGCAAATGTCAGCCAGATGCACTACGCCCGGCGCGGCATTATCACGCCCGAGATGGAATATATCGCCATCCGCGAAAATCAGAAGCTGGAACTGGCGCGCGCGCAAGGGCTGGTGCAACACCCTGGCGAGTCGTTCGGCGCGGCCATTCCTCCGGTTATCACCCCCGAGTTCGTGCGCGATGAAGTGGCGCGCGGACGCGCCATCATCCCCGCCAATATCAACCACCCCGAGCTGGAGCCGATGATCATCGGCCGCAACTTCCTGGTGAAAATCAACGCCAATATCGGCAACTCCGCAGTAAGCTCCTCCATCGAGGAGGAAGTCGAAAAAATGGTGTGGTCCACCCGCTGGGGCGGCGACACTGTCATGGACTTGTCCACCGGCAAAAATATTCACGAAACCCGCGAGTGGATCATCCGCAACTCGCCCGTGCCGATCGGCACCGTACCGATTTATCAGGCGCTGGAAAAGGTAGATGGCCGCGCCGAAGACCTGACCTGGGAGATCTTCCGCGACACGCTGATCGAGCAGGCCGAACAGGGCGTGGACTATTTCACCATCCACGCGGGCGTGTTGCTGCGCCATGTGCCGCTCACCGCCAGGCGCGTCACCGGCATCGTCTCACGCGGCGGCTCGATCATGGCCAAGTGGTGCCTGGCGCACCACAAAGAGAATTTTCTCTATACCCATTTCGAGGACATCTGCGAAATCATGAAGGCCTACGATGTGTCCTTCTCGCTGGGCGACGGCCTGCGCCCCGGCTCCATTGCGGATGCCAACGATGCCGCGCAATTCGGTGAGCTGGAAGCGCTGGGCGAGCTGACGCAAATCGCCTGGAAACACGACGTGCAGACCATGATCGAAGGGCCAGGCCATGTGCCCATGCACCTGATCAAGGTCAACATGGAAAAGCAGCTCAAGGAGTGTGGCGAGGCACCGTTTTACACCCTCGGGCCGCTGACCACCGACATCGCCCCCGGTTACGACCACATCACCTCCGGCATCGGCGCCGCCATGATCGGCTGGTACGGCTGTGCCATGCTGTGCTACGTGACGCCTAAGGAGCATCTGGGCCTGCCCGATAAAGAGGACGTGCGCACCGGCATCATCACCTACAAGATCGCCGCCCATGCCGCCGACCTCGCCAAGGGCCACCCCGGTTCACAGGTGCGTGACAACGCGCTGTCCAAGGCGCGCTTCGAATTCCGCTGGGAAGACCAGTTTAACCTTGGCCTCGACCCGGAGCGTGCGCGCGAGTACCATGACAAGACGTTGCCCAAGGACTCCGCCAAGATTGCCCACTTCTGCTCCATGTGCGGCCCGCAGTTCTGCTCGATGAAGATCACCCAGGACGTGCGCGATTATGCCGCCAAACACGGCATGGATGAGCAATCCGCTGTACAAGCCGGCATGGCGGAAAAGTCGCAGGAGTTCAAGGCGCAAGGGGCGGAGGTTTATCGTAAAGTCTGAAATTATCCTGGAAACGGCCGTTGACTGCTTCTTTGGACGATCAGTAATATGTTTCAGAGGGGTTTTGTCACACCCTGCCGTTTCTAGGATTATCGAAGCGGGGCGGGCACCCGGTGTCCGTCCCTTTTCATGGAAAATATTATGGCCGCTGTCATCCCCATTTACCCTGCAATCCCGTCCGAGCTCAAGTGCGGCTATTGCACCAACTCCAAGTGCTGCACCTACATCACCCAACACATCGCCACCCCGCGCTCCAAGCACGATTTTGACCACCTGCTGTGGCAGGTGTCGCATCAGAACGTCAATGTATACAAGGACAAGGACGGCTGGTACCTGCTGGTAAACAATACCTGCCTGCATCTCCAGCCCGGCGGGCGTTGCGGCATCTATGAAACGCGGCCCGAGGTGTGCCGCAACCACTCCAATGACTACTGCGAATACGACGCCCCCGCCGAGGACGGCTTCGAGCTGTTTTTCGATGGCTATGAAGCGTTGCTTAAATACTGCAAAAAACGCTTCAAAGGCTGGGGGAAATAGTCGCGGGTCTCCGCGTCAAAGGGTGGGTTTACCCAAAGGGCAGCGCGAAGCCTGCTCCCAGCGCCATCGCGGGCGGCGATGGAGGTAAAGCATGGCTGGCGAGAACTGCCCCCCTTATCGCTATCGTGGTCTGTCCCCTATTTCCTTAGTGTCCCCTATTTCCTTAGTAGTAGTAAACCCTCAGGACTATGGATTTCCCCGTGTTGGTCGACGGCGCTGCTTGGCGGCGGCCAGCAAGCCAAGACCACCCCCCAGCAACAGCATGAGTGAGCCGGGTTCTGGCACGGTTGCAGCCTTCGTGGTAACGCTCACGTTCAGGTTATCCATAGCCCATGATTCATCGGCGAGACTCTGGTTGCCCGGGCCAAAAATGAAAAACTCAATGGTTGCTGATGAAGCCGTATGCGCAAAGTTGGCAAAGACTGGATCGGCTCCGAAATTATAGGCGCTGTCGGTGTAAAAACTGCCAGGGCCAGAAAACCCCAGGTCGACGTGACGGGCGAGCTCTACGCCAGCAGGTGGAACATAGCTCTGGATCTGACTCGGTAATGCATTGGCAAATGATTCGCTAAACAGTGTATTGCCATCAAATACGATTTTGAAGAAATCACCCGATGGAAATGTACCGGTGCCGTCAAGCGAATCAATGGCCGCGAACAGGAATGCGAGACTGATGGTGTCATGGGCAGGCAGGTTGTTAAGTGTCAGCGTCACGGTATTGCCGGTGGCACTGCGCAGGAAGTTTCCGCCAAACTGATTACCCACGGGGCCAAGTCCGGCGTACCCTTGAACACCAGTGAGCGTAGCACTGCCTGGTGAAATTTCTGAGGGTAGAGTTCCGTTAAAATCCGTAGAGAATACAGTAATGGGTGCGGAGAACGCTGTGCTGGAAAATCCAGCGCAGAGACTAAGGGTGATTGCCGTAGCAAGGAATTGTTTGCGTAGTAACATAGTGTTCTCCAGTGAGAAGTTATGCCGAAATTTTAAGTTGATGCGGCCACAGGAAAGCTATTGGAGCGACACAAGTTTCAATTTCAGGCAGGGGATCAATATCCCCGCGTCTAAAATTATGTGCAAAGATAGCGCCAATAAAATTTTATTATTATAAATCAGGTTGGTATATATTTTTTTGTGATGATGGTAAATAAGGAGATGTAAAGTTTATCGACATATTTTCTTTGTACAACGATATCATAATGATGCTATAATGTGAATATTATTATAATATTATCAATTGCTTAGTCGTAATTTTCAGGATTTTAGGCTTGATATGGGCGTTGTAAGATTTTCCGACATATTGAATTAACCTCGGCCAATGGGCGAGGGGGTGCTCTGCACCCTGAGCAAGGCTTTTTTACGTTGATGCTGCCAGAGACGATAGCCTAAAAGAATGGCCAACGCGCGTAAGGCGTAATGGTAGGGCGTCAATAGGCGTAGCCGTATTGCGCCGGATGTAAACGCGAAGTGGGAGAGTGCGCTCGGCACGCGCACCCAAACCGATCAACGAATTGGCGATGCCAAAAAAACGAACACACACTGACAAGGAGAGCAACGGGTAGAGTAGAGAGCAGGCTACTTATTCCGTAGGCCCGACATATCTGTTACCGCCCCTTTCGTTTGGCGGTGCCTCATTAGCCTTGCTATAGTCCACATCGCCTGCCCTCCCTCATCAAACCGTACGTGCAATTTTCCCGCATACGGCTTTCCGATGTTCTTCACACCAAGGCATACGCAGTTTTGCCCGTCCTGTGTTTGTTAGCGCGACTGAGGTGATCGCGTCTGCGCACTCGCCATCGAGCACGTAATGAGCGATGGTAGACCCCCTCATCTACACGCCGTCATCATCCCGCCCCCCCCCGAGGCGCACACCCCACCCAACCCAAAGCGCGAATTTCCCCGCGCCCGCCACGAATCCCAGGCGTATTTTCCGTGGCGGGCGAAGCGGCTCGATGGAAAAAGCGACTGGCCGTAAGGTGAAAAGGGCTGACCGTCTACGCGTCAAACAATCCGTCGACCGACAGGTAGCGTTCGCCGCTATCGTAGCAGAAGGTTAATACGCGGCTGCCATCCGCCATGTCGGGCAGCTTTTGGGCAACGGCGGCAAGGGAGGCGCCGGAGGATATGCCGATGAAGATGCCTTCTTCTTTGGCGCAACGGCTGGCATAACGAAATGCGTCCGTATGATCGACCTGGATAATGCCGTCCAGAATCTCCGTGTTAAGAATCGCGGGCACGAAGCCCGCGCCGATCCCCTGGATGGGATGCGGGCCACGCGCTCCACCACTGAGCACCGGAGATGCGGCCGGTTCCACCGCGAACACCTTGAGGCCTGGGTTTGCCTGCTTCAATATCTCGGCGCAGCCCGTGATATGGCCGCCCGTGCCAACCCCCGTAATGAGGTAATCAATACCTTCGGGGAAATCGGCAAGGATCTCGCGCGCCGTGGTTTGGCGATGCACCTCGGGATTAGCTTCGTTCTCAAACTGCTGCGGCATCCAGGCGTTCTTCGTTTCGGCCATGAGTTCATTTGCGCGTTCGATCGCGCCTGGCATTCCCTTTTCTTTTGGCGTGAGCACCAACTGCGCGCCGAGGGCGGCCATGTAGCGGCGCCGCTCGATGGACATGGATTCGGGCATCGTCAGAATCAGCCGGTATCCACGCGCCGCAGCCACTATGGCCAGACCGATGCCGGTATTGCCGGAGGTCGGTTCGATGATCACGGTATCTTTATTGAGCAATCCTTTGCGCTCGGCGGCATCTATCATGGCAACGGCGATACGATCCTTGATGCTCCCGCCAGGATTCGCACGTTCCAGCTTCATCCAAACCTCTATGCGCTTATCAAACAGCCGGTTGATACGCACATGGGGGGTATGGCCGATGGTTTCCAGAATATTAGCCGCTTTCATGGTTTCCCTCTCTGTGTATGTGTGGATTCTGAACGGACGCGCCAGTGTACACCTATATCACTTCAATCCGTTACCGCCCCTTGGCTGGCGCTGGACACCAGTCTGGCGTATTTCGCCAGCACGCCGCGGGTATAACGGGGTTTGGGCGGCTGCCAGCTCGCACGGCGACGCGCGAGCTCTTCATCGGAGACGTTGAGTTGCAGCAGCCGTGCTTCGGCATCAATGGTGATGCTGTCACCCTCTTGCACCAAAGCGATGGCGCCACCCACCGCGGCTTCAGGGGCGACGTGGCCGACGACCATGCCATAGGTGCCGCCGGAGAAACGTCCGTCTGTAATGAGGCCGACGCTGTCACCTAATCCTTCACCGATGATGGCAGAAGTAGGGGAGAGCATTTCACGCATGCCCGGGCCTCCTTTGGGGCCTTCGTAACGGACCACAACCACATCGCCCGCCTTGATTTTTTGGTCAAGGATGGCTTGCATGCAGGCTTCTTCGGAGTCATACACGCGTGCCGGGCCAGTGATTTTAGCGTTTTTCACACCGGTGATCTTGGCCACGGCGCCTTCGGTTGCCAGATTGCCTTTGAGAACGGCCAGATGCCCTTGTGCGTACACGGGGCTGTTCCAGGGGCGAATCACATCCTGATCGGCGCGTGGCTCGGCGGGTATGTCCTCCAAGACTTCGGCGATGGTCTGGCCGGTGATGGTGAGCGCGTCGCCGTGCAGCAGGCCGTGATCAAGCAGCATTTTCATGACTTGCGGCACACCACCTGCACGGTGCAGATCCGTCGCCACGTATTTTCCGGAAGGCTTCAGATCGCACAGCACCGGCACACGGCCACGCATTGTTTCAAAGTCATCTATACTCAATTCCACGCCAGCGGTGTGTGCAATGGCCAGAAAGTGCAGCACGGCATTGGTGGAACCGCCTACGGCCATGATGACGGCGATGGCGTTTTCGATGGACTTGCGGGTGATGATGTCCAGAGGCAGGATTTGTTTTTTGATGGCCTGCACCAGCACTTCGGCGGATTTGGCGGTATTTTCGGCCTTCTCTGCATCTTCCGCCGCCATGGTGGAGGAATACGGCAGACTCATGCCCATCGCTTCAAAGGCCGAGGACATGGTATTGGCGGTAAACATGCCGCCGCACGACCCCGCGCCGGGACAGGCGTTGCGCTCGATACCCGTCAATTCTTCTTCGTCGATTTTATGCGCGGTGAATTGGCCTACCGCCTCAAAAGCACTCACCACGGTGAGATCGCGCCCACGGTAATGGCCGGGCTTGATGGTGCCTCCGTACACGAAAATCGCGGGGATATTCAAGCGGGCGATGGCGATCATTGCGCCCGGCATGTTTTTGTCGCAACCACCAATAGCGATAACACCGTCCATGCTCTGGCCGTTGCACACGGTTTCGATGGAGTCAGCAATCACTTCGCGCGAAACTAGCGAATATTTCATGCCCTCCGTGCCCATGGATATGCCATCGGAAATGGTGATGGTGCCGAACAGCTGCGGCATCGCGCCCGCCCTCTTCAGCGCCTGCTCCGCACGCGCCGCGAGGCTGCCTATGCCCATATTGCACGGTGTAATGGTGCTGTGGGCATTGGAAATGCCGACGATAGGCTTGTCGAAGTCCCCATTGGTAAAACCCACAGCGCGCAACATGGCGCGGTTAGGAGAGCGCTGCACGCCTTGAGTGACTGTTTTGCTTCTGCGATTGTCGGACATGGTTATATTCCTTGATGAAGAGAAAAATGCAGGCAGATCTTGCTGGGAATTATCAGTGATATTGGGTCAAGAAGAAAGCGGAAGTCGCAGACGTAGGTCAGGCAACCGGTTCGCGCCAACCTGACCCGCCGCCCTGTGTCCTCTGTGGCAAGAACCTGTTCACGATTTCGATCAAGGGACGTAGCGCAAGGCAAAAATGGCCGAAAAAGCGGAGCATACACGGAGTATGTGAGCACAAGAGGCCACAAAAGAACCTACCGCGTCAGCCCCATATACAGCATCGGCAATTTCTCCGGCAGGCGCTGCACATGATCCACCACCATGTAGTTCTTCGCACCAAAAATGCGTGACACGTATTGGTCGGCATGGGGGTCGAGGCTCATGCAATAGGTGAGAATGCCATTGCGATTCATCTCTTCCACCGACTTTTTGGCGTCGAAGCGCAGGTATTGCGGGTCACGCACATCGACATCGGCAGGCTCGCCATCGGTGATAACCAGCAGTAGTTTTTTGCCGGACGACTGATGCTTCAGGAACTGGCCGGCGTGGCGGATCGCCGTGCCCATGCGCGTCGAGAGCTGCCCGGTCATGCCCGCGATTCTGGCCCTGGCCTTCTCGTCATAAGGCGCGCCGAAATCCTTGAAGCGGTAGTATTCCACGTCATGGCGGCCATTGGAGGCGAACCCATGAATGGCAAACGGATCGCCGATCTTGTTCATGGCATCGGCGAGCAGCACCGTGGCCTCGCGTGACAGCGAGAGCACCGAACTCTCCGAACCACGCACCAGCTCGTTGGTGGACTCAGACAGATCCAGCAATACCAGAACCGACAAATCACGCACCTTGCGGATATTGCGCATCATGATGCGCGGGTCGGGCATTTCGCCCTGGCGTATTTCGATCATGGCGCGAATCGCGGCGTTGATGTCGATCTCGTCGCCATCCTCCTGCTTGCGCAGGCGCTGCACACCCTGCGGCTGCATGGCCTCGATCAGATATTTCAGGCGGCTGATGATGGGCTTGTTCTTGGCCACAATGTCATCAACGACGGACAAGTCACCAAACTGAGTACGCTTTTCCAGCAACGTGCACCAGCTCGGGCGCTCCAGCTGGATCTGGTAATCCCATTCGTGGTAGTGATAGGGCGGGGAAACCGGCTCCTTGCCTTCCATTTCATTATAGCTCTTGCCCTCGTCCTCGTAGGGAAACAGCTCGGTGGGCAGCACCCAGATCTCCTCGGCGTCATCGCCCGCCGTCTCCACGTCGATCTCGTTGACGAACTCCATCAGGCTGACATGCTTGCGCACCTGCTTGGACGCGCCCCAGGTGGCCTCCAGGCTTTTGGCAAAATCGAATTCCTCGAACTCCCAGAAATAGCGGTTGTCATCGCGGTAGGGCGCACGCAGCACATCGGTGCGCGGATTAAAGGCAAGCCGCATCTGCGTAAGATCATGCGCCAAGGTAACGCCGATGTCCCAGGAGATCCGGTTGGTGTCCAGCGGCGACCCGCCTCCCGCCACACTCGCAGAACCCTGCGCTGGCGCTCTTCCCTGTGCAGCGTCGGCGAGGTTTTGCTGTGCCTGCCGGAACAGGTCGCGGCCCTTTTGAATCCACTCATGATCGTCATGATAATCGGGATCGAGCAGCGCCCGCGCCAAGCGATTGAGATAATCACCTACGCTTGCCTGCTGGTCAGGGGTAATGTTGTGTAGCACGGCCCACAGTTGGCGCAAACCGGGGAAGGCGTTGATCGCGAGCTGCTCCACCCGCGCGTCCTCGATGACAGAGACCACCGCCATTTGCAGCGGGTTCAGACTTTCCGCGGAGATGGGCGCGCGCGAATAGACGATATGAGCGGCGGCATGCGCCGCAGTAGCACGGTAAAGTTCAAGGCCGGGGATGCCCTCGAAATCATCGTAGGCGTCCGGCAGATGAATGAAATAATTCTCGATGAAGGGCTGGTAACCCTCGCGGTTCTCGAAATCGCCGCTGGTGGGGCGCATAAAGAAATCCCGGCCCCACAAGGCACGCAAGTAGATGTTGATGCGCCGCTGCACATCCACAAACAGCGTACCCTTGCGCTCCTTTTGCAGCACCGCCAGCGCTTCTTTGCTTTCCAGCCCAAAATACCGGACCTGCTCGGGATAATCGGTGCGGTGCGCCTGCGCGCCCCATAGCGCCCAGCGCCGCAGGCCACCCAAGGTAAGCTGGCTAAACAGCACGTCTAGCTTGTCCAGCATCGGACGCAGCCCACGCGGTGCCTGGGCGATCAGGTGATTGAGCAATTGCAGGTAGCCACGGAACAACTGCTCATCGCCCAGCCGCTTGGCGGCGACAGGCGCGGTGGCGAAAATCATCTCGATCACCGCACCGCTGGTCTTGGACGCCATCATCATCGCGGTCTGCACCAGATCAGGCACGGCGTCCTCGCCGATTTCCCGCGCCACCTCCGGAGCCTCCTGGATATAGGTGATGACCAGCTCGATACCGCGCCCAAGGTTCTTCAGGCCCTTTGCGCCTTGCAGGTAATCTTCCAGCCCTCTCGGGCTGAACACCTTTGTCGCCTCCTGCCACGAAGCACGCAGTACGCCCGCAGCGTGCTCACCCAGTTCGTCGAGGATATCCTGATAGTCTTCGAGATTGATTGCCATGTTTCAAGGGTCCAGAGGTCAGAGATCAGTGCGTGGGCCAAATCAAACGTTGCGGATCCGGCATGCCGCATGATCGAATCCATTGGCTCCGCCTGCGGCATGAGCCAACCTACGCATCTCCAGTGGCCGGGAATCGGGGGCAGCCAGGGGCGCGGCTTTCACCGCCCCCAGTCTCCTGATGCCTAAAAAAACGTCGTTACCGCCGCATCCAGCGCATCGCGCATATCGGGGTCGTCGGTGATCGGACGCACCAGGGTAACGCGGCAGGCGTTTTGCGGATCAACGCCCTTGGCGATGAGCGAGCCTGCGTATACCAGCATGCGGGTAGAAATGCCTTCATCCAGGCCGTGCCCCTTAAGGTTGCGGGCACGCTCGGCGATGTTCACCAGCTTGCCTGCGACATCATTGCTGACGCCGGTTTCATGCGCCACGATCTCGGTTTCGACATCATGCGACGGATAGTTGAAATCCAGCGCGCCGAAACGCTGCTTGGTGGATTGTTTCAGATCCTTCATCAGGCTCTGATAGCCCGGATTATAGGAGATGACCAGCTGGAAATCGGGATGGGCCTGCACCAGCTCGCCTTTCTTTTCCAGTGGCAGTATGCGGCGCGCATCGGTGAGCGGATGAATCACCACCGTAGTGTCCTGGCGCGCCTCGACGACTTCATCAAGGTAGCAGATCGCACCATAACGGGCGGCGATGGCGAGCGGTCCGTCCTGCCAGCGCGTGCCGCTGGCATCGAGCAGGAAGCGCCCCACCAGATCGGAGGCTGTCATGTCTTCATTGCAGGCGACGGTGATCAGCGGCTTGCCGAGTTTCCACGCAATGTATTCGACAAAGCGCGTCTTGCCGCAGCCGGTCGGGCCTTTCAACATCATCGGCATGCGCACGGAATAGGCCGCCTCATACAGCTCGATTTCATCCGCAACCGGGTGATAATAGGGTTTTTCTGTTACCAGGTACTGCTTGATCACGTCGTTCATGGTTCACTTGCTCCAAAATGTTTAACCACCAAGGCGCCAAAAATCTTGCGCTTTAAATTCTTGGGCGGCGCTCTGGCGCCATGGTGATTAGGCCGAATGTTTCATAAATTCGCGTGATGATCGCGCAGGATTTTGTTTTACAGGGGAATTTTGCGAGGGAACGGCGTAGTGATTGATACGTCCGGCTGAGCAAAAATTTTCTGTAAAACAAAAGACTAGCGAGGGCGCACGAATTTATGAAACATTCGGGTTATACCCATCTCCAAAAAAAACCCCCGCCACCTTGCGGCAACGAGGGTTCTTTCATATGCAGGGGCGGCGGACTCGCCGCCCTTACAGATTTAAACCGTCTTACCGCGATAGACAACCATGGCAGCACCCTGGGACTGGGCAAAATTGTCATACCCAATCAGGCGGATGTGGTTATCGGGGTTGGCCCTGTGGCAAGCCTCGGCTTCAGCCAGGATCTTGTTCACGTCGGTCTCGCCGAACATCGGCAGTTTCCACATATACCAGTAGTCATCCATCAGGTTTTCTGGCTCGACGTGCTCAACGGCCGGGTTCCAGCCCTTTTTGACGAGGTATTCCACCTGCTTGCGGATGTCGTCCTGCGTCATCGCCGGCAGGTAGGAGAAGGTCTCGAACTTGCGGCTGGCGGGATCGCTCAGGCGTGACTTGTAATCTTGCATTTCACTCATTTTTCAACTCCTCTGTGTGTGGTAGGGTGCGTTTCACGCACCCTACGTTGCTGCATGTTTATTTGTGTGCCACGTCCAGCTTGTCGACGGTATCGAACTCGAACTTGATCTCTTTCCATGTTTCCATGGCGATCTTCAGTTCGGGGCTGCTCTGAGCGGCCTTGGTCAGAATTTCCTTGCCAACCTTCTCGATCTCAATACCTTCGTTACGTGCCTTCACGCAGGCTTCCAGTGCCACACGGTTGGCCGCGGCGCCCGCCGCGTTGCCCCAGGGATGGCCCAAGGTGCCGCCACCGAACTGCAGAACGGAGTCATCGCCAAAGATGCTAACCAGCGCCGGCATGTGCCAGACATGGATACCGCCAGAAGCCACGGCGAACACGCCGGGCATGGAGCCCCAGTCCTGATCGAAGAAAATGCCGCGTGAACGGTCTTCAGGAATGAAAGACTCACGCAGAATATCGATCCAGCCCAGGGTCGCTTCGCGGTCGCCTTCCAGCTTGCCAACCACGGTACCGGTGTGCAGATGGTCACCGCCGGACAGGCGCAGGATCTTGGCCAGCACGCGGAAGTGAATACCGTGGTGCGGGTTGCGGTCAAGCACGGCGTGCATGGCGCGATGGATGTGCAGCAGCATGCCGTTGTCACGGCACCAGTTGGCCAGACCCGTGTTGGCGCAGAAACCGCCAGTGATGTAATCGTGCATGATGATCGGCGCGCCGATTTCTTTGGCATGCTCGGCACGCTTGTACATCTCTTCCGGGGTGGGGGCCGTTACGTTCAGGTAGTGGCCTTTGCGCTCGCCGGTCTCACGCTCCGCCTTGATGGTAGCTTCTTGCACGAAGTCAAAGCGCTGCCTCCAGCGCATGAAGGGCTGGCTGTTGATGTTCTCATCGTCTTTGGTGAAATCCAGACCACCACGCAGACATTCGTATACGGCGCGGCCGTAGTTCTTGGCGGACAGGCCGAGCTTGGGCTTGATGGTGCAACCCAGCAAAGGACGGCCGTACTTGTTCATGATGTCGCGCTCAACCTGGATACCCATGGGCGGGCCGCCGCAGGTCTTGACGTAGGCGATGGGGAAGCGCACGTCTTCCAGACGCAATGCACGCACGGCCTTGAAGCCGAACACGTTACCCACCAGCGAGGTGAAGACGTTGACCACGGAACCTTCTTCGAACAGGTCAATGGGGTAGGCAATAAAGGCGTAATAGCAGGTATCGTCGCCAGGCACGTCTTCGATGCGGTAAGCGCGGCCTTTGTAATAATCCATGTCGGTCAGCAAGTCGGTCCACACCGTGGTCCAGGTGCCGGTAGAAGATTCAGCGGCCACGGCAGCGGCAGCCTCTTCACGATCTACGCCAGGCTGCGGGGTGATCTTGAAGCAGGCCAGGATATCGGTGTCCAGGGGGGTGTATTCCGGCATCCAGTACGTTTGACGGTACTCTTTAACGCCGGCGTTGTATTTCTTTGCAACTGCCATAGGTGACTCCTTCTAGGGGATGGAAAATTTTTTCGATTATTCAGTCAAAACGTCCCACGCAAACTATCCCGAGCGGGGCCCGCTGTAAGGTATTTCTGGTGAGCCGGAAAATCAACACTACCTTAGTGGACATTACTATGCCAACTTTTGATTATAAATAATATTCAGTATTTTTTATTATCAGCATAAGATATTCTTATCTATATGAGCATCATATTATGATGAAGAATATCACGCTCCGCCAGCTTAGAGTATTCGAGGCCGTCGCGCGCCACTCCAGTTACACACGCGCCGCCGACGATCTGCATTTGACGCAACCAGCGATCTCCATGCAGATCAAACACCTGGAAGACAATGTCGGTCTGCCGCTGTTTGAGCAGATCGGCAAGCGTATTTATCTGACCGAGGCGGGACGCGAGCTTCATCACTACAGCCGCCTTGTCATGCAACAACTCACCGACGCCGATGCGGTATTGTCGGAACTCAAGGGGGTGACGCGCGGGCGGCTCAACATCTCGGTGGTCAGCACCGCCAAACACTTTGCCCCTTATCTCCTTGCCATTTTCAGCAAACGCTTTGAAGGGGTGACGGTCAGCCTGAATGTCACCAACCGCGAGACGCTGCTGCGCCAGCTTGCTTCCAACGAGCGGGATATGGTGATCATGGGCGTGCCCCCCAAGCAGAACGATATCGTCGCCGAGCCGTTTATGGAAAACCCGCTGGTGGTGATTGCGCCCTACGATCATCCGCTGCGCCAGGAGCGCAACATTCCGCTGGAGCGGCTGCAACACGAGACCTTTCTGATGCGCGAGCAGGGCTCCGGCACGCGCATCGCCATGGAGCGGTTCTTTGCGGAACACAATATTCACCTGATCAGCGGCATGGAGATGGACAGCAACGAGGCCATCAAACAGGGGGTGCAGGCCGGGCTGGGGCTGGGGATCGTTTCCGTTCATACCGTCAACCTGGAAATAGAGGTCAAACGCCTTGCCATTCTCGATGTCGCCTCGTTCCCAATCGTCCGCCAGTGGTATCTGGTCCACCAGCGCGACAAACGCCTCTCCCCGGTGGCCCAGGCGTTCAAGGAGTTTATTCTGAACGAGGCCAAGGGACTGCTGGAGGCCATGCGTGGCGGGGGAGTTCCGGCACAGGTGTCGAACAAGAGCAAAAAGACCGCAAGCGCGAAGAAAAATCCGTAGCAGCAACATATCAGGGCAAATCTTTCTGCCTGCGCATTACCTCGGTATCGGAGACCAGCGCCATCAGGTGATGGCCGCGGCGTATCATCTTGGCCAGATCCTCCATGACCTCATTGAGCCGCTCCGGGGGCACGACCATCAGA
This sequence comes from Gammaproteobacteria bacterium Ga0074134, assembly GCA_001464965.1. Lineage (GTDB taxonomy): Bacteria > Pseudomonadota > Gammaproteobacteria > Ga007554 > LNEJ01. The sequence continues at coordinate 88,850 of LNEJ01000049.1, forward strand.
AACAGGATATTGCTGTCGATGTCCATCAACCCATGCTGAATGCCGGAAGCCCCGGCGCCGCGTGCATCCACCACTGTGTACCCGCTCACCGAATGACGCTTCGATAGTTCGATAAACTGCGCCTCAAGCTCCGCCGTCGCAATGATACGGACCAATTTCTCTGCTACTAATTTCACCATACTCTTTCCCCCGGGTACCTATCTCATGCAGCCTAGCGCGCAAGCCATTGAGCCAATTCATAATACAGCGGAATACCGAAGATGACATTAAACGGAAAGGTCACCCCCAGCGACAATGTCAGGTAAAAGGACGGGTTGGCCTCGGGGATCGCCAGCCTCATGGCGGGCGGCACCGCGATGTAGGAGGCGCTCGCAGCCAGCACTGCAACGAGAGTGACACCACCCACGCTGAACCCCAGAATGGCGTGCCCCACCAGCAGGCCGATTGCCCCGCCGATCAACGGCATGATTATCCCAAAACCCACCAGAAACACACCCACCTTGCGGAACTCACCGATGCGCTTGGCCGCTTCCAAGCCCATTTCCAGCAGGAACAGCGACAGGACGCCCATGAATATTTGATCATAAAACGGCATGATTTTTTTCAGGCTGGCGGGCGTGGCGACCACCCCCACCACGATTGCACCAAGAAGGAGAATCACGCTGCCGTTGGTAAAGGCATCCCGGAGAAGTTCCCTCGTCACCGAGTGGCCACCGCCATTACTCTGCACCTCCGTACCCACACGCGAAAACTTGGCCAGCAACAGGCCGATGATGATCGCCGGGGACTCCATGATGGCGAGCATGATGATCGGATAGGTTTCATGGGCGACGTTCTGCACTTCCAGGAATGCCAGGGCGGTCAGAAACGTACCCGCGCTGACCGAGCCGTAATGGGCGGCGATCGCCGATGAATTCAGGGGGTCGATGCGCCCCAGCCAGCGCAGGATGGCGTAGGCCAGCAACGGTAGCAAAAAACCCAAGGCAAGCGCGGCCACCACTGCATCGACCGCCGCACCGAAGTCCGCCTTGGCCAGCTCAATCCCCCCGTGCAGCCCAATCCCCAGCAACAAGTAAATGGACAAGGTCTTGGATAGATCTGCGGGAAACTTGAGATCGGAGCGTATCACCTGCGCGAGGAATCCAAGCGCAAAAAACAACACCGCCGGAATGAGAAGATTGGAAAGCATCGTACACCTGCCTCGTTTTAATGCGTTAGCGAAAACATCAGGCTAATGATGCATTGGAAAGTGGATAAATAAAAATAAGAAATAAATTACCTTTAGATAGATATATATCTATCATTTGGGGGCAGCACTGCTAATCATACAGCTTGCCATTTTCGTTCAGTTTACCCGCCCCCTATGTTGTCAAGCTGAGCCCGCTCGTGTACGCGCCTTATCACACAAATCGGTGAACGAGAATAATACCGGGATCGTGCTGGCCTGCTCCAACTCTTTGTCCGGCCTGAACGCCAGAACAAAATTTCCGCGCACCTCCATGTAAAATTTCGGATTGTCCATAAAGAACTGAACCAGCTCGTCAGTCAGGTAGCCCCGTATGTCGGCGTCATGCTTGGTGTAAACACGATAGATCTCGGAGAATTCCTGGTGATCGTCAAAGGCCACCTCCCGGTAGCCGACCAGATAGCGTTCAAGGTAGTGCGCTGGCGCCACAATGAAATCCGGAATCGCCTTTTCCAGCGGACCTACGATGACCAGCGTGTGGCGATGCTCCGAGTAATAGTCCGGCGCACGTGTGTGGCTATAGTCAAACAATTTGACCTGACGGCCTTTATACAGGCCACTCATGACGTTGCGTTTTTGCTTGTTATCGCCACGGCGAAAGTAAACAAAGTCTTGCGCATTCAAGGTGGTTTCGATGCCCGGCGAAAACGCCAGATCATATCGTCCGGCGATCTCGCTCATCTGCTGCTGGCGCTCTGATAGCGTCTCTTCCTGCCGCATCAGCTGGACGTCAGGCATGCGCGCAGACAGGGAGTGCTGCGAGAAGGGGTAATAATTCTCCATCCCCTGGATAGTACATGATTTCCCTTCGCGCAAACATTCTTCACGGAAATGGTGCAAATATTCCATTGCAGTGTGATCAACAATCTTGCCAGACTCGGTGACCACCAGCGCCACATCGGCATGCCTGGGGAGTAGTGCGAGCACCTTGTCCAGGTGCAGCAGGTTAAAGCAGACGACCGACGAGAGTGATACTTCACAGGTTTCCTTTCCTGCATGCTCAATGGTTTTTACCTTGATCACAGGGCTTTTCAGCACCCCGGATAGATGTCCCCGTAAAAATTCAAACGAACGCACGAAGGTAAAGTGCCCCCTGAGCACATACCTGAAAGAAGGCATCAGCAGATAAAGCAGCAGCAAAAACTCAGCCAGTACACCGAGCAATATCCCCATCAGGAGATCGGTCACAAGAATGGCGGTTATCGTGCCCACAAAAATGACAAACTGATCTTTACCTATGCTATAGGTTTTACTGAACACGCCCGGCTGACACAAGCGCCATCCCACATAGGTGATGATCGCCGCCAGGGTGGCCAGAGGAATACGATTAATCAACGCTGTGCCCAACAGGGTAAATATCAGCAAAAATACCGCGTTGTAGGCATTAGCCCACAAGGTGCGCCCGCCAGCGTCGATATTCGCCCGGCTTTTTACTCCGCCGGGGATAATGGTCAAGCCTCCCGCCAGGCTGGACAACATATTGGAGACACCCATCGCGCGCAACGTGACATTGGGGTTCGACTTTCGTTGAAACGGATCGATCTTGTCCACCGCCGCAATGGTGGCAAGCGACTCGATGCCATCGATAAGGGTCAGCGTAATCACAATGACGATGACACTCCACCAGAGCTCCTGCCTCTCCCAGACACCGCTGAAATCCGGCAAAGTGACGCCATGGAGAATTTGATCCGGCACCTTGATCAATTGATTTGGCGCGAGCTGGAACAGGTAGCCAAGGACAATGCCGACGCCCGCCACCAGCACTGGCGCGGGCAGCCGCTTAAGCCAATGATTTTTGCTGCGGTTGAAGAAAAACATCAAGAACAGGCATATCGCGCCGAGCAGGAACACTTTCACATCAAGGCGCAGAAAATAGCCGGGCAGCTTGGCCAGCGCAGCCAATATGCTTTTGGTAGGCGTGGCTGAGACACCGATCAGCAACGGAAACTGCTTGATGATAATCATCACACCGATTGCCGCGAGCATGCCCTCCACCACTGTGGCGGGCAGGAAAATGGCATATTTGCCCGCCTTCAGCGCGCTCAATGTCACCTGGATCATGCCCGTCAGGCAGATGGCAACCAGCAACAGCGGATAACCCGCCGCCAGATCGCCACTGCCCAGCGTGAGCATGCCCGCCAGCAGCGCGGGGGCCAAGCCTGCCGCTGGCCCGCTGATGGTCACATAGGCGCCACCCAGCAAAGGGAAGACCAAACCCGCGATGATTGCGGAAATAAGCCCGGCCACAGGCGGAGCACCCGAGGCAATAGCAATGGCCAAAGAAAGCGGCAGTGAAACCATGGCCACCTGCAAACCGGCAAGCATGTCATAGCGCCAGTGACGCAGGCCTTTTATGCCGTTTTGCGGCTGGACAGCCGGTGCGTTCGTGACCTCACTCATCTCCGTTCACTCTAGGGTATGTCATGCACACCGTGCCGTATTAAGTATGTGCTGCCGAGAATACCTTCAAAAATAGATAAATATAATTATATTTTTATGATTATCTTGATAGGATTTTATCTATCATATACAGATACTTTAGCAAATCATTCGCGGCCGGATATTTTTCAGGAGTCAAATTATGAGACACGCCACGTTCCGCCAACTCAAGGTTTTCGAAACCATCGCGCGCCACCTTAGTTTTACCCGTGCGGCGGAAGAGCTCTTCCTCACCCAGCCGACCGTTTCCATGCAGATCAAGCAGCTCACCGACATCGTGGGCCTGCCCTTGCTCGAGCAGATCGGCAAGCGCATCCATCTTACCGATGCGGGGCGCGAACTCTACACAACCTGCCAGGAAATCTTCGGTAGTCTCGAGCGCTTCGAGATGACGATAGCTGACCACAAGGGGTTGAAAAAAGGCCGGTTGCGCCTTGCTGTTATCACCACGGCAAAATATTTTGCGCCACGTGTACTCGGCCCATTCTGCCAGCGTTACCCAGGCATCGATATCTCACTCAAGGTCACCAACCGCGAGCGCGTGCTGGAGCGCTTGAGCGAAAACATGGATGATCTCTACATCCTGGGCCAGCCACCGGGAAATCTCGGAACAAACTTCCAGCCCTTCATGGAAAATCCTCTGGTGATGGTGGCGCGCGCCGATCACCCCTTGGCAAAAAGGAAAAACATCCCCTTGCAACGTATCGCCGAAGAGCCGTTTATCATGCGTGAACCTGGCTCGGGCATACGTCAGGCAACGCAACAACTTTTCGAGGACAACGGCATATCGCTGCGGGTCAGGATGGAGCTGGGCAGCAACGAGGCCATCAAGCAGGGTATCGCGGGCGGGCTGGGGATAGCGGCACTGTCGGTACATACCCTGGCATTGGACTGGACCTCCGGGGAATTCGCAATTCTCGACGTGGAGGGCTTCCCCATTCTGCGCCATTGGTACATTGCTTACCCTGGCGATAAAAAGCTGTCGGTCGTTGCACAGGCATTCTATGATTACCTGCTTAACGAAGGAAGACAGGTCGCCGAGGCGCCCTTTAATGATTCCCGGATCGTTTGGCCCGAAAAAATACTAAAGGCAATTAAAGCGCCATTGCCGATGGCTTGAGCTGGTCTTGCGCAGTGCGGTGTCACGCTTCGCTCATGTGCAACAAGCACACTACGCTCAGCGTTCCTTGCCCTGCGCCTCCTGTATATGCAGGGCGGCCTCCGTCGCAGGGATTATTTATTCACAGGCAGGCTCTTAATCCGGCCAAACCCGCTCCGGGTGGAGATTGTTCCGCGCATCATCCCGGCCCGAGGCAGGCGGCTGATCACTTTTGCGCGTGGCCTGTGGCCGCGCTGGCATCGAGGAGGGCGCCATGGGCGGTTCCTGTGATTTTTTAGCTTGACGCACGCCAGCGGCCAGCTTGGTTTCCAGTTTTTTCATAGATCCAGTATCTCCTCAATGATGGCGTCAATTTCCGCGGCAGCGGGTTTGCCGCGATTCGCGAGCTCATACACACTCGCCCCTTCCAGCGCCGCGTTGCGATAGATGGCGCGGCGCTGCACGGCGTTTTTCAGTGCCGGGATGTCAAATTCAGCGAGCGCCTGCTGCATGGAGCGTGACAACGCATTACGCATTTCAAGCTGATTGAGAATTAAATACGCTTGTAAATTGCGATTCTCCTGTTTTGCGTTTTCAACCGCCTTGGCCATGCGTACGCTCGCCCATAAATCCATGGGTGACGGCAATACCGGGATCAGCACCCTGTCCGCCGCCACCATCGCCAGCCGCACGGCGTCGCTCTCCAGCGTCGGCGGACAATCCACCACGATATATTGATAATCCTGCCGGAAACGCCCGATTTCCCGGCTCAGGCTACCTGCCACTGCGATTACCGTGGCGGGATAGGCTCGTTCATCCGGCGCCAGGCGCGCCCACTGGCTGGCGGATCCCTGCGGGTCGGCATCCACCACCAAGGTACGGCCACGGCGAGCCAAGCCCGCCGCCAGATTCATGGTGAGCGTAGTTTTGCCCGTACCACCCTTCTGATTCGCTATCGCAAACACCTGTGTGGGCATATGTCGTGCCTTACGTAGCGTCTGAATTTTCGCAGAAGACATCAATCTCGTGCGCAAATGCGATATCGATGGGACTTATGGTCTTTCCGTCACGCGCATCAATGGTTATATTGACATAGGTGGTGCCAAAACTGCTGCTTGGGTAATAGCCCTCGCGTTCCGACAAGGCGGCCAGCCAATCGAGAAAGCGGCGGGTCTCGGCGTAGGATGGAAAAGCCAGGCGGCGGCTGAGCGAGGCAGGTTTGTCGCGTTGCTCCCATGCCGCTGAGAGGGTGCTTTGAGCGCGTTCGTCGTGCATGGCGTTACACCTGTTTCATTAGTGACTGTTGCAGCTTATCAATATGCCGGAGATGTGCGATCTCTTCTTCAAGTATAGCCGCAAACAGAGCACGATTTTCAAAATCTCGGGTACGCTCGCAATAATCCGCCGCTTCCTCGTACAAACGCACGGCCTCCAGTTCGATGGCGCGATTGATATCGAATATCTCTGGCAGTGTTCTGCCCAGCCTGACAGGGATAAGCTGGGTAGCGTTGGCGGTGGCGCCGTACATCAGCATGCGCTCCATGAGACGCTCGGCATGGATCAGCTCCTCCTCCACATCACGGCGGAATTGTTCGCTGAGTTCAGCCATACCCCACAACGCGGTAAGTCTGGACTGCATGAGGTATTGTTGCACCGCCGCCATTTCATGGCTTAGCGCACGGTTAAGAAAACCAATCAGGCGCGGGTTTGGCATTATGGAATCAGCCTCTTTGCGCTGCCGATGTCATGCCGGAAGCAGCCGCCATAAGCGAACGCACTACAGCGTGCCTGATTATGGCGGCTTTCCCTCATCATCAGCTGCGAACTTGCGTGATTTCCGCGTCACGTCCGCCTTCGCCATCCGGCGTTTGCGGCAGGATGTTTTCTACTTCACTGTGCACGCGCGCGATGATGTGCGCCGCCACCAGTCCGTCGCCGACGCGCTCGCAGGCATCCGCACCGGCACGCACAGCGGCGTTAACTGCGCCGGTTTCACCGCGCACCAGCACAGTGACATAGCCGCCGCCCACGAACTGACGCCCGATCAGACGCACTTCCGCTGCCTTGGTCATGGCATCCGCCGCTTCGATGGCAGGCACCAGACCACGCGTTTCAATCATACCCAATGCAATACCATGAAAAGTATTTGCCATTTCTTATTTGCTCCTCAAAAATAATAACTACCCGTATTCAAACCAAGCCTGCGGCTTGTTCAATTCAGCCCGCCGTAGGCTTGCTGGGCAAAATATTTTCCACTTCATTGTGCACGCGCGCGATGATGTGGGCTGCCACCAGGCCGTCGCCAACACGCTCGCAGGCATCCGCGCCGGCACGCACAGCGGCGTTAACCGCGCCGGTTTCGCCGCGCACCAGCACGGTGACATAGCCGCCGCCGACGAACTGACGCCCGATCAAACGCACTTCTGCCGCTTTGGTCATGGCATCCGCCGCTTCGATGGCGGGCACCAAACCACGCGTTTCAATCATACCCAATGCAATACCAGTCACTTCGTTAGCCATGTCTATTCCTCACTTGTCTCATTAAAGAAGTTAAAAAACGAAAACCTTTACTCGCCAGGACGTGTCGGCAGAATGTTTTCCACCTCGCTATGCACGCGCGCGATGATGTGCGCCGCCACCAGGCCGTCACCAACACGCTCGCAGGCATCCGCACCAGCACGTACAGCAGCGTTGACTGCGCCGGTTTCGCCGCGCACCAGTACGGTTACGTAGCCACCACCCACGAATTGACGCCCGATCAGACGCACTTCCGCTGCCTTGGTCATGGCATCCGCCGCCTCGATGGCAGGCACCAGGCCACGCGTTTCGATCATGCCCAATGCAATCCCATACCGTTCATTTGCCATTTACACTACCTCTCTTTCTCGTAAAATAAAAAATTACACCCAAAAAAATCTTGACTCATGCCACCTTTTTCACAGATGCACTGTCGCCTGCTTCTTCCGGATCCCACTGGTCTATAATCCCGCCAATCGCAAGATCAGTAAGAACCTTGTAGTTGCCCATGGCGTAGCGCGCTGCCGAACCGCTTGCCGTGAAAACCCATTTTCCTGGCGGCACACCCACAGGATCGCTCGCCACGCTGAGCTTGCCTTTGGCGTCGCGCATGATACGCAGCGAGGCACCGTATAAACCCGGAATGCGGCGGGTTACGACCAGCTCATCAACCACCTGCAAGATGTCCATCGGTCATTCTTCCTTCCAGTGATCAATAATGCCGACGATGGTGGCGTCACTCGGATACTCCTTGCTGCCCGCCGCCTCGCGGGCCGCCGAACTGCCCACCACAATCACCCAGTCACCGGGAATACATCCCACCGCATCGACTGCGACACTGCGCCCACCACTCTTCTCTTTCACTACCAGCAGGGGCTTGTGTCCCATTTCTCTGATGCGATTTGTGGAAACCAATGTCTTTTCTACCTGACAAATCTTCATGTTCCACTCCAGTAAATCTAGTGACCGTTATCTACTGCCTCATCATTGAGCATTTCTATCCGGCTGCCAGGCATTTTATCCTGTACCGCCATTGCACATACCAACAGCCCTCTTTGCTTCAGCTCGCTGTATCGCGCTTCAATCGCCACCTTCACGCGCTGGCACTGCGCCATGATGCGCTGTTTCGATCCCGGCACCCGGCTGTCATAGCGATAGTGAACGATGATCGGGATAGGCAAGCCATGCGTTACATTCAGCTTCGTGAAAATCTTGATGCCGATATCAAGGTCCGCTGCGCCTTCCTCCACGGTATACATCGCTGCGTAATAGGTGAGGTTGCGTATCTGCACCTCTTCAAAGCCTTCGCCCACGCTGATAAACAATTCATTGTGGCCGATGTCGGAATAACGCCCGCCGTGGTTCTGGCGCACATATTCGATCTGCGACAAGTTGTTAATGAGCAATGATGCCATCAGCCGCAACATGCCTTCGTGCGGCGCACCGTTGCCTTGCGCCCAACCCTCGGCACGGGCCGCCTCCTGAATCGCCCGATGCACATATAAATGCGCATTTCCTACATCCAACCCCGCGCTCTGGCGATACAATTCCGCGCTATCGACATAACGAAACAGGCTCATCGCGCCATCCGCATCCGGGACGTGTACCTTGATACTGTCAGTGTCTGTATCCACACCGATCAGCAATGTGTCCACCGACGCGCCGCAGCAGAAGCTGTTCTCTATCGCCTGGCGGAAGGCGACCAGCCGGTTCAGTGCTGCCTCGGCGGCATCGCGCTCGTTGCTGCCGTGCGCGGCACAACCCTCATGCGCCGGATCAGAACTGCTCCAGTGATACACGGCAATCTTCAGATAGCGCGTGCCGGCATCCGGCAGACTGGGCTTACCCTCGCGATGGCGGTAAAACTCGGTGCGCATCCAATGCCTGACATTCGCTTCCACATCGAACATCGCGCCGGCATAGGACTTTCTGCGCACCGCGCCATACGGCAGACGCAACACAAATGTCACCAGCCCCATCAGCCGCCCGTCCGCGCACGGCGAAAAATCTACCTCGTGAAAACCGCAGTCGAACAATGAGCACAACGTCTGCTCCATCGTTACCTGCTGCCGCGCCTGTTCATCGCAAAACCGCTCCGCCGCCCAATGAAAGGCATGAAACACACAGTGCGCATACAATGTACGCATGTCCAGCTGCTCCACCCAGGCATCCTCAAGGATGTTCGCCGGCAGAGCAAAACCCAGCCGGGCAGAGGCAACATTCTGGGCTTGCTCGACAAAGCCTGGTTCGTGCTGGATTGCTGCGATTTCCTTGAGCACTGGAATAATCGCGGCAAACTTGTCCTTCACCGAACGCTCGTAATCGAACAAACGCCGGTTTTCTTCTACATTGGCCAAGGGGTGAAGCGCATTCCCTCTTTCGCTCCCGCCAGCCACATCCCAGGTAGGGTCCGATGGCGATGCCGCAACCGTGGCGGCCTGAGTGGTGGCGGCGTGCCGATATGGCATCGCCGCGTGGCGCGTACCCAGGCCATAGGGTCCAGCACGCTGGGCGCCCCTGCCATGCGATGTACGATTTCTGAGGCTCATTTCCCGCTCACCCATTCAATCCAGATTATCCGCGCGCACCACCCGAGATCGTGATAGCCGCGCCGCTGCCCGTGTTGCCGCTGCTACCGGTGACACGGCTTGGCGCCACTTGCGGTTTCTCCATGTCCTTGAAGTTACGCGCACCCACTGCGACTGGCATGTCGCGCGACTCGCCACGCTGGGTCATGTTGCGCCGCGCGGCCCAGGATCCCTCGGTGCCGGTCACCCGGCTGCCACGCTGCCAATCATCGCCAGTAATGGCGCGCCCATTCTCACGCCCCTCACCGGTAACGCGCTTGCGCTCGGGTTCAGATTCGAGAGCAACGGGTACGGCGCCTGCCGCAGAATAACCCCGTGCAGCGGTCACGCCCTCGTCAGCGGTGTAGCGGAACTCCGGCGTGCCGGAAATCAGCCCCGCCGCCAAGGTTACCGGCCCGGTGACCCGTCCGCTGCTGGCATAGGCCGTGCCGGTAATGCGCTGGGTTTGGCGCGTCTGCGCGCTACGCGCAGGGGTGGTGACGCTAAAATCCGTGCTCGGCACCCGTGGCGATGGCGATGCAGCCGCCCTTGCAGCAGAGAGTGTCACCTGAGAACGGGTACCGCTGCCATCGGCTGGGCCGGACACCCGATGATGCGCGTTCATGACTGACGCGGCGGCTGTATCGCACTGCCCCGCAAACTGATCCGCGCCCACATAAGGGGTACCGCTGACCGGCATGCACACGCCCCGCCCGCCACCCGTCATGCGGCCGTTGATGCCCGGCTGGATGCCGGTCAGCGCCGATCCCGGCGTGCTGCGCAACGTCCGGACACGCTCCTGACTGGCGGCCGCTTCATCACTCTGGCAAAAAGCAGCGTACTGATCAGGGCCGATATACTCCGTGCCGGTAATCGGCTTGCAGCCGCCATACTCATCACCCGTCACCTTGCCACTGCGCCCCAACTGGGTGCCGGATACCTGCTGCTGATGCCAGGTGCGTGCAACTCCCACCTTTGCCGGGCTAGACGCGGGCTTGCTGCCACACAATGTCTGGTACTGCTCTGCGCTAACATACTCTGTGCCGGTGACGGGTTTGCACGCGCCGTACTCGTTGCCTGTCACTCTTGAGCTGCGATCCACGTCTGTACCGGTTATCCCGCGTTCGCTTAAGGTGTGCGTCAATCCCACTTTGGCAGGCGCACCCGGCTCGGCACATAACCGACCGGACTGGTTGGGGGTGTAATATTGCGTGCCCGTAAGCTGCCGGCATGAGCCGGGTTCATCGCCAGTCACACTTACGCTTCGTCCGACTGCCGTACCTGTCAGCCCCTGGCCGCCGAGCGTTGCCATCTCCTGCACCTTGCGTGGTCCCGCTACGGAATCGGCGGCACAAAAAGACTTGAATTGCTCCGCTCCAAGATATTCGGTGCCTGTCACCGGCGTGCATGCGCCATGCTCATCGCCGGTGACTTTCACTGAACGTCCCACCTGTGTTCCTGACACGGCAAGCCCATGGGATGTCCGCGTGACACCCACCTTTTTAGGAGCGTCGCCACTCTCTTCGCTCGCGCACGGCACGGCGGATGCCTTCGGATTCAGGTATTCATCACCTGTAATGGCGCGGCACGAGCCTGTCTCGTCTCCTGTCACCTTCGAGCTGCGGCCCACCTCGGCGCCAGTGACGGTTTGTCCGCGCCCTGTTTGCACGGCGCTCACTTTGGCTGGGGCAGCCGCCAGACGTTCAGCGCAAAACTCATCGAAGCGCTCGGCGCCGATGTATTCCGTGCCTGTGACGGATTTGCAGGCGCCATGTTCATCGCCCGTTACTTTCATGCTGCGGCCTACCTCTGCGCCCGTGACCGCCTGGCCACGCCCGGTACGGGTCATGCCTACCTTGGCGGCGTTCGCCGCCGGGCGGGTGCCGCAGAAGCCTTCGTATTGATCCAATGAGATATATTCGGTGCCGGTGATGGCGCGGCAAGTGCCTGGCTCATTGCCTGTCACCTTGGTGCTGCGCTCCACGCGCGTGCCGCTGATAAGCTGGCCGCGCAGCGTTGAAGACTCCTCAACCTTGGCAGGAACATCGGCCGATTCTGCAGCTGGGCGCACCCGTCCAGAGGGACGGCAGGTAGCCTGACTGCCACGGCCAAGCCTGCATAACTCTTCACGGCGCGCGCGCGCGATATCGCGTCCCGACAAGCCCTTGGCGGCAGCATTCTTCCATGCCCCTTCGCGCCCCTTGACCACTTCCGCCCTGGTCACGCCAGTGGTCTTGCCCAACGCTGCCTTACCGTGATTCGCCAGCGCCTGTCTTCGCGCAAGGCACAAGGCGCGGACTGTCGACACGACGGGGCTGTCAACGCCGGTATTCGCCTCCACTGTCTCGCATATCTGATCCAACTGGGCCTCAGCCTGAAGCACCGTCGTGGCCTCGGGAGACTGGCCGGGCTTGCAGCCACAACCACAACCTTCTTTTTTGGCGGCCGACGCCTCAACGGGCAGCTCCGCAGCTGCTGTATTCACCTGCGCGGGTTCCGCAACTGCGGGCCGGGACCTGCCCTGCTGCACCGCCTTTAACCCCGCCTTGCCATTTTGCGCAAGCGCCTGGCGCCGTGCGCGGGCACGTTCACTGCCACTCATGCTGTTTGACGAGGAGGACGGGGCCGGCAGTGTTTGTGTGACTGGTGCGGCCTGGGCTTTTACTTCAGCAGGTTTTTCTGCGGGTTTTGCAGGGCTAGGCGCGCTGCGCATCGCTGTCGGCTTGCTTGCTGCCAGTCCTGCCTTGCCATTGCTCGACAAGGCACGACGGCGCTGCAAAGCGATATCCCGCCCGGAGGCAGGCGCTGGTACGTTGTTTGTCGCTTCATTCATGCTTGCATACTCAACCAATTTGGATTTAACCTCACGGCAGATCAAATCAATCTCCGCGCCTCGCCCGGCGTTGACACTAAGGAAACTCTCGCAAATATCCTTACCTATGGCACGACTATACAATCCGCGCACATATAAATAACAATCAGTAATAAATATTATTTTTATAGGTTTTTTACTATGCAGGTTCTATCAACGGTGTAGCAACCTGATTTCAGCAAGATATTTTTACAAGGATACGCTATGACGTTACGCGGTATCAATCATGTTGTCCTCAAGGTGCGCAACTTGCACGCATCCGATCATTTTTACCGGGAGATCCTCGGCATGGAACGCGTCGGCGAACGAGGCAAGATGTGGTTTTACCGCGCGGGAGGGCATCACCATGACTTGGCCCTGGTGGAAATTGGTACACGCGCCGTGCCCCCGCAAGCGCAGCACACGGGCCTGTTCCACTTTTGTATCGATGTCAGCGACGAACCGGCGCTGGCGCAGCTTTACAAGCGTTGCCAGTCCAGCGGCGCCACTCTTTTAGGCACAGTGGATCACACCATAATGCGGTCATTTTATGTGCAGGACCCGGATGGCAACGTGGTGGAGCTGGGCGTGGATGTGCCGCAGGAGCAATGGGCGCAGAATGCGGCGCCTTTTGCCAGGGATACGGCCTATGTCTTGCCCGGAGACGACTGATTGCGCCATTTCGCAGTCGCAATACAATAATAGCGGAATAGCGCGGGCAAAAGCAAAGCGTTAGTATTTTCCAATCCAGACATGAGCCTGAGCAAGGGTATGGGTGAGATATTGCTCAGGCGGCGCAATGTTGGGTTTTGTTAATCAATTGAAAGAGCGTTGTCCGTGCCTCGTTGAGGCGTTGGGCGGCGTCATTATCACTGCATTCGGCGGCCATTGTATCCAGTTTTTTCAAGGTCATCCCCGGCGTGAAATGGCTTTCCACGTTAGGCTCATATTGGACAAGGCTGGTACTTTCCAATTCAGCAATGGGTCTGCGTGAGGGTGAGTGGGCCTTTTTAGTCGACTGGTGATTTGGTCTTTTGATTGAGCGAGACGGTTGCGTCCTTTCATTTTGCGCGAAAAATTGGCTTCGTTCCCCTCCGTTTGGCATGCCCTCCGGGCCTGGGGAAGAACTCCCGCAGATTAATGCACAAGATATGGTGTATTTCCATAGCGCGTCACGGCGCCCGTATCTTGCTGAATACTAATGCGTTTTCTGTGATTACCTCTTTTTATGTAACGTATCATATTGTTTTTAATGAATTAAAAAATACATCCCTACGCCTGCTCACACCTGTTGACACAGGCAGGAGTGGGCGCTAACCTTCTCGTCACAGCACAATATATTGTGTTTGTCTGAATTCAGCCAAATAAGCCATAGTCAAGCGGCCCCATGCACCGTGGGCTTGCCGCGACGTGCGAAAAACAAACGATAAAGGGAGCATACGTCCATGAAGGTTGCCCATCTCAAGGCCATTTCGAATGCCGATACCGTCATCGAGCTTCAGCCCGCATCTTTTGATATCTGGGATAAAAAGTATCGCCTGAAGAAGAAAGACGGCACTGTCATCGACGAAACGCTCGATCACACCTACCGGCGCGTTGCCCGCGCCCTGGCCGATGTGGAAGATACTGAAGAGAAACGCAGCGAGTGGTACGACAAGTTTCTGTGGGCGCTGCGCCGTGGCGCGATACCTGCCGGCCGTATCGTTTCCAACGCCGGCGCCCAGGCCTACAAGCCGTCAACCTCCACGATCAACTGCACGGTGTCCGGCACCATTCAAGACTCCATGGACAATATCCTGGGAAAGGTGCATGAGGCAGGCCTGACCCTGAAGGCCGGTTGCGGCATTGGCTATGAATTTTCCACTCTGCGCCCCAAGGGCGCGTTCGTCGCCGGTGCCGGCGCGTATACCTCCGGCCCGCTGTCGTTCATGGACATCTACGACAAGATGTGTTTCACCGTCTCCTCCGCCGGCGGCCGTCGCGGCGCCCAGATGGCGACCTTTGACGTAAGCCACCCGGACGTGCTCGACTTCATCCGAGCCAAGCGCGAAAACGGCCGTCTGCGTCAGTTTAACCTGTCGTTGCTGGTGACGCGAGAATACATGGAGGCCGTCAAGAATGACGCGGACTGGCCGCTGGTGTTCCCGCTCGACGCCAAGGAGATCGACAGCGACGGTATCGATGTCAACGACCCGAAGCAGGTGGTCTGGCGCGAGTGGCCGACCAAGGACAAATACCTGTCCAACGACCAGGGGCTGGTCGCATGCAAGATCTATCGCACCATCCGCGCGCGCCGCTTGTGGGACGCGATCATGACCTCCACCTATGATTTCGCCGAGCCGGGCTTTATCCTGATCGACAACGTCAACGAGATGAACAACAACTGGTTCTGCGAAAGCATCCGCGCCACCAATCCCTGTGGTGAGCAACCGCTTCCTCCCTATGGTGCCTGTCTGCTGGGCTCGATTAACCTGACCAATTTCGTGCGCAATGCGTTTACGTCCAAGGCCAGCTTTGACTGGGACGAATACCGCCGCGCCGTGGCGATCTTCACCCGTATGCTGGATAACGTCGTCGAGATCAGCGGCCTGCCCCTGGAGCAGCAGCGCGAAGAGATCAAGAGCAAACGCCGCCACGGCATGGGTTATCTGGGTCTGGGCTCCGCCATAACCATGCAGTGCATGCGTTACGGCTCGCAGGAATCGCTGGAGTTCACCGAGCAGGTCACCCGCGAAATGGCGCTGACCGGCTGGCAGGTGGGCGCCGAATTGGCCCAGGAAAAGGGCGCGGCGCCGGTATTGAATCAGGAATTCACTGTAACGGGCGAGATGCTGCGCAAGCGGCCGGAGATGGTGAAAGACGGATTTAAGATAGGCGATACCGTGCTGGGCAAGGTGCTGCTGGCCAAATACAGCCGCTACATGCAGCGCATCGCCGAGGTCGACCCTGCTCTGGTGGAAGCTATCGCCGAACACGGTGCGCGCTTCACCCACCACAGCTCCATCGCCCCCACCGGAACCATCTCGCTGTCGCTGGCCAATAACGCCAGTAACGGTATCGAGCCAAGCTTCGCGCACCACTATGCGCGTAACGTGATCCGTGAAGGCAAGAAGTCCAAGGAAAAGGTCGATGTTTATTCCTATGAATTGCTGGCCTACCGTTCTTTGATCAACGACAAGGCCATGCCTTACTCCGACAAGGAAGACGAGCAACTGCCGGAGTACTTCACCACCGCCGATCACATCACGCCGAAAGAACATGTAGACGTGCAGGCCGCCGCGCAGAAATGGATCGACTCGTCCATCTCCAAGACCGCCAACGTGCCAACGGATTATCCCTACGACGAATTCAAGGGCATCTACCTCTACGCCTATGAGCAAGGACTGAAGGGTTGCACCACCTTCCGCTTCAATCCTGAAGCGTTCCAGGGCGTGCTGGTGAAAGAGAGTGATCTGGAGGGCACCACCTACCGCTTCACTCTGGAAGACGGCACCGTGCTGGAGGTCAAGGGTAACGAGGAGATCGAATACGACGGAGAAATCCACACCGCCGCCAACCTGTTCGATGCCCTGAAAGAAGGCTACTACGGCAAGTTCTAATCTGAAGCAATAATTATTAGTAGGGTGCGTCCCACGCACCCTACTGAAATGGAATAAAACCCCTGAGGAACGAAACCACCCTCACTGGAGAAACAACATGGCTATCAAGATAGAAAAGAAAATTGTGAAGTACAGCGTGGTCAAGGACGAGGAGAAGGCTACTGCCGCCCCTGCCGAGGAATCCACCGCTGCCAAGGTAGTGCAGATGCACGAAAAGCTTGAGCGGCCCGAGGTGCTGATCGGCTCCACCTACAAGATCAAAACCCCGCTCACCGAGCATGCCCTGTATGTCACCGTCAACGATGTGGTGCTCAACCCCGGCACCGATGATGAATTGCGCCGTCCCTTCGAAGTCTTCATCAACTCGAAGAACATGGACCACTTCCAGTGGATCGTCGCCCTCACCCGCATCATTTCCGCCGTGTTCCGCAAGGGCGGTGATGTCACCTTTCTGGTGGAAGAGCTGCGTTCCGTATTCGACCCGCGCGGCGGCTACTTCAAGAAGGGCGGCAAATACATGCCTTCACTGGTCGCCGAGATCGGTGACGTGATTGAACGCCACATGCGCATGATAGGCCTGCTGAAGGACGACACTCTTGACGAGCACCAGAAGAAACTGATCAACGAAAAACGCGCCGAATTCGAATCCATGCTGCACAAGGCCGAAGACAGCGAAAGCGGCAGCTTCCCCAGCGGCGCCCAGCTCTGCGGAAAATGCAACACCAAGGCCATGATCAAAATGGATAACTGCATGACTTGCCTGAATTGTGGCGATTCAAAATGTGGCTAAAGGCGGGACGGCTGGCGCAGCCAGCGAGGGTAAAGAAAACCAGCGTGTTGCCCGTCGTGAAAGCACGCGCTTGCTGAAGCGCTTGTAATACTTGGGTTTGTAAAGTCATGCTCATGCCTCCACGATCCCATGCTTAAAATCGGCTTGACCGGTGGCATCGGTAGCGGCAAAACCACCGTGGCGGACTGTTTCGCCTCGTTGGGTGCGCCGGTCATCGACGCCGATAAAATATCCCATGAATTGACAGCCCCCGGACAACCCGTGCTGCGGGATATCGTCAGCACCTTTGGGCAGAATATCCTGAAGGACGATGGGCAGCTCGATCGTGCATGGCTACGCACTGTCGTTTTCAATGACGCCGCGCAGCGCAAGCGGCTTGAGGGAATCCTGCACCCCCGGATCCGCGCCGAGATGCGCCGTCGCATTGCCGATATCGAAGCAAGCACCGCTCCCTACTGCATACTCTCCATCCCCCTGTTGCTGGAAACCGGACAAACCGATATGGTGGACCGCATTCTCGTGGTGGACACCCCTGAAGACCTGCAATACCAGCGTGTGCGCGCACGCAGTGGCCTGCCGGATGCCGAAATCGCCGCGATCATCCATGCCCAAGCCAGCAGAGAGCAGCGCCTGGCGGCAGCGGACGATATCATCGTCAATGATCGCGGGCTGGAAGAGCTGCGCCAGCACGTCCTTGAGTTGCATCAGCACTATCTGAAACCTTCGGGTTAGGTTCAGCGCCTGCCTGTGAATAAATCATCCCTGCGTTGCTGCCCCAAAACACGCCAGGCAAGGCGCGAGACGCAAAATATGGTTTGTGCTAGTGAGCGGCGAGCAACGCCGCATGGCGTGTTTTGGGGCGCAACCCGAAGGGACGGGGCTGGTTTTGCGCAGTGCGGCGTCACGCTTCGCTCATGTGCAACAAGCACACTACGCTCAGCCTTCCTTGCTCTGCGCAAAACCAGCTCCCGTCGCAGGGATGATTTATTCACAGACAGGCTCTCATATCGCGGGCGCGGTTCCGGCCATCAGTGTCGCCTTGTAACGACTTCCCCGTAATTTTTTTATCGCACGAATTTATGAAATATCCGGGTTAATGTTTTACACTCTCTGTTTATTTATTCAAATTATCAGGTATAGTGCCTAGATACTGTCGTCACAAGATGTGTCAAAATGCGGTTTTCGTTCAAGAGTCCATAACCGAATGCTAGCCACCCTTCATCGACACGACATCTCTGACA
>LNEJ01000050.1 GCA_001464965.1 Gammaproteobacteria bacterium Ga0074134
ATGTCCGTCTGCTTTTTGCCATTTCGTCACCTGTTTTATATTGAGGGTGATGTTATCACCCATAATCAGGTGGCCAAATTAACTATGCCACTACAGAAGATCGGTAACGTATTTCGCTGGGTGTGATAGAGATCAGCCGGTGCAAGGCCCTGTGGTTATTGCACCCTGCCGCTCTTGATATTGGCATTAGCCATCAGGCAATGGAGTGATCTCCAATTAACGGCAACGCTGGAATCGAAGTCTGCTCAACGGCGCGGGCGTGGTGGTGATCTTGCCATCGTTGCCCACCACGAACTTGCGCACCTCAACGCCCTGGCACACACCACCGCTAAATTTCATGAAAGTGTCGTAATCGTGCCCCGCTTCAGGGGTGAATATCACATGGCTTGGGCCGCAGTGTTGCCATGTGCCATTGGCATTTTGCACCTGCCAATACATTTTTACAGTGACGGGCTGACCTGCCGGAATGGCATATTCATGGTAGGAGAAAGGCATGTCATCGGTGGCTGGCATGCCGATCGTCTTGTTGCGCACCAGGTAAGAAAAGCCCCCCGCAGCGGCATGAATAACAGGATGGCTGTTGCCGTCACAGATATCGCCGAGATAAAGGTCGGCCGAGGTGCCGTGAAAGACGCGGATGCGGGCGTGCGGCTCTGAATCGGGCACCATCGTCGTAGGTTCAGTAGTGGCGCAACCGGAAAGCAGGCCACCCAGAAGCAGCAAAATGATAAGTGGATGCGCCCATCCGAATTTGTTCAACATTGCCGTTTTACCGATTTGAAAGGGTCGAGTCATTTTAGTGGGAGCACTATCAGCTTGATACCTGCTGTTTGGGCCAAGTCGTGTAGCTCGTCACGCGTTTTGGTGTCCGCGACCAAGTATAGTGTGCCCGCGGCTCGCTTGTTCTTGAGGTGTTCTAACGTGACCTTGACTGTGGCCGCATTGATCGCATCGCTTTCGCCGATGACGCCAATCGTGACAGGATTACCCTTCGAGAAGACTTCCACCAGCGCATCAATGGCGGTTGATGATCCAAATGCAAGCGAGGCAGCCATGAGTTTTTCAGAGATGACATTAGCGGGGCTTGGCACTGCGATGAAATAGATGCTTTTCAGTCCGGATGCGGCATAAATTTCCCTCATCTGCCTGTCTTGGGCGGGCACTCCCCGCATCGCCCCTGTCGTTGCGCAACCCGAGGCGAATATAAGAATGAATATGGATAAAGCAGTGGCGAGGGTGAGGGTTTTCATAGTAGGGTCTTCGGATTGCTTTTCAGTGATTGGCAGATAGGACAGCGATTCAACACGCTGTGCTGGCCAATTCACGGCGAGCCCCTCTTGCGGTTTGGCAGTAGGTGTTGCGGGTTGAAGCAAATTTCATCAATCCGCAGGTTGGGCCAGTAAATCCTTGCAAGCCTGGACTGGCCTGGTGCGCTTTGCCATGGCCTGGCACTCCTTGCGCAGGACTTCCCGTGCTTTTTTACCCAGTTCGGCTTGTTCGGCCTCCAGTTGCGCGTTGAGGTTTTCGACTTTTACCGATTCGATCAGATGGCGGAAAGCGGCTTCGAATCGTGCGTGGGCTTCGGGGTATTGAAGGGAAGTTGGTGTGGCCCCAAGTCGCAACACCATGGTATAGCCCGAATCTTTTATTGGAAGGACCCAGTACTGATAAGGCCCCGTCGAATAGTTGCTGGGCGCCAAGGCAACCATTTGCACCGTCCAGTCATTATCATTGACCCGGATGGTAGACCACTGACCTGTCGGGTTCGATTCGGACAAGTACTGTTTCCAGTCGTCAACTGTCCGGTACCGAAAATAAAGCATAAGCGCATGATTTGTCACGACCCACGTTTGATCGCAAACTGGCTGCGGTTCGTATTCAGCTACTCTTTCGCCAATTTTCTTTAGCCTGTTAGGATCATAACGGCCATCATCATCTAGTCCAAGCGAAGCAGGATCATATATGTTGGACACAACTTTATAGCGCCGCACATAGGGGTCGAAGTCAAAGGGCTTCTCAGGTGTTGAGCTGGTTTGCCAGGTTTTTCCATTTTTCTCGTAGATGTCGGGTACATAAAAAAGCTCTCCCCTTAATCCTCTGTTGACCCCCACAGTTGGCAGGTGTCCATACTTGCAGGTTGCAGCACTCGTTGGCCATGTGTGGCTAATACGGTATTTGTCCAGGAATTTGTACTGGTAAGTGTCGTAAACGTTGGTCAGCGGCACATCCAGCGCACCCGGTTTCAGGTAGCGATCATCGTTGCGCCTGATCATTTCCTCCACGTCGCACGCGCTCAGCGTGAAGGCCATCAAAAGACAGGAGGCCAATACTTTCATTTCACTGCCTCTTGTTGATCGTGATTGATCGAATTGTTTTCCATGAGCTTCCCACCTTTATATTGAATCAGCATGGCATTCCCCTCCGGCGTGCCCTGTGGGCCCCCGGGCACTGGGATTTCGACCTGCGTGCAGCCCGCGCCGCCCGTGCCATAGCAACTGTGCATACTGTTGTTGGTGTCATATACCTGCCACAGGCCTTTGAGTGTCCATACGCCGGGGTTGCCGCCCGACAGGTTCGAGACTGAAACCGGGTCATTGCTGAAATAGTTGTATGTGATATTGTCTTTCTTAGTAGGATCCTGAATTATTTTGAACGCAGAGTTAGTATAACTCTGCACATCGGCCGCCCCACCCACACCGCGCACCGTCAGACTGGGATTGGTGTAGGTGGTGCCGTTCTCATCCGGGCGGTTGCCCAGGATGGTGGATGCGCTCTCCTGCACCAGTGTGCCCCGGCTGTGGCCCAGCGATGTGGTGGCTTGCTGTCCCCGGCGAGTTATCAGCGCGGCATAGGTTTCCGCTCCGTTAGTGTAGCCCAGGAAATTGGCCAAGCCATAATCCAGCGAATTGATTATCTTCTCGTAGGCCACACCCAACAACTCTGAAATAGTGTTATTGGCCGGTGCGATGTGCATCAGGTAGATGGTGGTTGGTTTCTTCCCATCTACCAGTTCTGCATTCTGATACGCCAACTCTACAGCCCGTTGCTCGTCGTTCAGTATGCCATTGACAACCAGCACCGTGCCGGGGTCGGCCTTCGCTATCTCCTCCGGTGTGGCTGGCGAGCCCTTGACGAGTTTTAGGTTGCTCAGGCAGGCATTCTCTTCGACAGGGCACTCCACTTTGATGGGTTTCGGCTTATCCTGAAACCTGTTCCGGTACATTTCGTCGGTGAACACGGTGACGACCTTGAACGCCTCTTGCTTGATCGTCTGCTCCGTTTCCACTGTCTGCTTCATCGCCTGCACATCCAACCGCTGCGCCGCCACCTGAGCATTGGCCGTGTCGTGATTGAGGTTGGCCACGGTTTGTTCGGCGGTTTGGCCGGTGCGTTGCTGCTGGGCGGCTTCGTCGGTGATGATCACCGTGCCTGCGCTGACGGCGCTGCGGGTTTGCCCGCTGGAACTGTCCGACGCGCTGCCGTTGTTCATTGTGTTGCCAACAACTGCTTTGGTGGCACCGTATTTGCCTTGGGTAAACATATCACTGCTCAAGACAATACCATTACTCTTGGCGCTTGCATCCGCCTTGTTCTGGATGTCGCTTTGGGTCAGCGTGCCGGTGGTCAGACTGTTCCTGCCGTCTTCAATCGCCTTGTCCGTGCTGGCAATTACTGCGCCTTTGAGATCAGTATTGCCTTTCACATCAATCTGGAAGCCACCGTCACCGGCCTTGATGCCGGATTGCTCGATGACGCTGGCAAAATCGCCGGTGATCTTCTGCTGGCTGGCGTTGAAGCTGCCGCTGGCCTTGCCGTAACCGACCGACACGCTGCCGCCGATACTTTGCTGTTTGCTGTCGTATTTGCTGGTGTCTTGCAGGCTTTCGATATTGAGATTGCCGCCGATAGTGGCGGTGACCTGAGCGCCGCTGGCGACGGCGCCTTTGAGAGTGGTGTTGCCGCCGGAGTCCAGCGTCAGCGTGTTGCCCGCCTCGACGCGAGTATTCGTCCAGACCACATCGCTGCCGTCGGCCTTGCCGCGCCCGCCACTGGCGCTGGCGGTCACCATCAGGCCATCGGTGCCCAAGCTCACGCCCAGACTGGCGCTGGAATTTTTATTGGTGCTGTGCTGCTCGGCCGTGCTCTTGGCGGCCAGGAGGTTGACATCACTGTCGGCTTTGAGTGTCACAGCGTTGCCTGCCGTGACGCGGCTGCCTTGTATTGTCAGATCGCTCTCGCTCCCTGCGCCCGTGGCCTGGATAGTGACACTGCCACCGGCGGCGATGGTCGACCCGGCGGCGGTGCTGCTGGCTTGAGTGCTATTGCTTTGGTTCTGCGAGCCGCCCACCGAGAGGCTGACGTTGACTCCTCCCGCTTGGGCAGGATTCCGGGTGATCGCGTTATACGCATTGTAGCCTGCCAGTCCCGTCGTAGCGAGCGCCAGGGCTTGTATCCTGCGGTCACTGGTCTGGCCGGCGGCGTTGGCCATCTGTTGCCCGGTCTGGAGGGCGGAGATCACCGGGCTGGTGAGAGCGAGCGTCAGGCCCGACTGTTCAAATTTCGTTTCCTGTGTGCCCTGGCCGGTGTTTTGCGCCTCGATGATGTCCACCTTCTGTGCCTGGATGGTGATGTCGCCTTGCGGGGCGACGACGGTGCTGCCGGTCTGCTGGTAGGTGTTTCCGGCGATGAGGCTGACATTGCCGCCGAGGCTGCCCACGGTACTGCCGATCTGGAGGGTATGGGTGGCCCGATCATTTTGCTGTTGCTGCTGCGTGCCCAGGGTGAGGCTGAGGCCGCCGCCGGAGAACAGGCCGTCGGTGGTTTGCTGCTGGGCCGCAGATGTGCGCGTGGTCTGCTGCGCGGGAGCGAGAGTGAGGTCGCGGCCCGCGTCGATGATGAGTCCGGTATCGGCGACGGCCTGGCTGGCGGTGAGGGTGACATCGCGTCCGGCCTGGATCAGTACCGTGTTGCCGGTGACGGCGCTACCGGTCACCTGGGTGGCGGTGGTGTCCGCGCTCTGGGTGGTGGTGACGCTCTGCAAGAGGTTGCTGCTGGTGTCATGGCTTTCGGCCACGGCGCGGTATGCGGTGGTGGCGTTTTGCAGGGTGATGTCGTTGCGAGCCAGCAGGCTGGCCTGGCCGGTGCCGGCGCTGAGGGTGGCGCCGGTGACGGTGACGGTGAGGTTGCCGGTGGCGCCGTTATTACCCGGGCCGGTGGCCGTGACGGTGAGGTTGTCACCCGCAATGAGATTGCCGCCCGCGAGGGTTTCGGTGTCTTGCGCGATGCGGTTGTAGTTGTCGTGGCCGACGGTCTGAATATCGTTGCTCTGGCGGTTTTTGACTGAGGCGATGCGGACGTTCGCGCCCTGGAGGAGGATATCCGCGCCCATCGCGAGATTGGCGCCGTTGAGGGTGGCATCGTTGCCTGCCACCAGCGCGGCGTTGCGGCCGGCGGTGAAGGTGGTCACCTGCTGGGTGGTAGTTTCTTCCGTGATGTAGCCGCTGCGGCCCTCAACGTTGTGCCCTGAAGTATCCTGGCTCTGGATCTGGTAGCGACTGGCCACGGCGGCGGCGGTGAGGTCGCGCCCGGCGGTGGCGGTGAGATCGGCGGCGGCGCTGACGGCGCTGCCCAAGGCGAGCAGATCACGCCCGGCATCGAGCGACACGCTGCCGCCCTGCACGATAGCCAGGCGATCGAGCGCTGTACGGGTGCTGCTGCCTTGCGCATTGGCGGTATCGAGGGTGTTGGTTTGTAGCACCAGGTCGCGCCCCGCCTGGAGCGTGACCTGGCTATCGAGGCCCAGGCCCTCGATGAGACCGGAGAGATTTTTCAGGTCGTTGCGGGCGCGGGCGACGATGTTCTGGCCGCTGATGCGCCCGCCCTGGTTGATCAGGTCGTCGCCGACGATCAGGGTAGCGCTGCTGCGCGCGGCGATGGTGCCGGAATTGTTCAGTGCGCCCTTGGTCTGGATGAAGACATTCTCACCGGCAATCAGCGATCCGTTGCTGTGCAGGTCGCCGCCCTCGGGGCGGCGCAGGTAGACCTGGGGTACGAGCACCTGGGTGGTGCTGCCATCGGGCAGGGTGACGGTGCGGGTGGTGAGCCAGACGATGTCGGTGGTAAGTATCGCCATCTGTTCACCCGTCAGCGCCACGCCAGGAGTGAGCTGGTAGTCGCGGGCGAAGGCGACACCCGCTTCCATCAGGGCCTGGTATTGCTGTTCGCTGTTGCGGTAGCCGGTGAGATAGCGCTGGCTGGTCAGTGCGAGGATCTGGCCATTGACGAGCTGCTGTTCGTAAAAACCGTCGCCGTAGCGTTTGAGGTGCCGTTCTGGGTCGAGGTTGAGCTGAGTGAAGAAATAATCCGATCCCACGAAGTTGCGGTTGCGGATGAAACGCGGATCGGTTTCGACCAGGTAATTGGCCTCCGGCTCGGGATGGATGACGAACAGGCGGCTGCCGGGTACGGCCAGGCGCGGTGGAGTGGTGAGTATCACCTCGCGCGCGCGTTCACCGCTACTGGCGGCGGCTACGCTTTGGATGAACAGCGAGACATAGTCGTTGGTGTCCAATGTGGCGCTGATGCCTTGTGGCGCGGCGCTGCGGGCATTGCCTGAGGCAGTCGTGGCGGCGCCTGCCGCGACGTTGGATGGGGCGGTGGCGGAGGGATCATGGGGCTTGTCTGCGGTGAGGTTGATGTGTTCTTCGACAGTATGGTCCTGCAGGGGTTTGCTGTCGTTTTTTGGGGCCGGAGAGTAGTTCACTGCGTCGCCCCACTCTCGGCAGTGTTTGCCACCAAACATGCCGCAGGACTTGACCTCGGTGAACTGAGAGGTGCCGCTGTAGGTGGTAATGTCCAGCAATGTGGTGCCGACGTTACTGAGTCCAGCATTGAAGAGCTTAAAGAGTTGACGGCCTGCCACGATCTGGCTATCGAGATTGTCGGCGCGCTCTCCGGTGAGGGTGATGTTGCCGCCCGAGAGGATCTGTGCGGGGGCGGTGCTGGCGACTTCCTCATGGGTGCGGGTCGAGGTGACGCGGTACCAGGTGTAGTCTTCAAAGCTGTCCAGCCGGTTGTCTTCATTGACCTCGGCATTGTAGGCGTTGACCTTGACCGTTAATTGGTCGAGGGCGCTCTGGTAGCCGAGGTTCCATGCCGCGTAATCACGCTTCCATTGCGTGCAGGCTGGGCTGCTAAAAATGTCACAGCTGCTGCTGGGTGGGGCAGGTGGGGCGCTTACTGGGGTTACGCCAAAACGCGCGAACTCGGGTGCGTCCCAGGCATAATTGATTTGCACAGGGCCGAAAATGCCGCCCTCGCGCACCGGAGCGACGGGGCTGCGCTGGCCGTACTTGTCGGGATGTACCTGACAACTCACTGTATCCTGGCCGCCGCCGACGCCGTAGCACTGGGATGCCAAATATTTGGTGAGGGAGCCGTTGGGCTGGATTTTATCCTCCTGCTTTGAAGGGTCCGTTACTGCCGTAATGCGCAAGAAATCGTTACGGTTGGTGAGGGTGGTGGCGCCGATATACAGGTTGCCGAGCGCCTCGATATGGCTCGATCCGTTGAGCAGGCTGTTGCTCCATCCCGTTACATTGCCGTTGCTGTCCAGTGCGCCACCGATGGTCATGTCCCCCAGGCTGAAGAGTGTCCCGCCGTAGGTGTTATTGATCGTCCTGGCGCCTATCAACAGCAGATTGCGCGCGTTAATAATGCCAGGGCCGGAGTTGTTGAGGGTATCGCCCGCGATGAGCAGATCGTCGCCATAGATACGTGCGGTGTTGTTGATGATGCCCGCCCGGATGCCGGTAAGCGTGCCGTCGATGAGGCCGTTTGCGGTGTTGGTGAGTGTGCCGCCGACGTTGAGCTGTGTGAGATAGGCGCTGATCTCGCCGCTGTTGGTGAGATTGCCGGTAGTGGTGGCCGTTAGCGTGTCGTTGGCGATGAGCGCGCCGCTGTTGGTGATGCTGTTGGCATTGATGGTGAGATCTTTGCGTGCCGAGAGCAGGCCGGTGTTGATGTAATCGCCCTGGATATTCAAGGTCACGTCATTGTTCGATGCGATTGTGCCGCTTGGCGCCTGGCTGCGGGTAGTCACCGTGACGCGCTCGTCACCCACCAGGGTGCCGCGGGTATTGTTCAGAGTGGCGGCAGTGACGGTCAGGTTGCGCCCGGCACTCATTGTGCCCTGGGTATTGTTCAGGGCGTCGGTGGTAATCGTGGCGTCATTGGTCGCGCTCAGGGCGCCGCCAGCGTTGGCAAACGCCAATGTGCTGACCATGATTGCGGCGGCGTCGATTCGCCCTGCCGCGCCATTTGCGGCGCTGTTGTCGAGGGTGGCGGCGTCGAGCGTGATGTTGCCGTTGGCGACGATGCGCCCGCCGCGATTGTCTATGGTCTGGCTGGCGCGCAGGCTGCCATTCCCCAGTGTATTGATTGCGCCGCCGTTGTTAAGAATGTTTGCTGCATTGATAGCGACGTTGCCATTGCTGACGATCTGGCCCGCCACACCGTCCAGAACACGGTTGTCCAGATCACCGCTGATATCCAAGGTCTGACCGCCGTTGCTGGCGAGATAGCCCGATGGGTTGTATAGTGCGCCACTCTGGATATGCAATGCACCACCTGCAACGATACCACCGTTGTTGCCGCTGTGAGTGACAGTCAAGTTCTGCCCGTGGGTGTCGATGCGGGTGTCGCCCACCGACATCAGCAATCCCTGGTCGTTGTTGAGCGCCTGGGTATCGGCGCTGAGCTTGCCTCCGGCAATCACCGTGCCGCCGGTGTTGTCGAGGCTGCCTGTGACGAGCATTATGTCCGTGCCGCTGATGAGGCCAGTTTGATTCGCGGTATCTCCGGCGACAATCGTGGTGTTACCTGCGGCTTGCAGTTTGCCGCTTTGGTTGTCTAGCGTCTGACTGTTGCTATTGATGCTCAGATTGCCTTGCAGGCTGGCTACCGTGCCATAGCTATTGGTGAAAGGTGCCGTAGTCAGTGCGATATCGTCGTTAGCGATGATTCGGCCACCGCTGTTGTCCAGCGACTGGCCTTGGGTGTCGAGGCTCAGGGATGAACCGGAGAGTAGGCTGCCCCACTTGTTGCGGATCTCGCCGTTCTGAAGGGTGAGGCTCCGGCCGCCACTCAGTTGCCCTATTTCGTTAATGAGTAATCCCGTTCCCAGGGTTACCTGCGTGTCCTGCTTGGCGTGTATCAATCCCCAATTGTTTTTGAGCGATGTTCCCGTTAAGGAAACCTGGCCATCGCTGATTATCAATCCAGAGTTGTCGATAGCGCCGCTGCTGTTGATGGTCACCTGGTTGTCAGCCGAAATGACGCCAAAGGAGTTGGTCAGATCGCCAGTGGTAAGGGTGATCGTGTCCTTCGCCGTGATCGTGCCAGTGCGATTGCCGGTGCCATTGTTCAGGCGTTGGTGCTGTGTGTCGATGGTGAGCACTGCGCCCGATGATATTTCACCTGACTCATTGTCGAAAGCCTTGCTAACGATCCGGGTGCCGGTAGCCGAGGTTATGATACCCATACGGTTGCTGGCTTGGCCCGCGTTTATCGAGACGGCCCCTTGTGACGAAGCAATGACGGGCAGGGCAGAGGGGGCGTAGTACACCTCTGGCATGGTGTAGAATTCCTCGGCGTTGTTGGCGAGCTTGCCAGTGGTGAGGGAGATCCCGTCTTTTGCCAGCACCTTGCCGCCGGTATTGTCAAAGCTCCCCGATTGCAGCGTCAGTGCGCCTGAACTTGTTTGAATCACACCGTTGAGGTTGTCTACGCTGCCCTGCGTGGCGATGTTCAGGCTATTGGCCGCATCGATTATCCCTTGCTGGTTGACGATCATAGCGGCGTTGATGGAAAGACCTGCATCGGACACCAGCACGCCCTCGGTGTTGTCGAGCGCATTGCCATGGGTGTGCAGGGCAAGGCCGGTCTTGCCGGAGATTACGCTATTCTGGTTGCTGATAATGCCGGTGGTGGTAATCCGCGTTGCCTGATTGCTGATGATTTGAGCATAGTCATCGTTGATCAAACTCTCTGCGGCGAGTGTGACGTTGCCGCTACCGAGCAGGCTGCCGCCGCGGTTGTCGATGGCGCCCGTGACGGCGGCATCCAGCGCGCCGCCTGCCAGGATCGTACCGCCTTGGTTGGCGATAGACGCACCGCTCAACATCACCGATTGCCCGGCCTGCCAGAGTCCCGCCGTGTTGCTGATCCGCCCGGCGGCGTGCAGATTGCCTGCGGCATGGAGTTGGGTGTTGAAGGCGGTGAGGTTGCCGGAGGGTGTTGCATCAAGGTCGAGATTGCGGTCGGTGATGATTTGCGTGTCGTTGAGATGGATGGCCTGCGCCCGTACGCTCAGATCATCCGCCGCCAGCAGTGTGCCCTGGTTGGCGGTGAAGCTCGCCGCACGCAGGTCGAGCCGCCCTGCGCTGTAGATCGTGCCGCTGTTGCTGGCGGCCCCCGTCGTGGCGATATCCAGCGTGCCGGTGCTACGCTGGATGAGTTCTCCGCTGTTGTCAAGCCGCGCTGCGCTGATCGCCAATTGACCTTGCGCATCCACGATGCCTGGCTGGATCACACTGCCACTGCTGGTGATCCGTGTATTCCCCTTGCTCACTGTCTGCCCAGAAAGCGCCATGGTGCCCGTGCTGGTGAGCTGAATATCTTGTTTCGCGTAGCTGTCTTTGAGTGTGAGGTCGCCGTTAGCGGAGAGTATCAGGTTGCCCTGCAGGGCGGCCACACGTCCTTGGCTGTTGACACCCAGGCCCTGTTCGGTGGCTACCAGATAAACCTGATTGGCATACATGCCGCCCACGTCCTTGATGTCGATGGCAAAGCGGGGCGCCGCTCCATTGCCCGTCAGGGTGGTTGCCTGCAAGGTGGCGTACAGCACCTGGTTGGCCCCCGCGATGGCGTTCAGGTTTTTGGCCCAGACCTCGCCTTCTATCACCATGCCGCGTGCAATCAGGTCGAGCTGTTCGAGGCTGGTGGCCGTCAGTCCCCGGTTGCCGATGGTTAGCTGCCCTTGACGCACATCGAATCCGGTGAGGCTGCCGCCCTCGCCGAAGCGGGGCGTACCGGTGGTGAGGCTCGCCCGCCCCGTATTGAGAAAACCGCAGCCGTCGCAGGTGATACCGTTGGGATTGGCGATCACGATGTCTGCTCGCCGGCCAGCGATTTCTATTGTTCCCAGTAACTGCGAAGGGTTGGCTGTTACAATTTCGTTGAGGATGATGCGCGCCGCTGTCGGGCCTATTTGCAGGTTCCCGCCGATCCAGCCACCGAGCTGTGTTTGGGTCGCCCCTGGGCTGTTGTTGAGAATCAGGCCATTCGGATTGACGTTGAACTGGTCGTACTGATTGTGTGACACGCCCGCGCTGCTGGGCGGGGCGATGTGAACGAGAGGCACGCCATTTGCTGCGGCATCCATGATCGGGCGTTGCCCGGCGGGTGCAGTGCTGGCCGGAACGATAGGAAGGGGGGCGCCATCCGCGGCCTGTGCAGAGGTGGACAGCATTGCGAACTCGCCTTGCCACAGATACATCACCAGTACTGCCTTCGCAACGCGCCGTACCCAAGGTGCCTGATGCCCCGTCATGTTCATGTCAACTCTCACTCATATAATTTTTCAGGGTACGCTGTACCCATGCCCGTGAAGGGCACAATGCACGCACCATTCTGCGTTGCTACGGTGCGTGAGACGCACCCTACGTTTCGTTGCCGCGTCAACCAAATACATACGTCACAGACAGATAAGGATTCCAGTTCCCTGTTTTAAATCCGTCCGGCTTGTAGAGGGGCGCGCCAAGCGCCGCATCGAACTGCACCGCTTTCCATTTGCCGCGCATCCCCAGCGCCGCCCCCGCCAGCCGGTTGCCTATGAGGAAGGCATCGCTCGCACCCCATACCCGTCCATGGTCGACACCAAGATAAACGGCCGTGTCCACGCCACGTATCCAGTTCACGGGCGTCGCGAGATCATTGCGATGGAAGAAGCCGCTTTCCGCCAGCAGCACACTGTCACCATCAAAGCCGCGCACGCTCCACCGCTGGCCGATCGCAATCTGATCTGTCACCAGCGTGGTATCGCCGGTACGCTGGCCGCGCAGTGTGGTGGTGTATTGGAAAGGCCTCCCGTTCATCGTAAATGGCTGGTTGTAGGCAGCGGCCAGCGTCCATATCGTGGGGCGCAGGGTCAGCCCTTCTTGGGCGGCGGTCGGTAAATCATCCTGGGCATCCCTCCAGGACACGCCGCGCCGATAACCGAGATCGACGTCGACGCTGGCGTTGCCGATCAGTTGTCTTGAGGTGATGCCGGTCTCCACATAAGTTGTACGCCGGCGTTGAACGATCAGCTCCACGTCATCGAGATAGCTGTTGGCACGGCGTGTGGATACTGCGGCGTATATCCCAAACTTGGCCGATGCCGTGCGAAACGCGGTGTGATGCGCCCTGGCTTCGGTGATTTCGCTCTGGCCGTGGGACAGAAAGCGGGAGGTGGTGCCTTGCACCATTTGCGCAAACCGGCTGTGGCTCCGGGTGAGCGTGAATGTGCTGTAGCCAAAGGGAATGCTGTAGCTGCCCCCCAGGCTCTGGCTTCGATGATCGGGATCGGGTTGTTCGACATTGCTGCTGGCGTTGAGGTTGAGAATGTCATTCAGGCCCAGGGGGTTGTCAAATGACGCATAGCCGAAGAGTTGTGTGCGGCCGAGTGTTCTGCTGCCCGAGTTGTCGAGGATGACGCCCCCGCGCAACCTGTCGCTTAAGCCACCCGTCTGGCGCACCAGCGTGACGATGCTGGTGTCGGCGCGCGGCCCTGGCTCTAGCCGGGTAGTGACAGACTGGCTGGGCAGGCGCTTCATTTGTTCGAGACCTTGTTCCATATCACGGATATTGAGTATGTCGCCCTTGCTCACTGGAAAGGCGTTCCGCCATGTGCCCCAGGCCTCATCTGCCACCATGCCGCTGTTACTGGTGCGCGGCGTGACCATCTTCACAGCGGCGACACGGCCCACATGCAATCGCAACACGAGCTTGCCTTCCTTGAGATTCTGTTCGGGCAGCGAGACGCGGGAGGTGGCGTAGCCGAATTCGAGCAATTTCGCATTGAGTGCGGCGGCGATCTTGCGCAAGCCTTCGATACCCACGCAGCGCTGCAAAAAAGGTTGCGCGGTATTCGCCAACCAGGAGAGGGCTTGCGAACCATCGCTGGTCAGGACGATCTCGTTGATGACAAAACAAGGTGTTTCGTCAGGTAGGGCGGTGGAAAGACGCGGCGCGGCTTCGGGGGTCAAAACGTCAGCCTTGGGCCGCAACTGCTGTTGCTGCAGCCGTTCGCGCTCCTCCTGGCGCCGCAGGCCTTCTTCGGCGGTCTGCGATACGCTGGCAGGTGCGGGCGCAAGTTCCGCTGGCGCAGCTTGTGACGCGCCAGCGGCAAGCATCAGCAAGATCGCCGCAGCAAGCGGCCATAGGCGGTTGCCTTCCGGCGACGCATCAAATAGGGGATATCGAACAGTAAAACACCATCCTTGGCGCATAAAAAATGCGGCCATGGGTTTCATGATGACTCATTATTCTTGCAGCAAGCCGACAAACAGCGGCCAGCGTGTATTTATGTGCTTTGCGCCGTCGATGTTACTGAAGAGGCGCTATGGAAACCCGGGAAAAAGCCGTTCCAGACTTGTCCGGGCGCGTTGCATTCCTATGCGGGGGAAGCTCTGGCTCGATGAATCGACAAAGCTTCCTGGATTGAAAATGCGGCAGTCATCGCCACATATTGCAAGATCCGAAGAGGGTGGCCGCAAGTGATCGTTACCTGAGCTTGCTGGCTACCTGGGCGAGAACTATAGCGATAGCGAGGCTGGACCGTCAATCATCGTCCTGAAAAAGCGTGTGACATTTCAAGGGGGTTGGATATGAAAAGGCCGTTGAATTTAAAATGTTTTTTTATTTAAACTTATGATTAGGTGGATATGTCGGAAAAACTTGTACGATTATCGCCCGTGCCGCATTCATTCTTTCAGACGTGTTATTTTCAATCTCGCCTGAACCACTGGAACTCGTTGACTTTGATTTTTTTGGGGAGGCCGACAATCATATCGGTCTCCCTTATTTAGCTCGATCCCAAAAACAGCAATCGTAACCTACATTTCAGCTCAAAATACGACCGTCCATCCCTCCCGCTGGGCCTGCTCTTTGGTGTAAGCGACGCCATCGACCTTGAGGCCTTCGCGGTTCAGCAGGGTAATAATTCCTCCCTGGTTTCCGAGTTGCACGGTTTGCGGCAAGGTGACCACTTTCACTTCGCCAGGCGGCAGCGTTCCGCTGAGTGGATGTTTTTGTTTGGCTTTGTTCGCAATGGTCCAGCCAGCCAGATCAACTGTCTGGGGAGAAGTATTGAGCAGTGTCACCGTTTCCTTTTCCGGTGCCGGGCCGATAGGATTCACCAGCGCTGCAACGATGCGTACGATGCCTTGCGGTTCGGTTGGCTGGGGCGTCGGTTCGATGCGGTGGCCGGTGATGTCGTCACTGTGCCAGCCCTGCGACTGGAATTTCAGAAAGACTGCCACCCACTGATTTTGTGCCGGAAAGTGGATGAGCATCGCGCCATCCTGCCATACCCCGTCGTC
Organism: Gammaproteobacteria bacterium Ga0074134; assembly: GCA_001464965.1. GTDB lineage: Bacteria > Pseudomonadota > Gammaproteobacteria > Ga007554 > LNEJ01. Next base: position 14,643 of record LNEJ01000050.1, read on the forward strand.
TTTCTGGAACTGCGCGGAGTTGGCCTGGTTCATGTGGATGTCGTGGATGCCATTGCCGGGCTTGAAGCCGAAGATCTTGTCCTTGATCTCTTCCGGCCCCCAGCGCTCGCCAAAGGCATAGAGCAGCGCGCTTTCATCGGCCATCACACGCTGTATGTAATGGTCGATGACTTCGTTCAGGTCATTGTCCGGGCCGGGCACATTGAAAGGCAGCGGGCGCATCCGGTTGCGATCGAAGAGGTTGCCGCGGATAAAATCCAGCGCCAGACCGTTGGGTTTGCGTTCCAGCAACGTGAAGCCGAGCGGCAAGTCGAGCAAGCCCGCCGTGACGGGGTGCTGAAATGCATCGTCCACGAGATATTCAAGCTCTGAAGGGCTTTGCTGTGATTTGACGTTGACAGCGATCCGATAGTCCGTGTCTTCGTCCACGATATGCACTTGGTAATGCGGACTCTCCCCCTGGCCTAGCCGCCGGTCTATCGCCCGTCCCTTTAAAACTCCATAGCGTTTCAATGGCATGGTGTTTTCCTCCTGGATTGCATGTGAACGTACCTTCAAACGCTGTTTTTAGATCATATCAGCGGTTTTCCCCTTTCGCCACCTGCTGTAATACCCAATCCAGCGCGCCGTGCGGCAACAGCCGTTTGAGGGTGGCAAAGAAGTGCGCAGGCGCTGTGACGGGGTAGCGTATCTTGGGGCGTGGGCTTTCGAGGGCGTGGATCACTTTTTTCAACACCGCTTCGGGCGGCAGTGTGAAGGGTGCGGTGGGGCCTTGCTTGGTCAGGCGCTGTTCCAGGCCGCGATAGCGTTCGCGGTGGGCGCTGTGTTTGGGGTCGATATTTTGCCGGTAAACCGCATGGGCGTTGGCGCGGAAGCGGCTTTTGATCGGGCCGGGTTCGATGATGGATATATGGATGCCGCTGCCTGCCAGCTCCAGGCGCAAGGTATCGGTGAGGCCTTCCAGGGCGAATTTGCTGGCGTTGTAGGCGCCGCGGTACGGCAGTGCGACGAACCCCAGCAGCGAGCTGTTCTGGATGATGCGCCCTACGCCTTGAGCGCGCATCACCGGGATGACACGGTTGGTCAGTTCCAGCATGCCGAACAGATTGGTCTCGAATTGCGCCCGCAATACCTCACGCCGCAAATCCTCCACCGCCCCCGGCTGGCCATATCCCGCATTATTGAACAGACCATAGAGCCTGCCCCCGGTGCGGGACATGATTTCGTCCACGGCAGCGTGGATAGAGTCCGAGTTGTTCAGGTCGAGGCGCAGGCTTTCCAGCCCTTTGGCCTGCAAGGTTTCCACATCCTCCATCTTGCGCGCCGTCGCGAATACCCGGTAGCCGCGCGCCTTTAGTCCCTCAGCCACGCAACGGCCAATCCCGCTGGAGCAGCCGGTGATTAATATGGGTTTTACTTTCATGTGGATGATGCCTGGCTGTTTTTGTATGGCTATATTCTACGCCAGCAACACTGCCACAATCCCATATGAACCCTCTGATTTATTCAGATGGTACTTAACAAAGAACCGCGCAGGGATAGCAGTAAACCCGTCCTTTGATAGCTACGCAGCATACGGCGCTACAGACATTTCTTATAGGCAGTGCTGGTACCACCATTTTATTGCGGAAGTTAGATGTATCTCTCACCTCCTTATATGACAAGCTAGGCGTGTGAAGCGAGGCTTCCGCAGTAAACCTTGGCATGTTCATGTCAAACCTCCTCTCGTTTATGATATTAACGGTGATAATGGGACGCCCTATCTCAACTTGCTGCACCCAGTTGCTAGACTTCCTCGCAAACGCTCTGTTGCAAGTCTGTATCTTCATAACAATGCCAGCTTTTGCATCCTTTGCCACGGGTACATGTGGTCACCCAGGCCTCATTTTGGCGCATCTGTGGAAAAACCCGATTGCTATTTTCAGATGACATGCCCGAGCTGCTGCCTGAATATTTTGCGCTGCTCGTTTGTAAGCTGTTTTGTGCGGTAAATCCTGGAATGTTCATGTCTAATCTCCTTGTTAATTGCTGAGCCTATCGATCATAGTATGGCGACATTTTGCTAACCAAAAATGGAAACTCCTCGGTCACATCCACACGTACATAATATTTCTCGGCGACATCGGTCTGCCGGTGGTTGTACGCGAAAATCACATCCATTATCTTGCGCGTTCCACTCAGGCGGGATGGACGCACATCCACCCCGGTGAGAGCACAATCCCTTCCGAAGCATTCGGCCGCCGTGGCATAGATGGCCGGATAACGCATGACCAGATAGTTGAGTGCGCGGTGTTCATCGGTTGCCCCGGCGTTGTCCGCCATCTGCATGACTCGGTCGAACAATTCGCTGGCCATGGGTTTAAACTTCTCGGCGGTGATTTTGTCCGGCTTGGGAATCGCCTTGATCAGTGTGTTTCGGTCGAAGGAATAGATCTGGTCGAATACAGCCATTGGCACCATCAGTCCGTTACACGCATCGGGTGGGGCAATGGGGCCGCGTAGACCGATGACAATATCCAAGTCCATTGGGCTGGGGGCAGGGCGGATAGCCTCTATCAGAAGGTCTAGATCCCCTGGGTCGCGGGGCTGCAGAATATAGGTTTCCATGCCTTGTATAATGAATACCCAGCACAGTTGCCGCGCGAGGTAGCGGTTTTCCCGTTGCGATAGCACGGAAAAAAATGCCTCTCGATCTGTTTTTCCGACTGTGTCAGAGCGGCCGGTCGCTTGCATGAATTCTTTTTCGACACTAAGGCGTGGAAAACGTGGCTCAATGCGCCCCACCGCATAGATGTATGAAAGGGGTGTGTTGGTCACTCCGCTCCCACAGGTTGAGCATGTCCCGTCATTGCTTCCCGGTGGCGCCATCATTACGGATTTATTGTCAGGAAATGCAGTAGCCGGTAGTTGTATCGCTTCATTTTGTTCCATAACACTTCCCCCTGAAAATAGAGATGGATCGTTGTGGCTTGAGTCCTACTTACTTTGAGTGATATCCTGTAAAAGTCATCCAGCGGTTGAGGATGGCGGCGCGCCGTTGACAACCATCACAGGGTTTAATGCCAATAGCGTATGTCATGTGCTTGATGACATCTCCCAAGCCGATGTCTTCCTCTATTAGGAATCCAGGAAGACGTATCCGGTGGGGTTGGTGTCCCATCTTTTTGCTGTCATCATTCATTGATTTCTCCTTGTTTTACGTTATTGTCGCGCATGATTTCTCGCTACCGTTTGATATGCTGCCCAAGCATCCATCATAGGCGGTACAACGCTGTTTCGTCGTGGAGAATCGCCGTGGGTGATAGCCAGTTTTATCTCCCCCGCAGTTGCAGTAGGAAACAACGACCACAGCAACGCAGTCGCGCCCGTTACAAAGGGGGTCGCAACACTTGTTCCTCCTTGTGTGAGCGTTTTACCATTGGCGCTGAGACTGGTGATTCCTTCGCCGGGCGCGCTCAACCCCTGTTTTCCGATAGAGCTTCCCAGATTTGAGTCATTTATCGGTCTTCCCGAAAGGTCGCAGGCCGCTACAGGGATGACCCATGGATGCCGGGTTATGGCAGAGCTGCCAAGGGTGCCTTGATTCCCTGCCGCTGCGACGACGATGACACCGCGCATTGCGGCATATGCCAGTGCATCCTCCAGTTTGCGCTCACCATTTGGCGAGGGTTGCGCGAGGGAGGCGCTAAGGTTGATCAATCTCGCGCCAGCATCAATACACTCGATGAGCGCTGCAGCGAGTTCTTGGGGAGTCGTGCTCGGTATTTCTCCATTTACCGAGGCCGACTCTGCGAAGATGGGGCGCACCAGCAAGGTGCAGTTGGGGCAGATTGCCGGAGCGGCGGTATTCCTTTTTGCGAACAATATGCCAGCCACAAAGGTGCCATGAAAGCAGGCGAAGTTATTAGTTTGAGTGCACGTGCCGCGAAACGCGCTTGTCACACGGATATTTGCATTGGCAAGATCAGGATGATGCGTGGCGACGGGGCCGTCTATCAGGCCGATTATGATTTCAGGTCTGCCACTGCTGAGGGCCTTCAGCGCTTTCAGTTTTACCAGTTCCAGAGGATCCATGGCATTTCCTTGTCAACCAGCTCAATGCGTATCCAACTTATTGAGGCATAACCCAACTTCATGAGAACGGTTTGACGATAGCGCAAATGCCGATCACGATTTTTGATCTAGATCAATAAAACCGTATTTTTTGAAAAAGAGATTTCCACGGGGTGACTACGCCAGCAACACTGCCACGATCCCCGTAATAAAAATCCCGTCAAATGTTCCCGCGCCGCCGATGGAGGCGATGGGTGTGCCCATTTTGCGGATGTCTTTCAGGCGCAGCAGGTCGGCGCCGATCAATACGCCGAGGGTGCCGCATATATAGGCGAGCGCCGCGCTATGTTCTGGGGCGATGATGATGGCGGTGAGTGCGGCGGTAACGGGGCCGACGAAGATCGGCATGCCTATTCCTAGGCCGGGGATGGGGCGGCTGGTCAGGTGACTGACGGTGGCGACGATGGTGATGGCAAGCGCCATCTGTGTCAGGTCGATGGGATTGTGACGCATCAGGTAATAGGAAAAGAGCAGGGGGATCAGGCAGCCGCCGACATTGACGGCGATCACCGTTTTGCCGGTGAATTCGCGCATCTGTGGACGCAGCAGGCGGCGCAGCGCGTCAGGAATGGCCATGTCCGGCGACGGGCGTTCGGCCTTGATCTGAAACAGCGGCAGGTTGATGGCGCTGCCGAACAACGAGGCGAATAGCAGTGTGAAGGCCGAGGAGGGTGACAGACCCAGCTTTTCAACGGCGACCGTTAGCAATCCGATCTGCACGAAGGCAAGAAGCATGCTTATCAGCAGGACGAACAGGATTAGATATAAGGGTGAAAAGGGCACGGCGGCTTATTTTCCCGGCTGGAGCGCGTCGGCCAGCAGCCCTGTGAGGCAGATGGCATTGGTGGGGTGGATGATGCTGTCGGTGCTCCAAATATTTTCCACCCCGGCCCGGACCAGTGTCTCCTCCGTGTCTCCGGCGAAGATGGCGTGGGTGATCAGGCAGTGTACGGCAGCCGCACCGGATGCCTTTATTTGCCGTGCTGCGACGGCGAGGGTGTAGCCGGTGCTGGCGATGTCGTCTACCAGCACCACCGTCCTCCCTTGGTAATCCAAGGCGGGTAGCGTGATGTTGACGGTGTGGTCGTCAATGCGTTCTTTGCGCGCCACTGCATAGTCCGCATGGCAATATTCCGCGATGCGGCGCACCCATTGCTCCGATTCGCTGTCGGGGCCGAGCAGCAAGGGTTTGTCAAGGCGCGAGCGCAGAAAACCGGCCATTAACGGTGCTGAATTTAGGGCGATGGCACGGGCGGCGGGCACGGCTTCTTCCAGGTGGCTAATGCGGTGCAGATGCGGGTCCACCGTGATCACGGCATCGAACAGTCCGGCCAGGAAGTTGCCGATGATGTGCTGGCTGACCGCTTCGCCTGGTTCGAATGCGCAATCCTGGCGCATGTAGCAGAGGTAGGGCGCGACCAGGGTGAGATGGCGAACGCCCTGTTCCCGCGCCTGTTTTACGCACAGCATCAATTCAATCAGCTTGTCATTGGGCTGATTCAGGCTGCGGCAGACAATAACCTGCGCAGGGAGCGCGGCGGGCAGGCGCACCTTGCTTTCACCGTCCGGAAAGCGGTGGACATCGGCAATCCGGCAGGGTACATCCAAAGCTGCCGCCAGTTTTTCCGACGGCTGTGCATAGTCAGGAAAGCCCAGTACCAGCATTAGTGCCATGACTCGGAAATATCGAAACATGAAACGGCGTCTTTTGCCGCAGGGCGGCGTTGCTCGTCGTTGCCATAGAATGAGCTATGGCGCCTCCTCGCGCCTTGCCCCGCATCAAAATCCATCCGTTTCATTTGTCTCGATATTTCCGAGTCATGGTACTAGAACTCCCCATAAAACTGCGGCACAGCTTCCGCAGTGCCCACGGTGTAGCCGCTGCCGTGTTCTTGGGTGAGTGCGTGAGCAAAATTGAAATCGGCGTTGAATTCGGCGTGGACGCGGTACAAGGCCTCGCCCTTTTCCACTGGGTCGCCGAGCTTTTTGAACAGGTCGACGCCCGCGCCCTTGTCCATTGGCGCCCCTGCCATGCGCGCCAGCCTGGCCAGCAGGAAATTGTCGATGCCCGTGATCACGCCGTCTTGTCCGGCGGTCACTTCATAGATGAGATGGCCGGGAGCGGGCCGTGCGGTTTGCCGTCCCTGCGCCTCGATGATGGTGTTCATTTTGGCCAATGCCCGGCCTGAATCGAGGATGTCGCGTGCGATGGCATAGCCGAAGCCACCACGCACGTCGGGGTCAAACTCCAGCACCCGGCCGGCCAGGCGCAATGCCTTCTGGCGCAGATCCGCCGGGGCCTTGGGGTCGTTTTCCAGCACCTGCATCACGTCACGTGCCTCCAGCACTGGGCCAATACCGCGCCCTACCGGCTGACGGCCATCGGTGATGATGACCTCCAGGTGCAGCCCCAGGCGGTCACCGACAAATTCAAACAGCTTGCGCAATTGCAGCGCCTCGCGCATGTGACGCACCTTGGCGCTTGGTCCCACCGGGATATCGATCAGCAGGTGAGTAGAGCCGGCGGCCATCTTTTTGGCGAGGATGGAGGCCACCAGCTGGCCTTGCGAGTCGATTCCCAGCGGCCGCTCGACGGAGATCAACACGTCGTCCACCGGCGCAAGCCGTGCGGTGCCGCCCCACGCCAGGCAGCCACGCTGGCTGCGCACTATGGAATGCAATGCGTCCGGCGGTAGATCGACCCTGGCCAGCACCTCCATGGTATCGGCGGTGCCGGCAGGCGAGGTGATGGCGCGGCTTGATGTCTTGGGGATCAGCATGCCGTGCGCCGCCACGATGGGCACCACCAGCATCGAGGTGCGGTTGCCGGGAATGCCGCCAATGCAGTGCTTGTCCGCCACCAGCGGTTCATGCCAGTTGAGACGGTCGCCTGATTCGAGCATGGCATGGGTAAGGTGGAGCACCTCGTCCCGGTCCAGCCCGGTCTGGCCCGACGCCACCAGAAAAGCCGCCATTTCCATTCTCGAATAGCGGTTGCCGGCGATGTCCTGGGTGATGGCGTGAAAATCCTCCTGGGTGAGGCGTTCGCCCGCGATTTTGCGCCGCACCGCATCCATGGAGCGCGGCGGCTCGGCGTGCGCCACCCGCACCAGACCGCCCTCGGCTACGCCAATCTGGGCGAATGCCTGTTCGGAAAGCCCCAGTTCCTCAGGCGTGACGATGGAGGTGTCATCCACCACGTTGAGCACGGCAAGCACGGTGTTGCCGTTGGCGCTGATTTCGATCTTGGATAGAGCCTGAAAACCCTCGGCGCGATAGATCACGCACTCGCGGTGCAGGTAGGCGACATTCTCCCGGTAGGTGTCAATCGCCACCCGTCGCAGTTTCAGCGTGTCGGGATGCTGTGTGGTGCGTTTGACGGTCATGGCTTTATGTTACAGCCAGATAGCTTTCTGTGGCGATAGCTGGTCTTGGTTCCTCAGCCTCCTCCTTTCTCCGTTCCTGCTGCTGCAACGCCCACATGCGCGCGTACACATTGCCCTGTTGTAGCAGATCGCTGTGCGTGCCGCGTTCCACAATGTGTCCGTGCTCCATGACGATGATCTGATCGGCGTCCACGATAGTGGACAGCCGGTGCGCGATGACCAGCGTGGTGTGGTCGGCGGCGACCTCGGCGAGTGCGGCGAGGATCGCCTGCTCGGAGTGGGAGTCGAGCGCCGAGGTGGCCTCGTCGAAGATCAGGATCTTGGGATTTTTCAGTATGGTGCGTGCGATGGCGACGCGCTGTTTCTCGCCTCCCGAGAGCTTGAGGCCGCGTTCGCCGACCTGGGTATCGTAGCCCAAGGGCAGTGATTCAATAAAGGTGTGGATGTGCGCCATCCGCGCGGCGCGGATCACCTCCTCGCGCGGTGCGTCGGGCCGGGCATAGGCGATGTTGTAGTAGATGGTGTCATTGAACAGCACCGTGTCCTGCGGAACGATGCCGATGGCCGCGCGCAGGCTTTGCTGGCTGACCTCGCGGATGTCCTGGCCGTTGATCAGGATGCGCCCGTTGTCCACATCGTAAAAGCGGAATAGCAGGCGCGACAGCGTCGATTTGCCCGCGCCGCTGGTGCCCACCACTGCGACTTTATGCCCCGGCGGAATGTCAAAGTCGAGATCGTGCAGGATCTGCCGTTCAGCTTGATAACCAAAATCGACATACTCGAAGCGCACCGCACCGTTGCCGACCACCAGGGCGGGCGCGCCGGGCTGGTCGCGGATATCCAGCGGCTTGTCGAGCAGGCTGAACATCTTTTCCATGTCGGTGAGCGAGTGCTTGATTTCCCGATAGACGAATCCAAGAAAGTTGAGCGGGATGAACAGTTGCAACAGATAAGCGTTGACCAGCACCAGATCGCCCATGGTCATAGTGCTATCCACCACGCCTTGGCCAGCCAGAACCATCAGCAATGTGACACCGGCAGCGATAATCGCGCCCTGTCCGAAGTTCAGGAAGGACAGGGAGGTCTGGTTCTTGATCGCGGCGTGCTCCCAGCCCTTCATGTGTTCATCATAACGCCGCGCTTCGTAGTCTTCGTTGTTGAAGTATTTCACTGTCTCGTAATTGAGCAGGCTGTCGATGGCGCGGTTATTGGCCTTCGAATCCATATCGTTCATCACGCGGCGCACGCCCATGCGCTGCTCGGTGACCACCAGGCTGAAGATGATGTAAAGGATGATTGTGACAGTGGTGATGATGGCAAACCACGGGCTGTAATTGGCGAACAGAATCACCGCCACCATGACGATCTCAAGGATGGTTGGCAGGATGTTGAACAGCATGAAAGACAGCAAAAAACTCATGCCGCGTGTGCCGCGCTCGATATCGCGCGACATGCCGCCGGTCTGGCGCTCCAGATGAAAACGCAGCGCCAGCGAGTGCAGATGGCGAAACACTTTGAGCGCGATATTGCGGATGGCGCGCTGCGCCACCTTGGCAAACACGACGTCGCGCAGCTCACTGAATAACGTGCTCGCCAGGCGTAACGCCCCATAGCCGATCAGCAGGGCGAGCGGCAGGATGACAATAGTCTGGTGGGTTTTGTCCAGGGCGTCGACCACCCCTTTGAGTGCCAGGGGTATGGCAACACCAGCCAGTTTCGCCAGCACCAGGAAAGCCATCGCCAGCACCACCCGCGCGCGGTACTCCCAAAGATAGGGCAGCAGGGTGCGGATGGTTTTCCAGTCGTTGCGGTTTTCGGGTAACGGCGCGGCGTGTTGCGTGTGCATGAAGTGGGGCGCTCAGAAAAATTCTTGCTTTAAGGGTAAAGCTTACAGGATTTATCTTGTTATCGCCCTGGCAGGGTTATGCCATTAGACGGCTTGAAAAAGTGTATAATTGCACTCATTTGATTGTATTTCGATTGTTTTGTCTGGTTCGTTGCGAGGATTTTTAGCGTTATGCCCATTTACGAATACCAATGTGCTGCCTGTGGCCACTCCCTGGATGCCATCCAGAAAATGAGCGATTCCCCGCTGGTTGAATGCCCAGCATGCGGCCAGCCGCAATTGCAGAAACTGATCTCCGCCGCCGGATTCCGCTTGAAGGGAAGCGGCTGGTATGAGACCGATTTCAAGGGGGGGGCAAAGAAGAAAGAAGCGGCGTCCACGTCTTCTGACGCGGCGTCTGGCACCAGTGCCTCCACGCCCTCTACCACTAAATCCTGACGCAGGGTAACTATCTAATGCCGCGTTTGCGCCGCTATCTGATCGCCGGCCTGCTGGTCTGGCTGCCGCTGGGTGTTACCGTGCTGGTGATCAAGTTGTTGGTCGACTTCATGGACCAAACCCTGCTGGTGTTGCCAGCCGCCTATCATCCCGACAAGCTGTTTGGCTTCCATATCCCCGGTTTGGGGGTGTTGCTGTCTGTTGTGGTAGTGCTGGCTACGGGCATTGTGGTGGCCAATTTCTTTGGGCGGCAGATGGTGGCGGTGTGGGAGAATTTTTTATCGCGCATCCCGCTGGTGCGCCCCATCTATTCGGCGGTCAAACAGCTCACCGAAACCGTGTTCACCTCCGGCGGGCAATCGTTCCGCAAAGTGCTTCTCATTGAATACCCGCGCCGTGGTCTATGGACGCTGGCATTCCAGACCGGCACTGCGGTCGGCGAGGCCCAGGCCAAGACGGCGGATGAGGTGGTCAATGTCTATGTCCCCACCACCCCCAACCCGACATCCGGTTTTTTTCTCATGGTGCCGCGCAAGGACGTGGTGGAGCTGGAAATGAGCGTGGACGATGGGCTAAAAATGATCATCTCCATGGGCGCGGTGGTGCCAAAGTGGAATGGCAAGGGTGTGGCTGAAGTGCGCGCCGACGTTGCCCCTCAGGGCGGCGAAACGTAATATTTGCTTTGAACGCCTTGCCCACCGCCCCCTCTCCCGCTTGAGGGAGAGGGCTGGCGAGAGGGTGAATGCGTAACGCTATCTAACTCCAAAAAAACATTAGGAAAAGTATCATGCGCAGTCATTACTGTGGGCATTTGAACGAATCTTCGCTGGGCCAGGATGTCGAATTATGTGGGTGGGTGCATCGTCGCCGTGATCATGGCGGAGTGATCTTTGTTGACCTGCGCGACCGCGAAGGACTGGTTCAAGTGGTGTTCGATCCTGAAAATCCCGAGACATTCATGACCGCCGAGCGTGTACGCAGTGAATACGTGCTACGCATCAAGGGTACGGTGCGCCATCGCCCCGCGGGTACGGAAAATCCCAATATGGCAACAGGTCAGATTGAGATCGCATGCCAATCACTGGAGATTCTCAACCGCGCCGAGCCGCCACCGTTTTCGGTGGTTGATGCCATATCCGATGAAAGCGAAGTCAACGAAGAAACCCGTCTGCGTTACCGCTATATCGACCTGCGCCGCCCGCAGATGTTGCAGCGGCTGCGCATGCGCGCGCAAGTGACGCGTACCTTGCGGGGGTTTCTCGATGCGCAGGGTTTTCTGGATGTCGAAACCCCGATACTGACCAAATCCACGCCCGAAGGCGCGCGTGATTATCTGGTGCCGAGCCGTACCCATCCCGGTGAATTTTTCGCCCTGCCGCAGTCGCCGCAGCTCTTCAAGCAGTTGCTGATGATGGGTGGGCTGGACCGCTACTACCAGATCGTGCGCTGCTTCCGCGATGAAGACCTGCGCGCCGACCGGCAGCCGGAGTTCACCCAGATCGACATCGAAACCTCGTTCATGGATGAAGATCAGATCATGAATCTCAAGGAAGACATGCTGCGCGAGTTGTTCGCAGAAGTGCTGGAGGTTGCCCTGCCCAAGCCATTTCCGCGCATGACCTATGCCGAGGCGATGGCGCGTTTCGGTGTCGATAAGCCCGACCTGCGCATCCCCCTGGAACTGGTGGATATTGGCGACCTGATGAAGAATGTCGACTTTAAGGTATTCTCAGGTGCAGCCAATGATCCCAAGGGGCGTGTGGCAGCGTTGCGCTTGCCTGGCGGCGGTGCGTTGAGCCGCAAGGAAATCGACGACTACACCCAGTTCGTGGCGATCTATGGCGCCAAGGGTTTGGCCTATATCAAGGTTAATGACCGCGCCGCGGGCCGCGAAGGCTTGCAGTCGCCGATCCTCAAGTTTATTCCTGACGATGTGGTTGAGGCGATCCTGGCGCGTACCGGCGCGGAAAATAACGATCTGGTCTTCTTCGGCGCCGACAAGGCCACCGTGGTCTGTGAATCGCTGGGCGCGCTGCGTATCAAGCTGGGTCATGACCGTGGCTTGGTGGAGCGCGAGTGGCGGCCGCTGTGGGTGGTTGATTTTCCAATGTTCGAGTGGGATGAAAAAGCTAATCGCTGGTCGGCCTTGCACCACCCGTTCACAGCCCCTACAGTAAATGATATTGAACAGCTCGAAGCCAACCCTGGCGCAGCCCTGTCGCGCGCTTACGACATGGTGCTCAACGGCACCGAGGCGGGCGGTGGTTCGATCCGTATTCACCGGCCTGAAATGCAGGCGGCAGTGTTCCGTATTCTGGGCATCGGCGAGGAAGAAGCGCGTGATAAATTTGGTTTCCTGCTCGACGCGCTCACCTACGGCTGCCCGCCGCATGGCGGCATTGCCTTTGGTCTGGACCGGTTGGTGATGCTGATGAGTGGCGCGCAATCGATTCGCGACGTGATGGCCTTCCCCAAGACCCAGACCGCCGCCTGTCCCCTCACCTCCGCGCCTTCACCTGTGGGTGATACGCATTTGCGGGAGTTGGGGATCAGGCTGCGTGCCACCACGACAGCGGCTTAAAAATGTAGGGTGCGCTGTCCCCATGAAGGGGATAATATGCGCACCATTTTTTGATTTCTGTGGTGCGGGGGACGCACCCTACGGTTTTGAGGTGTAAATAAATGGCGGCAACCGCACAAGCAATCCAACAGTTTTCCGAGCTTTCCGACGATGAATGCGACGCACGCATCCGCGCTGCGAAGGCCGCGCTGGGCGAGCGGTTGGTCATTCTTGGCCATCACTATCAGCGCGAAGAGGTGTATCGCCATGCCGATTTCACCGGCGATTCTCTAAAGCTGTCGCGCAAGGCCGCCAGCTCCAGCGCGGAATTCATTGTATTTTGCGGTGTGCACTTCATGGCAGAGGTGGCGGATATTCTGTCGCGTCCCGAACAGATCTCCATATTGCCGGATCTCGCGGCAGGCTGTTCGATGGCCGATATGGCGAACCTCGCCAAAGTGGAGCGCGCCTGGCGTGAGCTTAGTGCGGTGCTTGACCCCGATGAGCAGGTGACGCCCGTTACCTACATCAATTCCGCCGCCGACCTGAAGGCGTTTTGCGGCCGGCACGGCGGCATAGTGTGTACCTCCACCAATGCGCGCCATGTATTGGAATGGTCCTTCGCGCGGCGTGGCAAGGTGCTGTTTTTCCCCGATCAGCACCTGGGACGCAACACCGGCTACCGTATGGGCATCCCGCTTGATCAGATGGTGGTATGGGATTTCAACCAGCCGCTGGGTGGCTTGACGGCCGAGCAGATCCGCAATGCCAAAATGATTTTGTGGAAAGGGTTTTGCTCGGTGCATCAGATGTTCAAGCCGCAGCACATAGACCAATTCCTGGCGCGCTTTCCTGATGCCAAGGTGATATCCCACCCCGAGTGTTCCTTCGAGGTGTGCGAGAAATCCGATTATGTCGGCTCCACCGAATACATCATCAACACGGTCACTGATTCCGCGCCCGGCACGCGCTGGCTGGTGGGCACGGAGCTGAACCTGGTGCAGCGCCTCCATGAGCGGCATCAGCACGAAGGCAAGTCTGTACACTTCATGTCGCCCACCGTGTGCATGTGCTCCACCATGTTCCGTATTGATCCGCAGCATCTGCTATGGACACTGGAAAATCTGGTGGAAGGCAGGGTCGTCAATCGCATCCGCGTGCCGGAGCACGAGGCGCGCGAGGCGCGGCTGGCGCTGGAACGGATGTTTGAGGTTTTGTGAGAATTTAGAAATGCAGGTCAGGCTGGCGGTTGCCTGACACCAAGCGAGGTATATGTAGAATCTATGGCCGGACATAGTAAATGGGCAAATATCCAGCATCGCAAGAATTCCCAGGACGCCAGACGCGGCAAGCTGTTTACCAAATTAATCAGGGAAATTACCGTCTCCGCTCGCGCCGGCGGCCCTGACCCGGCATCCAACCCCCGCTTGCGTACGGCCATCGACAAGGCGCTGATCAACAATATGACGCGGGATACCATCGAGCGCGCAGTAAAGCGTGGTGCAGGCACTCAGGAAGGTGATAATTTCGAAGAGGTGCGCTACGAGGGCTATGGCCCCGGCGGTATCGCCGTCATTGTGGACTGCATGACCGATAAGCGCACGCGCACCGTGGCCGATGTGCGCCATGCCTTCACCAAGCATGGCGGCAATCTCGGCACTGAAGGCTCGGTCGCCTACCTGTTCAAAAAAACCGGCATTCTCACCTATCCACCCGGCAGCAACGAAGACAAGATCATGGAGGCTGCATTGGAGGCGGGTGCTGATGATGTGGTGATCAATGACGACGGCTCCATCGACGTGATCACCACACCCGAGGCGTTCGCGATGGTGAAAGAAGCGATGGGCGCGGCGGGTCTTTCCCCGGTGCAAGCGGAAATTACCATGCAGGCCTCCACCAATGCCGTTCTTGTCCGCGAAGACGCGGAAAAAATGCTCAAACTTCTGGATATGCTGGAAGACTTGGACGACGTGCAGAATGTCTATTCCAACGCGGATATATCCGCGGAAATCATGGTCCAGCTATAGGTTCTGTCCGTGAATAAATTATTTTTATGACCCGCATCCTTGGTATCGACCCCGGCTCCCGCATCACAGGCTTTGGCGTCATCGACGTGGAAGGCGGACGGGTGAGTTATGTCACCAGCGGATGCGTGCGAATGACGGACGTATCGCTTCCTGCACGCCTCAAAACCATCTTTGAAGGAATCAGTGAAATTGTTGCAACATATAATCCCCATGTCATGGCAATTGAACAAGTGTTCATGAGGCACAACGTCGATTCGGCGCTCAAACTTGGGCAAGCGCGCGGAGCGGCGATTTGCGCGGGGGTTGTGCAGTCACTCCAGGTGTATGAATACACCCCGGCGCAGATCAAGCAGGCCATCGTCGGCAAGGGAAATGCCGCCAAGGCGCAGGTGCAGCATATGGTCAAGGCGTTGCTCAAGCTGCCCGGCTCGCCGCAGGCCGACGCTGCCGACGCGCTGGCCTGCGCGCTATGCCACAGCCATGTTCACCAGACGCTACAGGTTCTGAATGTGTCAAAGGGGCAGGCAGTGCGTGGCATGCGCGCCGGGCGGCTGCGATGATCGGGCGTTTGCGCGGTAAATTATTGTGGAAGCAGGCGCCGCATTTGCTGCTGGACGTACAGGGTGTTGGCTATGAAGTCGAAGCGCCGATGACCACCTTTTATGAGCTGCCTGCCGTAGGCAGCGAAATTACATTGCTGACTCATCTGGTGGTGCGCGAAGATGCCCATCTTCTGTTTGGTTTTGCCAGCGAGGCCGAGCGCACGCTGTTCCGCCAGTTGATCAAGGTCAGCGGCATCGGCGCCAAGCTGGCGCTGGCCATATTGTCAGGCATCTCCGCCGACGCATTCGCCCGCTGTGTGCATGATAACGATATCGCCACACTGATTCGCCTGCCAGGCGTGGGCAAAAAGACCGCCGAACGATTAATAATCGAAATGCGTGATCGTCTTGCCATCAAGGGCGGCCTGGCAGAGATGCCCGGACTGAGCGGCGGCATAATCACCGCGGCGGAAAACAACCCGCGTAACGACGCCATCAGCGCATTAATCGCGCTAGGTTACAAACCTCCGGAGGCGAGCCGCATGGCGCTGGCGATAGATGCTGCCGGACTCACCAGCGAAGAAATCATACGGCGCGCCCTGCAGGCGGCCGTGAAGTAAAATGTAGGGTTAATAACCCACCAAGCGTCGCGTAGCGACACAAAGCAGGCATCCCCATCTTTAAGAGGTAAAAAAGTGGATGTAAAACAAGCCATACAAACACGCCGTTCCGTAAAGGTGTACGATCCTGAATACCGCATGAGCGAGGGTGAAATACGCTTGCTCATGGAGCACGCCATCCTGTCTCCCACGGCGTTCAATATCCAGCACTGGCGCTTTGTGCGCGTGCGCGATCCCGCATTGCGCGCGGAAATCCGCAAGGCGTCGTGGAACCAGGCCCAGGTCACCGATGCCTCGTTGCTGCTGGTGGTATGCATGGATCTCAAAGCCTGGGACAAGGAGCCGCAACGCTACTCGCGCAATGCCCCGCCTCATGTGCAGGAACACATGATCACAGGCATGCGCCAGTACTACACAAACAATGAACAGGCACAGCGCGACGAAGGGATGCGCTCTGCCTCGCTGGCCGCCATGAGCATCATGTTGCTCGCCAGGGAGATGGGTTATGACTCCTGCCCGATGGACGGCTTCGACTTCGACATTGTGGCTCGCCTTATCCGGTTACCGGAGGATCACGCCATTTGCATGATGATCGCTATCGGCAGGAAGATGCAGGAGCCGCGCCCGCGTGGCGGGCAGCTGGATCTGGACGAGGTTTTCTTTATGGATCATTTTTAAGCCACTCAAAAGCCTCCCGGAATTGATCTTTTCCTCCCCGGCATATGATCTCGCCATGAGATAAGATGATGCTATCAAAATCCCATTGGAGTATATGATCAATGGATGCCTTGAACGCGTTCCTGTCTTTTATGAAAGTCTTGAATATCCGCGTGGGGCCAAAGCGTCGATAGGCCCCATTCAACCGTAGAAATAATTTTTCTGATACTGAGTTGGCGCTGTTAATATTGAATGCCAAGTCGGTCAAAATTAAAGTGCGGCTTGCCTTGTGGCAGAAGACAACCTCGTTATATTGCGGCATTCCCTTGACCATATACTGTTCAACCTCGTCTTGCCATGCCGAAGGTGCATCATCCCCAAACGTTATTTCCTTTGGTGGCGATATTTTTATTTGCGGCATTCCCGGTGGTTTGTAATATGCCGCATTTGGATAGGCGTTAATCCAGTCGCACAAAAACAGGTTGTGCATGCAATTTGGCGCCACAATCGCACATACCTCACCCATTGAATCTAGCTGTTTTCTGATGCCGTCCTCATATGAAACCGGGGAATGCAGTATGAGGCCGCCCGAGCTCAGCTTGATGATCGTCATGCGAACGCCCAGGTTGGCAATGAAGAAGCGGAAGGGCCTGTCCACGGTCCACACGTTATCAGCGACTTTCTTCATGATTGTCTCCATGTCCTTGCTGTCTTCTGGCATTTCAGGTTATGGCTCCTCCATGCCGATATTTAAAAGCGTCGTCAAGGATGCCCTTAAATCTTGATACCTATCTTTTCCCAAGCGTGTTTCATAGCGTTGTTCTATGGCCTGTACTATGGAAATGCATTTTTCAATCAATTTTTGTCCCTTTTTTGTATAGGTGACCGATTTCGCCCGGCCATCTTCTTTGTCCATTCCAACCCTCAAATATCCTTTGCGTTCGAGTTCCTTGGCAATCTTCCCCGCGGCTTGCTTGGATAGCCCGGCGTGCCGCGCCAGCGTTGTAAGCTGTAGACCCTCTCTGTCGAGGTGACGCAGCACGTTGAAGTCGGACAGGGTTATATCGCAAATTCCGTGTTCTTCCAGTTGGGACAGCAAGTCTTGCTCAAATCCCCTGAATGCGAGAATCATCAATCTGGCGATGGGTTGTTTGTCTGGGTCGTTTCTCATGGGTCGAAAAAATGATGTTTTGTTTGCCTTGTTGTAATGATAATCCTAGTTTACTAATAAAGTAAATATAGTTTACTAAATGTTCGAGGAGAGTGTCTTTTGATGGGTGCCTCTTGTTTTAGAGAAATGGCTAAAGGGCCGCAATCCATTTTGCGCAAGCCACCTGCAGGCAATTAGGAAAAATCTTATATATCTCGTATGGTTGATGAGTTTGGCAAAAGGTGTATGCTTGAATCTTGGCAATTACCCAGGAGAACCGCAATGATGACGAAATTGATGACGGTCGTAGCGCTGTCTGTCTGCATGGTGTTGGGATCGAGCGCGGCGTGGTCGTGCAGCATGGCCGGCCCCAATACTCATATCGGCGTCGTAACGGCGATGGACCCAGCCGCGAAGACCTTTACTATCCAGGATGCCGAGACCCGTCAAGCCATTACCTTTACCGCCACGGATGCGTTGCTGAAGAGCCTCCAGAAAGCGCAAAAAGTGATTGTGAAGTTCGAAAGCAAGGGCGGTAAACTGGTTGCCTCGGCTGTACAGGCGTAGCTGATTTACCCCTCATCCAAAACACCCTCGTTCGCCCCTCTGCGGGGCGAGCAATCTTTAAGCGGCATCTCTTTCAAACCTTCCTTTGCCTGGGGGTGAGCCAGTGTGGTTGCGTTTCATCAGGGTTGCGCTAGTCACGTGGTATCTTGGTATCGCCCTAGTCTCACTTGCCCCGCTGGCATTGGCGGATCAAGCCGGAAACATCCCGTTTTGGCGAAGCAGTGAACTACCGCTTTCTGCTGCAATAGGCGAGGGCGATGTAGTATCGCATCAGGCGTCCCTCATAGAACAAAGCGCCCATGGAGTGGATGCGGCGCGCGTGCAGTTCCGCACGCGCGCCGTGATTGCCGCAGGTACGCTGGCTGTGGCGATCTATGGTACACAAGGATGGTGGAGTGACGGTCTGACACGTGACTTTGGATTTACTAATGAAGGGTGGTTTGGCCAGAACACCTATGCCGGGGGCGCGGACAAGCTGGCGCACAGCTATGCGGGATATGTTGCTACGCGGCTGTTTGCGCGGGGGCTGGAGTGGGCGGGCAATGATGCCGGCCAGGCTTTGCGCCTGGGAGCCATCACGGCGCTGGGCATCATGACCGGCGTGGAGATCATGGACGGCCTGGATCGCGACCACAAGTTCAGCTATGAAGATGCAGTCATGAATGTGGCCGGTGTAGGCTTGGCCGTATGGTTGGAGAAGAACCGCCGCTGGGACGACCTGCTGGACTTCCGGTTGCAATACTGGCCGGCCGATGCGCGGCGGCGTGCGGGTGAGGTGAAGGGCAAGGGGGACTACGATGGCCATACTTATCTGCTGGTCGCCAAGGCGAGCGGTATCCCTGCCCTGCGCAGTTCTTCCTGGCTGCGGTATCTTGAGCTGGCGGTGGGGTACGGCACGGTGGGGTACGGCACGGTGGGCTACGAGGCCGAGCAGATTGGCAGCCGCTTCCTCTATTACGGCGTCTCTCTCAATCTTGCTGAAATCCTGGCGAACACGGTTTTTCGCAACACCCCAAAGGAAAAAAGCCGTGTCCGGCGTATGACGGAAACGGCGCTTGAGTTGCTACAGGTTCCGGGTACGGCGCTGCTTGGTGACCATCGTCTTTGACCACGGCAGGGGGGTAAGCGCAGGATGGGCAATATTCCTTTGTTTGTCAGAGGTGCTTCTCCCTTTCGTCTCATCCACCCACATAATTTTCCGGCGTCAACACGGTATTGGTTGGCGATTTGCTATTGTCAGGCTGCGGATAGTCCAGAGTATAGTGTAACCCCCGGCTCTCCTTGCGCTGCATCGCTGAGCGTATGATCAAGTCAGCCACTAAGGCTAGGTTGCGCAGTTCGATCAGGTCGTTGGTGACGCGGAAGTGGCTATAATATTCAGCAATTTCACCGAGTAGCAGGTCGATACGGCGCTTGGCCCGCTCCAGGCGTTTGTTGGTGCGTACCACGCCAACGTAGTCCCACATGAAGCGCCGCAGTTCATCCCAATTGTGCGCCACCACCACTTCTTCGTCTGAATCGGTGACGCGGCTTTCGTCCCACGCGGGGAGCGGTGGCGGGAGAGGTGCTGTGGCGAGTTGGGCCGCGATGTCTTCGCTCGCCGCCTTGGCGAATACCAGGCATTCCAGCAGGGAATTGCTGGCCATGCGGTTGGCGCCATGCAAGCCGGTGAAGGCGGTCTCACCGATGGCATAGAGACCCTTTACGTCGGTTTGTCCGAGCATGCCGGTCATTACTCCGCCGCAGGTATAGTGGGCAGCAGGGACGACTGGGATGGGTTCTTTGGTCATGTCATAGCCGAGTTCCAGGCAGCGCGTATAGACGGTGGGGAAGTGGCGCTTGATAAAGTCTGCCGGCTTATGGCTGATATCGAGCAGGACATATTCACAGCCCACGCGCTTCATTTCGTAATCGATAGCACGCGCCACGATATCGCGCGGTGCGAGTTCGCCGCGAGGGTCGAATTTGTGCATGAAGGGAGTGCCGTCGGGCAGTAACAGGCGTCCGCCCTCGCCGCGCACCGCTTCGGTGATTAAAAAGGATTTTGCTTTGGGGTGGTACAGGCAGGTGGGGTGGAATTGAATGAATTCCATGTTTGCTACCCGGCACCCGGCGCGCCACGCCATGGCGATGCCGTCGCCGGTGGCGACATCGGGGTTGCTGGTGTAAAGGTAGACCTTGCCGGCCCCGCCGGTGGCCAGCACCACAAAGCGGGCGCTCAGGGCGTGAATGTGATGGGCGGTACGGTCCAGGATGTAAGCGCCCAGGCAGCGCTCGGTGTCGAGCCCCAGCTTGCGCCCGGTGATCAGGTCGATGGCGATATGGTGCTCAAAGAGGCTGATATTGGCATGGCGCCGCACCTGCTGCTCCAGGGTGGTTTCCACCGCCCGGCCTGTGGCATCCGCCGCATGTATGACGCGCCGGTGGCTGTGCCCGCCTTCGCGCGTCAGGTGGTAGTCGATGGTACCGTCGGGGAGTGTCTGCTGGGTAAACGGAACGCCGTGGTCGATCAGCCACTGGACAGCCTCCCTGCCATGTTCGACGACAAACCGGACGGTGTTTTCATCGCAGAGTCCCGCGCCGGCATCCAGAGTGTCCTTGATATGCGATGCTACGGAGTCGCTTTTGTCCAGCACGGCCGAGATGCCACCCTGGGCATACAGTGTGGCGCCCTCGGTGAGCGGGCCTTTGGTGACGAGCGCAATGCGCGCCTGTGGCGCCAGATGCAGCGCCAAGCTCAACCCGGCGGCGCCGCCGCCGATAATAAGCACATCATAATTTTCTTGATTTTGATTCTTTTGCATAGGCAAGGTTGGCGATCCCATGGTTTGTGTGCATAATCCTACGCACGGCTATCCGGGCGTTGAATATTTTCAGCAAGAGCGGCTCTTTTCCGGTTTTCTGCTGTCTCCCCGTAAAGGGGGGCAATGTATCGGAATCAATGCTGTTTTTAGCCTGTTTTGGTGGGGAGTGTGTATACGCCACAACAAGTGAGTGCAAGAATATAATAAATGGCGCCTTTGGGCGAACTCTATAAAACCTTAATTGTCTACGGAAATGAGCATATGGAATTGCTCAGGCCGTAAGGGGACGTGCCCGGATGGGCGAAGAAAGTACCGATCAACGGCTGGTTCAGCTTGTACAGCGTGGCGACAAGAAGGCGTTCGACATTCTTGTGCTCAAATATCAGCATAAAATTATCAAGCTGATATCCCGCTATGTTCGTGATTCAAGTGAAGTACTTGATGTGTCTCAAGAGGCGTTTCTGAAGGCGTACAGGGCGCTGCCAAGTTTTCGCGGCGAAAGCGCCTTTTATACTTGGCTGTACCGGATAGCCATCAATACGGCAAAGAATTATCTGATAGCCCAAGGGCGCAGGCCACCCGGTGCCGATGTGGAAATCGAGGATGCCGAACTTTACGAGGGCGACTCGGAGCTTAAAGAAATGGCCACGCCGGAGCATCTCCTGCTCCGGGATGAGATTGAAAAGACGGTTTTTGAGGCGATCGAGCAGCTGCCTGAAGATTTGCGCACGGCTATAACCTTGCGTGAGCTGGAAGGTTTGAGTTACGAAGAGATCGCCGAGGCGATGGCGTGTCCGGTGGGAACTGTGCGTTCCCGGATCTTCCGGGCCCGTGAAGTAATAAATAGCAGGCTCCAGCCGCTGCTTGAGTCGTAAAAGGTGAGATATATGACAGAAAAGCTCAACGAAAAGATCTCGGCGCTGATGGATGGCGGTCTGGCAGGGCACGACGCGCAGGACGTCATTCAGAACTTGAAGCAGAGCGCGGAATTGAGGCAATGCTGGGAGCGTTACCATCTGATCGGTGACGCCCTCAGAAACAATCTCCCCCCTGTTGTCCGGCACGATCTCGCCAGCCGGATTTCGGCAGCGATAGAAGCCGACGCTTCCCAGTCTCTTCCCACTGTTGTTCCTTTTGTTCCCCGGCAAAAAAACAAACCCGCTCCCTTCTTTCTCAAGCCTCTTTCTGGCCTGGCTATAGCCGCTTCCGTGGCGGCGGTAGCGGTGGTGAGTTTTGACAGGGGTGGCGATGTGGCCCCGGCCGTGCAAACCATGGCGGCGGCTCCTGCGCAGATGCAAGGTGTTGATCGCCTGCCAGTGTCAGTGACACCGCTGGTTGTTGATGAAGCCGCGGCACAATCCAGGCTCAATGATTATCTGGTCAATCACAGTCAATATTCCACCGTGATGCAGGGGGAAATGCTGCCATCCGCAAGGATAGTAGGTTACAACCCAAATGAATGAACACACCTAAGGGCTTGCGGATGAAAGCATCACTGCGCGAGCTGGGGCGCGCCCGGCCTTTCTTTTTCTTTGTCCGTTGGTCATCCAGAATTGCAGCGTATCCTTTGGGTGTGTTGGTCCTCCTTGCGGCCACTCTATCCCACGCGCGGGCCAGTGATGCGGCGGCGGAAGTACGCCAATGGCTGGATAAAATGTCTCATTCCAGCCAGAAGATCAATTTCGAGGGGACGTTTGTTTACCGGCGTGGCGATCAGGTCACAGCGATGAAGATTGTTCATGTTGCTGATGAGAATGGCGAGCGCGAAAAGTTGAGTTCACTGAACGGCCCGGTGCGGGAGATCGTGCGCGAAAAAGGTGTCGCCCGTATCACCATGGACAAGAAATCGGTAGTGGTCGAAAAACGGAGCGCGTCACGGTCATTGGTGTCGAAGACGCCCGAGCAAATCGATCAAATCGAGAAATATTATAGTTTTTCCTCGGGCGGCGAGAGCAGGGCCGCGAGCCGCCCGGTGCGCGTTGTTAATATTGTTCCCAGGGATGCTTACCGCTACGGCTATCGCGTTTCACTGGATCAGCAGACGGGCACTATGCTGCAGTCCGATCTTTTGAATGAAGAAGGTGTTCCGATAGAGCAGGTCATGTTTATTACCTTCGAACTGCTTGAGAAGGCGCCTCCCGCCATGCGCGAGCCCGCCAAACATGGTGAGTCGGCCAGCATGCACCCGGATGGGCCGCAGGTATCGCAGCCATTGACCGGTGGTGAAGGCTGGAAGGTTGGGAAAATGCCGGGAGGCTTTATTTTGACTGAGCATTACCGGCATCAGGTGCCGCATAGCCAGGCCATCATGAATCACATGGTACTCACGGACGGATTGGCGTCGGTTTCCGTGTTCATAGAAAAAAATAACGCTCATCATGCATCACCCTTTGTGGGTGTCTCGCGCATGGGGGTGGCGAATGCCTATGGCACCCGCATCAATGACTATCAGGTGACGGTAGTGGGCGAGGTGCCGGTGGCGACGGTGGAGATGATAGGCAGGTCGATAAAATATCAAGGCCCAGGGGCTGCGAAATGATCGAGGAAAACGCGCGGGTAGTGGCGGTTGAGGGTGATGCCGCATGGGTGGAGACGCGCCGCAACAGTGTGTGCGGTAGTTGCGTCGCCAATAAGGGATGCGGCACCACCGCGCTGGCGAAGGTGGTGGGCGCAAAATATACCCGGCTCAGGGTGTTGAATGCCATTGCTGCGAGGGCCGGTGATGAGGTGGTGATTGGTATCGAGGAAAACGCACTGGTGCGTGGCTCGATTGCGATGTACGCGGTTCCGATAGTCCTGCTGCTGGTGTTCGCGGGCCTGGGTGATGCCTTGAATAATCAAATGCAAATCACCACATCAGAGACAGCCAGCATTGTATCCGGCCTGCTTGGTCTGGCGGGCGGTTTCTTTTGGGTAAGCCGGTATGCGGGCAAGATCAGTCATGATGGCCGTTATCAGCCCGTTATGCTGCGCAAGACGGTGGTTTCTGTGTCACGTGTCGAGTTTTCGAAAGGTGTCCGGAGTGAAGTTTAAAAGGGCTGCTGAATATCACGTTCTTGGAGTTTTTATTCTTGATGGAGTATGTTCAAAATGAGAGGCGCCATGGCACATAGCATGTCAGTTTTTGCAGCAAAATCAGCGATGGGCGGCAGGCTTGGCCTGTTGTTCACCATGCTGCTGTTAATGCTTCCCGTGGCCTCCAGTCAGGCCAGGGAGCTGCCTGATTTTACCAAAATCGTTGAGGCGGCCAGCCCTGCCGTGGTGAATATCAGCACCACGCAAAAAGCGCAGCCCGGCCACCCCCCGATAGGGCCGCACGGCAAGATGCCCCATGGCGCCCCTCCTGAAGGCGCGCCCTTCGACGATTTCTTCCGGCGCTTTTTTGATGACAAAAAGGATGGCGGCGACCCCGATGGCCAGGATGCGCCGGATGACTTTAATGGGAAATCGCTGGGATCCGGGTTTATTATTTCCTCTGACGGTTATGTGTTGACCAATAATCATGTCATCAAGGATGCCGATGAAATTATCGTGCGTCTCAGCGACAAGCGCGAGCTGGTCGCGAAGCTGGTTGGGACAGACAAGCGTAGCGACGTCGCCGTGCTGAAGGTCGAGGCGGATAACCTGCCTGTGGTGAAGATCGGCAAATCGAAAGCGCTAAAGGCCGGTGAATGGGTGCTGGCCATTGGTTCACCCTTTGATTTCGATCATACCGTGACGGCCGGCATCGTCAGCGCCGTGGGCCGCAGCTTGCCCAGCGAGAACTACGTGCCTTTCATACAAACCGATGTGGCGATTAACCCCGGCAACTCGGGTGGACCGCTGTTTAATCTCGATGGCGAAGTGGTGGGGGTTAATTCCCAGATCTACAGCCGTACTGGCGGCTACATGGGTCTGTCGTTCGCCATTCCGATTGATCTGGCAGTGAACGTGGTCGATCAGTTGAAGGTCAGCGGGCGCGTCACCCGTGGCTGGCTGGGCGTGCTGGTGCAGGACGTCACCCGCGAGCTGGCAGAATCCTTCGGCATGAAAACCCCCAGCGGGGCACTGGCGGCGCGGATTCTGCCTGACAGCCCGGCACAGAAGGCCGGTTTGCAGGTCGGTGATGTCATCGTCGAGTTTGACGGCAAGGAAGTGGATAGCTCTTCCGCGCTTCCGCCCTTAGTGGGCAGCAGCAAGATCGGCCAAAAAGTGCCGGTAAAGATTATCCGCGACCGCAAGCCGCTGGTGTTGAATGTTGCCATCGGCGAACTTCCGGCGGAGGATGACGAGGTTAAAACCTCCGGTGCGCCCGCCCCTGAAGGAAGCGTTCTCGACAAGCGGCTGGCGATTGCCATAGGCGATCTTACCCCGGAACAGCGCAAGGAAATGGAAGGCGAGGCCAAGGGCGGCGTGGTGGTGCAGCGCATCAAGGACGGTCCGGCGCAGAAGGCCGGCGTGCGCAGCGGTGATGTCATTCTCATGCTAAATGGTGTCAAGGTAGAAAGTCCGGCGCATTTCAAAAAACTGTCCGCCGAACTGCCTGTGGGCAAGTCCATCCCGCTGCTGGTGCAGCGCCGTGGCGATCCGATCTGGCTGGCGCTGAAGATTCCCGAGGCCAAGAAATAAGTCATGCGGGGGCGGGCTGGGTTCCGCCCCCGCAATCAATTTTTGCTATGGGGATGTAAGCGAACCCAGAAAAAGTATAAAATCCGGGGTTAATAACCGTTTTTCTTCCTCCTTCCCGGTTCCCACTACATGAAGTATATCCGCAACTTTTCAATTATCGCCCATATTGATCACGGAAAATCCACGCTTTCTGACCGTCTGATTCAGATATGCGGTGGCCTGAGCCAGCGTGAGATGTCCGCCCAAGTGCTGGATTCCATGGATCTGGAGCGGGAGCGTGGCATCACTATCAAGGCCCAGAGCGTTTCCCTCAACTACAAGGCGAAGGATGGCCATACCTATCAGTTGAATTTTATCGACACGCCAGGGCATGTCGATTTTTCCTATGAGGTGTCGCGCTCACTGGCTGCCTGCGAGGGCGCATTGCTGGTTGTGGATGCCGCGCAGGGTGTCGAGGCGCAGAGCGTTGCCAATTGCTACACGGCGATTGAGCAGGGGCTGGAGGTTGTCCCGGTTCTGAATAAAATCGACCTCCCGTCGGCGGAACCCGAGCGCGTGATCAAGGAGATTGAGGAAATCATTGGCATCGAGGCCAGTGACGCGTTGCGTGTCAGCGCCAAGACTGGCGTCGGAATTCCAGATCTGCTGGAGGAGATTGTCGCCCGGATCCCTGCGCCACAGGGCGATCCCGAAGCCCCCTTGCAGGCGCTGATCATCGATTCCTGGTTCGACAACTTTCTGGGGGTGGTCTCGCTGGTGCGTATCAGAAATGGCACGCTTACGCCCAAACAGAAGATCAAGGTGATGTCCACCGGCAAGACCTTTCAGGTCGAGAAGGTGGGCATTTTCACACCCAAGCGCAAGGAAACGGATGGGCTTCATGCGGGTGAGGTGGGCTATATCATCGCCGGCATCAAGGATATCAATGGCGCGCCAGTGGGCGATACGCTCACCCATGCCGATCGCCCCGCCAGCGAGCCTTTGCCCGGTTTCAAGGCGATTCAATCCCAGGTGTTTGCTGGCCTGTTTCCGATCTCTCCGGAAGATTACGAGGCCTTCCGCGACGCGCTTTCCAAGCTGCGCCTGAACGATGCCTCGCTGTTTTACGAGCCCGAAACCTCCCAGGCGCTGGGGCTCGGATTCCGCTGCGGTTTTCTTGGCATGCTGCACATGGAGATCGTGCAGGAGCGGCTTGAACGGGAATACAATTTGAATTTGATCACCACCGCCCCCACCGTGGTGTATGAAGTGGTTACCAAGAAGGGCGAAGTGCTGCGCGTGGACAATCCGTCCAAGCTGCCGGATATCGGGCAGATCGCCGAAACGCGCGAGCCGATCATTCTGGCGAACATACTGGTCCCGCAGCAATACCTCGGCGCGGTGATTACACTGTGTGTCGAGAAGCGTGGCGCGCAAAAGAGCCTGCAGTATCTTGGCAATCAGGCAGTGCTCTCATATGAGCTGCCAATGAACGAAGTGGTCATGGACTTTTTCGACCGCCTCAAATCAGTGAGCCGCGGCTATGCCTCACTGGATTATGCTTTCGCGCGCTATCAGACTGCTGACCTGGTGAAGCTGGACGTGCTGATCAATGGCGAAAAAGTGGATGCCTTGTCGATCATCGTGCACCGTGAGCAAAGCCAGTATCGTGGCCGGGAGCTGGTGGAGAAAATGAAGGACGTGATTCCGCGCCAGATGTTCGAGGTCGCCATCCAGGCGGCGATAGGCGCGCATGTCATCGCGCGCCAGACCGTCAAGGCGATGCGCAAGAACGTCATAGCCAAGTGCTATGGCGGCGATACGTCACGTAAAAAGAAGTTATTGGAAAAGCAAAAGGAAGGCAAAAAACGGATGAAGCAGCTGGGTTCCGTGGAGATTCCGCAGGAGGCATTTTTGGCCGTGTTGCAGACAGGTAAGGGTAAATGAACTTCGATTTTCCAGCCATTATGACGTTGGCGGTATTTGTGACCGGCGCGATTTGGGCGGTGGATGCCGCCACGGGGGCGCCCAAGCGGCGGCGGGCGCTGGCGCAATATATGGCATCCACTGGCGCTGCAATGGATGATGCCACCCTGAAGCGCCTTGCCACTGAGCCAGCCTATCTCGACGAAGTTATTAACGCGTCGGAAGGCAGATTAAAAAAGGATGCGATTAAGGGTATCGCCAAAGAGCCGGTGTTGGTGGAATACGCGCGCTCCTTCTTTCCGATCATCCTGATTGTGCTGCTGCTGCGCTCGTTTCTTGTGGAGCCCTTCCGTATTCCATCGGGGTCCATGATGCCGACCCTGCTGGTGGGCGATTTTATTCTGGTGAACAAGTACGCCTATGGTATCCGGTTGCCGGTGCTTAACAAAAAAGTTGTAGGGATCGGAGAGCCGCAACGCGGTGATGTCGTGGTATTCCGTTATCCCAAGGACCCCGCCGTGGATTACATCAAGCGTGTGATCGGGGTGCCGGGTGACAAGATAGGTTATTACCAGAAGAAGCTCTATATTAATGGCCAGCCTGTCGAGCAGACCCTCACGGGGACATATACCGGCGTGGGTTCTGGCCTGTCCATGTCGGGCGCCAATTTGCGCGTGGAACAGTTGGGCACTGTGAAGCATGATATTCTCACCGTTCCCAACCAGCCTTCGATGGAGGGCGATATCGAAGTCCCCGCGGGGCATTATTTCGTGATGGGTGACAACAGGGACAACAGTAATGACAGCCGTTTCTGGGGTTTTGTGCCGGAAGAAAATCTGGTCGGCAAGGCCTTCATGATATGGATGAACTGGGATTCGGCGAACGGTGGTATAGCCTGGAGCCGGATTGGCGGGAAAGTTGAATGAGGCTAAGGAACCTCTGATTTATTCAGAGGTTCCCCGGCACACGGATGTGCCGACATTTTTCAATCACGCCAAGTGAGTGAAAAATGAAGAAAAGCAAAAATCACATTTTTTGCTTTTCGTGCTCTGAGAATTCCAGGATGGAATTATTCAGAGCTTCCTTAACAAGCAAGCTGGAGCATGTGATGATAATAAGCAAAAAGAAGCAGCATGGAATGACGGCGATAGGCTTTGTGATGTTGCTGGGCATAATCGCCTTTTTTGCCGCTATTGCCCTGAAATTGGCGCCTTTGTACCTGGAGCATTTCGAGGTTTCCTCCGTATTGAAGTCCCTTGCCCAGGAGCAGGGTATTGCAAGCAAAAGTGCGGCGGAAATCGAAGACATGATCATGAAGAGATTGGATATTAATGATGTGACTCATGTCACCAAGGATAATCTCGAGATTTCCAAGGAAGCTGGAAAAGTTTCCATTGCGATCAGCTATGAAGCGCGCGTGCCGATGCTTGCCAATATTGATCTTGTCGCCAATTTCAAGGATAACAAGGTTGAGGTGGCCGCACATTGAGCGATCAAGGGTATGGTTTTGCGGCCGGCGCTGTTCATGCTTCCCTGGATAGCCTGAGCCGTAAGCTGGGCTACCATTTTTTGCGTCCCGATTTGTTGGAGTGCGCGCTCACGCATCGCAGTGCGGGCAGTAACAATAATGAGCGGCTTGAGTTTCTTGGTGATGCGGTATTGAATTTCCTGATCGCCGACGAGTTGTACCAGCGTTTTCCCGGCGCAAGCGAAGGTGAACTGAGCCGTGCTAGAGCCAATCTGGTGAGAGGCAGCACACTTGCGATACTCGCGTCGGCATTCGATCTTGGCAACTTTCTCAGGCTTGGGCCGGGCGAGTTGAAAAGCGGCGGTTTTCGCCGCGAATCCATTCTTGCGGGCACACTGGAATCCGTGATTGGCGCGGTTTATCTGGATGGCGGATTTGATGCCTGCCGCACACTGGTGCTTGCTATCTATAAGGAGCGCCTTGCCGTCATCTCTCCGGAAACCCATCCCAAGGACCCGAAAACCCGTTTGCAGGAATATCTCCAGGCGCAAAAGAGGCCATTGCCATTTTATAACGTACTCTCCGTTGAAGGTGAGGCGCACAAACAGATGTTCAAGGTCGAGTGTATTGTGGACGGCATTTCTCCATGCCAGGGGCGTGGTGTGAGCCGTCGCCTTGCGGAGCAGAACGCGGCGCAACAGGCGCTGCAATTTTTGGGTTTCGAGTGATGGATCAAACTTCAGGCAACGCGCCCGCAATCCGTTGCGGCCATGTCGCGATCATAGGCCGTCCTAACGTCGGCAAATCCACCCTGCTTAACCGTATTCTCGGCCAGAAGATCAGCATCACTTCGAACCGTCCCCAGACTACCCGGCATCGCATTCTCGGCATCAAGACAACCCAGGATGCGCAAGTCGTTTATGTGGATACGCCAGGCCTGCATCGAGCGGCAGGGCGCCCTATGAACCGCTACATGAACCGTGTTGCCGGTGCGACAATCCAGGATGTTGATGTGATCATCCTGGTCGTCGAAGGCCTGCGCTGGGCTGATGAGGATCAGGATATTCTTGAGCGCCTGAAAACAGTATCCGTGCCGGTTGTTCTGGTGGTCAACAAGCTGGATAAGGTGACGGATAAAGGGGCGCTACTGCCACATTTTCAGAAATTGGCGGAGATTCGGGAGTTTGCGCATATCATCCCGGTGTCCGCGAAATCCGGCAAAAATATCGAAACCCTGGAAAAAGAAATCATCGCTCTGCTACCCATCGCGCCGCTGCTCTATCCAGAAGACCAGGTTACCGACCGTAGCGAACGTTTTCTTGCCGCTGAGTTGATCCGGGAAAAGTTGATGCGCCGCTTGGGCCAGGAGTTGCCTCATGCGGCGGCCGTGGAAATCGAAAAATTTTCCATGCAGAATGAGGTCGCGCATATCAATGCGCTCATTTGGGTAGAGCGTCCCGGACAAAAGGCCATAGTCATAGGCAAAGATGGCGCCGTGCTGAAAGAGATAGGCACGCAGGCCCGGCAAGACATGGAGAAAATCTTCGGGTGCAAGGTTTTCCTGCGTCTGTGGGTCAAAATCAAGGAAGGATGGTCCGAGGATGAGCGGGCGTTGCGCAGCCTGGGTTATGGTGAAAATTTATAAGCACTATTTTTTACACCCTCCGTGGCACAGGTTCTTATGACATCCTTTGCCCAAACAGTCCTGCAACCAGCCTATGTGCTGCATAGCAAACCTTATCGCGACACCAGCCTGCTGATCGAGGTGTTCACGCCCGAGTTTGGCAGGATTGGGCTGGTGGCGCGCGGCGCGCGGGCGGCTAAATCGCGCATGCGGGGGCTGCTGCAACTGTTTCATCCGCTGCTGATTTCATGGGTTGGCAAGGGTGATCTCGTCACGCTGGCCGCGGCTGAAGAGCATGGATTGGCGCGGGTATTGAGCGGCCCCGCGCTGCTGAGCGGTTTTTATCTCAATGAGTTGCTGCTGCGCCTGCTGCATCGTCATGATCCGCACCCGGCCTTGTTTCGCATGTATGACGCCGCGTTGTGTGGCCTGGCCGCGCAGGTGGGAGGCAATCCGCCTGATGGCACCGTGCAGCTGCAACGGACGTTACGCAATTTCGAAAAACACCTGCTTCAAGAGATCGGTTACGGGTTGGTGCTGGATCATGATGTGGTGACAGGTGCTGCCATCGAAGCGGACGGAAAATACCGTTATCATTTGGAGAAAGGACCGATACAGCTTGCCGGGCCAGAAATGGAAAAGGGTGTGGGTATATCGATTCATGGGAGAAGCTTGATTGCCCTGGCGCAAAATGATCTAGGTGATGCGATGGTTTTGCGTGAGACCAAACGTTTGTTGCGGGAGGCATTGGCGGTTCATTTGGGGCCCAAACCGTTGCGCAGCCGTGAGTTATATGGCGAGTTAAAAGGTGGTTTAGCATGAACTTAAAAACTCGGTTATTCACGAAAAAACACGAAAATATTCAGGCGCATATCGCGTGTTACTGTAGTGGCATAGTTAATTTGGCCACCTGATTATGGGTGATAACATCACCCTCAATATAAAACAGGTGACGAAATGGCAAAAAGCAGACGGACATT
>LNEJ01000051.1 GCA_001464965.1 Gammaproteobacteria bacterium Ga0074134
CCATGTCAGATTACCCTTGTTGTTTCGGTAACCTTTAACTTGAGGCAACGATCCCTTTTCCTGACTACCTTGGGTAACTTTTATCTTGAGGCAATTCGGAATGTGAGATATGGCTTGTAATTGTCCCCGTGGTTATGTTATTTTTTCGCCTCTTGAATAAGTAGGCGCGTAGCTCAGTTGGTTAGAGCACCACCTTGACATGGTGGGGGTCGTTGGTTCGAGTCCAATCGCGCCTACCAGAATTGCTGGCCCCACGTTTGTAATCATGCCTATCATAACCCTTCCCGACGGTAGTCAGCGCAGTTTCGATCATCCCGTGACCGTACAACAGGTTGCCGCGAGCATTGGCGCCGGTTTGGCCAAGGCGGCCCTGGCGGGCAAGGTTGATGACAGGCTGGTCGATGTCTCGTTTGTCATCGAGCAAGACGCCCGCCTGGCGATTGTGACCGACAAAAGCCCCGAGGGCCTGGAGGTTATCCGCCATTCCTGCGCCCATTTGCTGGCGCAGGCCGTAAAGGCGCTGTTTCCCGAGGCCCAGGTGACTATCGGCCCGGTTATCGAAGACGGCTTTTACTACGATTTCGCCTATCAGCGTCCTTTTACCCTGGAAGATCTCCAGGCCATCGAAGACAAGATGCTGGAATTGTCCGCCCAGGATCTGCCAGTCTCCCGCTCGGTGATGCCGCGCGATGAAGCCGTGGTCTTTTTCCGCAACATGGGTGAGGAATACAAGGCCAAGATCATTGAAGATATCCCGGCGCACGAGGTGTTGTCCCTCTATAGCCAGGGCGGCTTTACCGATCTGTGCCGTGGCCCGCATGTGCCTTCGACAGGGAAGATCAAGGCCTTTAAGCTGATGAAGGTGGCTGGCGCCTATTGGCGCGGTGATTCGAAAAATGCGATGTTGCAGCGCATCTACGGCACCGCCTGGGCCGACAAGAAGGCGCTCGATGCCTATCTGCACCGTCTGGAAGAGGCCGAGAAGCGCGATCACCGCAAGATAGGCAAGGCCCAGGATCTGTTCCACCTTCAGGAGGAGGCGCCGGGCATGGTGTTCTGGCATCCCAAGGGGTGGGGTATCTGGCAGGTCGTGGAACAGTATATGCGCCAGGTATTCCGCGACAACGGCTATCAGGAAATCCGCACCCCGCAGGTGATGGACCGGATGATGTGGGAAAAGTCCGGGCACTGGGAAAATTACCGCGAGAACATGTTCACCACCCACTCCGAGTCGCGCGATTTTGCCGTCAAGCCGATGAATTGCCCTGGGCACATCCAGGTATTCAATCAGGGCTTGAAGAGCTACCGTGATCTGCCGCTGCGCCTGGCCGAGTTTGGCTCCTGCCACCGCAACGAACCCTCCGGCGCGCTGCACGGCATCATGCGGGTGCGCGGCTTCACGCAGGATGATGCACATATCTTCTGCACCGAGGAGCAGGTGCAGGATGAGGTCTCCGTGTTCATTGATCTGGTGCGCAAGGTGTATGCGGACTTTGGTTTTGACGAGATTTTAGTCAAGCTCTCCACCCGCCCCGAAAAGCGTGTAGGCTTGGATGAGGCGTGGGACAGGGCGGAGCATGCGCTGGAGCAGGCACTCAACAGCAAAGGCCTGTCGTGGGATTTGCAGCCGGGCGAGGGCGCCTTCTATGGCCCGAAGATCGAATTTTCGCTCAAGGATTCCATTGGGCGCGTCTGGCAGTGTGGTACGGTGCAGCTTGATTTTTCCTTGCCGGAGCGGCTTGACGCATCCTATATCTCCGAAGACAGCTCGCGGAAAGTGCCTGTCATGCTGCATCGCGCCATACTGGGTTCGCTGGAGCGTTTTATCGGCATTTTGATCGAGCACCATGCCGGATTTTTCCCGGCCTGGCTGGCGCCCGTCCAGGCGGTGGTGATGAATATTACCGATAAACAGGCCGGATATGCTCAGGAAGTTGAAGAATTACTGAGAAAACAGGGTTTCAGGGTCAAATCAGACTTGAGAAATGAGAAGATCGGCTTTAAAATTCGCGAGCACACGTTACAGCGTGTGCCGTACCTCCTCGTTGTAGGAGATCGCGAAGTGAATGAACGTTTGCTGGCCGTGCGTGCGCGTGGCGGAGAAGATCTGGGTAGCATGCCGCTTGATGCCTTCCTGGATCGTCTCAATGCCGATATCGCGAGCCGCGGCCTTAATCGCCAAGCAAGAACAACTTGAA
Source organism: Gammaproteobacteria bacterium Ga0074134 (assembly GCA_001464965.1). Classification (GTDB taxonomy): domain Bacteria; phylum Pseudomonadota; class Gammaproteobacteria; family Ga007554; genus LNEJ01. Next base: position 2,199 of record LNEJ01000051.1, read on the forward strand.
CATTGTCCATCTTGCATACGAGCGCCATGCGTCGTTGTCAAACGCTTGCGTAGTTCAACTACGCGGCGCGTTCGACGCCTAGCCTGGCATCTCGCCTGCGAGCGGCCAATCGTTCAAGTTATTCTTGTTTGGCTTCTTACTGTTTCGGAGGGTTAGAGTATCGCCGCTGACAAAGAGGTTCGCCTCAATGATGAGATAAGGTCCCCGCAGGTCCGCCTGATCGGAGTCGATGGAGAGATGGTAGGTGTGGTTACCTCGCGAGAGGCGCTGCAAATGGCTATCGAGGCCGAGCTGGATCTCGTGGAGATTGTCCCGAACGCGACGCCACCCGTGTGCCGCATCATGGATTATGGCAAATTCCTGTTTGAAGAAAGCAAGAAGCGCCATGCGGCCAAAAAGAAACAGAAGCAAATCCAGGTTAAGGAAGTGAAGTTTCGGCCAGGGACGGAGGAAGGGGATTATCAGGTAAAACTACGCAACCTGATACGTTTCCTGAGTGAAGGGGATAAGGCCAAGGTAACCATTAGGTTCCGTGGCCGTGAGCTGGTGCACCAGGAACTCGGATTCAAGATCGTAAAACGTCTTGAGACCGATCTGGCGGAATACGGTGTTGTTGAACAGCACCCGAAAATGGAAGGCCGCCAGATGGTGATGGTTCTTTCCCCCAAGAAGTAGGCGTGGTGATGAGGCCCTTCAGGCTCCTGACCGCTCCTGCAAAATAAACATTTGATCTTAATGAATGCGGAGTTACTTTAATGCCCAAGTTGAAAACCAATAGCGGCGCGGCCAAGCGTTTCAAACGCACGGCCTCTGGCGGCTTTAAACACAAACAATCGTTCCGTAACCACATCCTCACTAAAAAGAGTTCAAAGCGGAAGCGGCACTTGCGTCATAACTCGATGCTGGACCACTCCGATGTGGCAGGACTTAACCGCCTGCTGCCCAACAGTTAAGGAACGAGGAACTAAGCTATGCCAAGAGTAAAACGTGGCGTCACCGCGCGCGCCAGACACAAAAAAATTATCGATCAGGCCAAGGGCCATCGTGGCAGACGCAACAGCGTCTTCCGCGTAGCGACCCAGAGCGTCATCAAGGCCGGCCAGTATGCCTACCGTGACCGCCGCCAGAAGAAGCGCCAATTCCGCGCCTTGTGGATCACCCGCATCAACGCCGCCGCGCGTGAATGTGGTCTGTCCTACAGCCGCATGATCAACGGCCTGAACAAGGCCGCCGTGGCAATCGACCGTAAGGTTTTGGCGGATATCGCGGTCTATGACAAGGCTGCATTCGCCGTGTTGGTGGAAAAGGCCAAGGCTGGCCTGTCGAGCTGAAAACATTGATGTGATCATCCGCCATTACCGGTGGCGGTGTAAGCGATAAAGACAGGGGAAAGGCCAAAACCTTTCCCCTGTTTTGTTATAACGGTCTGTAATCATGGGGTGCGCCATCCGCACCGGTTGACTGGCCACTTCATCATGCGGGGATATTTGAGTGCAAGAGCTGACAGAGCTTGTACAGCAGGCTGAAAAAGAGATCACGCAGGCACAGAGTCTGCCTGATCTTGACCAGGTGCGGGTACGTTATCTCGGTAAAAAGGGCCTGCTTACAGAATACCTCAAGAGTTTAGGCAATCTCTCGCCGGAAGAAAGGCCCAAGGCGGGTCAGGCTGTCAATGCAGCCAAGGAGGCAGTGACGGCCAGTATTGAGGCGCGGCACGCTGTTATCGAAAGTGCGGCGATTGCGGCCAAGCTGGCGGCTGAAACGCTGGATGTAACTTTGCCCGGCAGGGGCCAGGTTTCAGGTGGCTTGCATCCGATAACGCGCACGCTGGAGCGCATCGAGCAGTTGTTTGCCCAGGTGGGTTTCGAAGTGGCCGAAGGGCCAGAGGCGGAGAGCAATTACTACAATTTCGAGGCGCTGAACATCCCGGCGCATCATCCGGCGCGTGCAATGCACGACACGTTTTATTTCGACGCCGACACCCTGTTACGGACCCATACCTCGCCGGTGCAGATCCATGTAATGCAGCATCGTCCGCCGCCGTTGCGGGTGATTGCGCCCGGACGGGTCTATCGCTGTGATTCCGATCTGACGCATACCCCGATGTTTCATCAGGTGGAAGGCTTTATGATCGGCGAAAATGTGAGCTTCGCCGATCTGAAAGGGATGCTCAACGATTTCCTGGGTGGCTTTTTCGAACAGGATCTCAAGACGCGTTTCCGTCCGTCCTACTTTCCCTTTACCGAGCCTTCGGCAGAGGTGGACATCCAGTGTGTGATGTGCGGCGGCAGCGGCTGCCGGGTGTGCAAGCATACCGGCTGGCTGGAAGTGCTGGGGTGCGGCATGATCCATCCCCAGGTGTTTGCCAACGTCGGCATCGACAATGAGCAGTACACCGGCTTTGCCTTCGGCATGGGGGTAGAGCGCCTCGCCATGCTGCGCTATGGCGTCAACGACCTGCGCCTGTTTTTTGAAAACGACCTGCGCTTTTTGCGGCAGTTTGGTTAACGATACGGTAAAGCACCATGAAATTCAGCGAACACTGGTTGCGGGAGTGGGTGAATCCCGCTATCAGCACCGAACAATTATCCGCGCAATTGACCATGGCTGGCCTGGAGGTCGATGCCATTGAGCCTGTCGCGCCTGTCTTTGCAAAGGTAGTGGTAGGCGAGGTGCTGGAGGTTGTGCAACATCCGGATGCCGAGCGTCTCAAGGTGTGTCAGGTGAATATTGGTGAGGCGCAGCCCTTGCAGATCGTGTGCGGTGCGGCCAATGTGCGTACGGGGTTACGTGTGCCCGCCGCGCTGGTAGGAGCGCAGCTTCCCGGCGGGTTGGAGATCAAGCGCGCGAAACTGCGTGGTGTCGAATCCTCCGGTATGTTGTGCTCCGCCAAGGAGCTGGGTCTGGCGGAGAGTTCCAATGGCTTGATGGTGTTGCCAGCCGATGCCACACCCGGCACGGATGTGCGCGTCTATCTTCAGCTTGACGATGTCAGCATTGAGCTGGGGGTAACGCCGAATCGCGGTGATTGCCTGAGCATCACCGGGATTGCACGCGAGGTGGCGGTATTGAATCGCTGTGCTGTCACGGCGCCGGATATTGCGGAAGCGCCGGCTGCCGTAACCGATGTGTTGCCGATTGAGGTTGCTGCCCCCGCGGCGTGTCCGCGTTATGTGGGGCGTGTCATCAAGGGCGTCAACCCGGGCGCCGAGACGCCGCTGTGGATGCGCGAACGTCTGCGCCGCAGCGGTGTGCGCAGCATCAGCCCGGTGGTGGATGTTACCAATTACGTTATGCTGGAAATGGGCCAGCCGATGCACGCCTTTGATCTGGCGAAACTGAGCGGCGGCATCCATGTGCGTCACGCGCTCGCCGGGGAGGCTATTACGCTGCTGGATGGACAGCAGGTTACCCTCGAAGCGGGTACTTTGCTGATATGCGATCAGCGCCAGCCGCAAGCTATCGCCGGGATCATGGGCGGAATGGACGCGGCAATCAGTGACACAACGGATACACTGTTTCTGGAAAGCGCCTTCTTTTCCCCGGCGGCGGTGAGTGGCCATGCGCGCCGTTACGGACTGCATACAGACTCATCGCATCGCTTCGAGCGTGGGGTTGATCCAAGCCTGCCGCGACGCGCCATGGAGCGTGCCACAGCCTTGCTGCTGGCGATTGTGGGGGGGCAAGCGGGGCCGGTGGTCGAGGCCGTGGCCCAGGAATATCTGCCTGAGCGCAAATCCATCATGCTGCGCGCCGCACGCATGCGCCGTTTGCTGGGTGTGGCTATTCCTGGCGATCAGGTCGAGGACAGTCTGGCACGGCTTGGGATGGGCGTGGCTCAAGAGGGGGAGGACTGGCGGGTTATCCCCCCGAGTTTCCGCTTTGATATTGCCATCGAGGCCGATCTCATTGAAGAAGCCGGGCGGATTTACGGCTACACCGAACTCCCCAGCGCCCGGCCCGAGGGGCCGTTGACCCTTCATTCACAACCGGAATCACGTATTGATGCGGGGCGGATGCGCCAAGTATTGATAGATCGGGGCTATCAGGAGGCGATTACCTATAGTTTTGTCGATCCTGCTTTGCAGCGCGTGCTGGATCCGCAAACCACTCCCTTGGCGTTGGCCAACCCGATCTCGGCGGATATGGCAGTGATGCGCACCAGTCTCTGGCCGGGCCTGATGCAGGCGTTGATATATAACCAAAATCGTCAACAGGGACGGATCAGGCTATTTGAGACGGGCGTGAGATTCTTGCCGCAAGAGAATAAAATTAAAGAAGAAAAAATGATTGCAGGGATTGTTGCCGGCAACCTTGGTCCGGAACAATGGGGCGAGCAGACGCGGTTTGCTGACTTTTATGATCTCAAGGCTGATGTCGAAGCCTTGCTGGGATTGACGGCGCGTTCAGAGGAGTTTATTTTCACTCCAAAGCAACATCCGGCGCTACATCCGGGTCAATCCGCCGCCATTACCCGGCGCGACGGTGAGTGGGTGGGCTGGATGGGCGCTGCTCACCCTGCCGTGGAGCGTGAACTGGGGTTGACGGGGCGGGCATTGCTGTTTGAGTTGCGCTTGCCGGGCATCGGGCAGGCAAGACTGCCGCGCTTTCATGAAATATCCAAATACCCTGCAATCCGCCGTGACATAGCTATCGTTGTAGATGAGGCTGCTTCGTCGCAGGCCGTGTATGATTGTGTTGCCAGCGTGGCTGGCGAGCTGTTGCGAAACCTGCAGTTGTTTGATGTGTATCGCGGAAAAGGCATTGATCCTGGAAGAAAAAGCCTTGCTTTGGGCTTGACGTGGCAGGATTCTTCGCGCACTCTTATGGATGAGGATGTTAACAGCCTCATGGAAAAAGTGTTAAACAAGCTTGGGTTGGACCTTGGCGCTAAATTGAGAGACTAGAATCATGGCGTTGACAAAGGCGGAATTGGCCGAAAAATTGTTCGAAGACCTTGGGTTGAACAAGCGTGAAGCCAAGGAGCTGGTGGAGATGTTTTTCGAGGAGATTCGCGACGCGCTGACCAAAGGGGTGCAGGTCAAGCTTTCCGGTTTCGGTAATTTCAATCTGCGCGATAAGCGGCAGCGCCCTGGACGCAACCCCAAGACAGGCGAGGAGATTCCAATTACGTCGCGCCGTGTCGTCACTTTTCATCCTGGCCAGAAATTAAAAGCGCGGGTAGAGGCGTATGCTGGAAGCCAGCAGCCATAACGGACTGCCGGTCATTCCCGGCAAGCGTTACTTCACCATCGGTGAGGTCAGTGACCTGTGCGATGTCAAGCCGCATGTGTTGCGCTACTGGGAGCAGGAGTTCCCCCAGCTCAAGCCTCTCAAACGGCGCGGTAACCGGCGTTATTATCAGCGGCAGGACGTAATCATAGTGCGCCAGATCCGCAGCCTGCTCTATGAGCACGGCTTCACGATCGGCGGCGCGCGTCAACGCTTGTCTGGGGACGGCGCGAAGAGCGATGTTACCCATAGCCAGCAGATTGTCCAGCAAATGCAGCATGAGCTGGAGGAGTTGCTGCACATTCTGAAAGGGTGACGGCTATTGCAAGATGCCGCAAAATTAAGAGCCTGTCTGTGAATAAATCATCCCTGCGACGGAGGCCGGTTTTGCGCAGGGCAAGGAACGCTGAGCGTAGTGTGCTTGTTGCACATGGGCGAAGCGTGACGCCGCACTGCGCAAAACCGGCCCCGTCCCTCCGGGTTGCGCTCCAAAACATGCCAGGCGGCGTTGCTCGTCGTTCATTTGGAATCACCAAACTTCTCTC
>LNEJ01000052.1 GCA_001464965.1 Gammaproteobacteria bacterium Ga0074134
ATGTCCGTCTGCTTTTTGCCATTTCGTCACCTGTTTTATATTGAGGGTGATGTTATCACCCATAATCAGGTGGCCAAATTAACTATGCCACTACACTATATGTGACAACTTAATCTGCCGAACCGCCGTATATGTGATCCGTCCGTACGGTGGTGTGGGAGGGGGGAGCCGTGAGGCTTCTCCCTCTCCCAAATAGCCACAGACGAGCAGAGGGATGAAGTCGTCTGTGGTTTCCATCATCCTAAAAACGGCGGTTGGAACCTACTGCGAATGCCTAATGCACAGAATCTGCGCGAGAAAATCGCAAAATCTATCCTCACCGTAGCGGTGAGCTACGGCTGCGGAATATTTTGCGATTTTCTCGCCCCATCTTCAGCACCTTAGTCATCCTCGCTACGGTTCCAACCGCCGTTTTTAGGATCATCAGCTGGCGTTATTCTATCTTTCCTTCCCGCGCCGCCTTTAGCACCAGCGCATCGAATTCTTCTGCTGTCATAAGATTCTGTTCGGACACGATGTCGCGCACTGGACAGCCAGTCTTTTCCGAGGCCTTGGCGACCTCGGCGGCGGCGGCGTAGCCGATACGGGTGTTGAGCAGAGTGGCCAGGCCAACGCTGTTGTGCAGGAATTCCTTGCAGCGTTCGCGGTCCACGCGCAGGCCCTTGAGATTGAATTCAGTGGTTGCGTTGACAGCGTTGGTCAGCCAATCCATGGCGTCGAACAGCGCCGAGCCCAGCGCCGGCATCATCACATTCAGCTCCAACTGCCCGGCCTGCGTCAGGGCGGCGATAGCGGCATCCTGGCCCAGCACCTGATAGCACACCTGATTGAGCATTTCGAACATTACTGGATTAACCTTGCCCGGCATGATGCTGGAGCCGGGCTGTACCGGTGGCAGCAGGATTTCGCCCAGGCCGGTGCGCGGGCCGGAGGCCAGTAGACGCATGTCGTTGGCGATGCGGATCAGCTCCAGTGTGAGGTCGCGGATCGCCGATGACAGGGCTTGCAGGTCGTGCATGGATTGCATCTGTGCCACCAGGTCGTCCGCCGCGCGGATCGGCTCGCCTGTCAAGCGCGCAAGCTCCGCCGCCACGTTGACAGCGTAGCCTGGCGCGGTGTTAAGGCCCGTTCCCACCGCGCTGCCGCCCAGCCCGGTTTCGCACAAAGGTTGACGCGCCTGCTCCAGGCGCTGGCAGCAGCGGCGCAACGTCCACGCATAGGCATTGAATTCACGCCCCACGGTAGTGGGTACGGCGTCCTGCAGATGGGTGCGTCCGCTCTTGACTGTGTCGGCCTCGTTGGCACCGATGCGCGCGTACTCGTCCGCCATCATGCGCACGGCTTTGATCAGGCGCGGCAGCTTGGTCAGCGCGGCGAGGCGGATGGCGGTGGGAATGGTGTCGTTGGTGCTTTGGCCCATGTTGACATGATCGTTGGGGTTGACGGGTTTGTATGTGCCGCGCACGCCGCCCAGCGCCACATTGGCAAGATTGGCGATAACCTCGTTGCTGTTCATGTTATGGCTGGTGCCCGCACCGGCCTGAAAACGATCCACCACGAACTGCTCAAGGTATTCGCCGCCAAGGATCTTGTCGCATGCCGTGATGATGGCAGAGGCCAGGGTATCGTCCAGCCATCCCACCTGCTGGTTGGCGGCGGCGGCGGCGCGCTTGATGCGCACATGGGCGGCAACGAAGTCGCGGTCCGGCCCGCGCCCGCTGATGGGGAAATTAGCAACGGCACGGGCCGTCTGGATGCCGTACCAGGCATCGGCGGGTACGGCCAGTTCACCCAGGCTGTCTTTTTCGAGGCGGTAGGTGGTATCGTTAGTCATGGGTTTTCCTTGATTATGCTGTTTGTAACAGGGGGCGCAGAGCTTTTTGCGGATTATAACGTGACTTGGTTTTGGATGGGCTTTTCTGTATGGCGGTCTGTTTGAATTGCCTGGTATCGGGGCGGGTGCAGGGCGTCGCCTTCCGCGCTGCTGTGCGCAAGCATGCCTTGGCGTTGGGCGTCACCGGCTGGGCGCGCAACTTGCCCGATGGGCGCGTTAATCACTGGCTTCGAAGTTGAATAACTGCCAACCACAAAAGATAGTTAAGCCTCAAAGAGAAGTCGCCGCCCTTCCATAAAAGGCTTGATGTTGAAAATTTTAAATGTGAAGTCCCATCTGTTGGTCATGCTCGCAACAATTCTTGTGGCGGGATCATTTTTGGCTTCAGAAAAGCTCGCCGGTATTATCAATCCATTTTCTCTAACATTGCTTCGTTTCATGGGTGCTGCGTTAATATTGCTTCCCATTATATTTTCTAATCCGCGATGGAGGAGAAGCATATTGCCGACATTGCCAAGAGCCATGATCATAAGTCTGTTTTTTTCTATATTTTTCATCTGTTTTTTTGAGTCTTTGAATATAACGACAGCGTTAAATACAGGAACATTGTATACATTAGTGCCGTTTATCACAGCTCTTCTATGTATGATTGCCTTCAGGGAAAGAATTACTGTCAAACATGTCGTTGTCTATCTTCTGGGGGTAGCAGGGACTTCATGGGTGATTTTCAGTGGTCAGCTCGACTTGCTTTTATCATTCTCACTGAATAAAGGCGACTTGATATTCATGGCAGGTGTGTTTTTCATGTGTTGTTACTCCATTTCCATGAAATTCTTGTATCGGAATGATGAAATGGTCGTGCTGGTTTTTTGTATTCTCGTAGGTGGTTCACTCTGGATGGCGCTTGCATTGTTTTTTTCAAGCCAGACACTTCAATGGGATTTGTTGCAAGGACAGTCAATTTATTACATGGCTTATCTTGTTATAGGTGCAACACTCGCGACAGTTTACATCTATCAAAAAACCACTATAGTTCTTGGTCCTGCTCGGGTAAATGCCTATATTTACTTGAATCCGGCATTGGTGGCCGTGCTATTGTTTTTGATTGATGGGGCATCAATTCCTATGGCTGTTGTTCCGGGCATTTTGATTTCATCAATTGCAACGGTTATTCTTCAGAAAAGCCGTGTTCAAGAGAACATTGTGAAATAGTAGGGTGCATCTTACATAATTATTGACGTTTTGAAAAAAAACAGCATTTAGTCGAGAGAAATATACCATGTCAGAAATGCTGGAACGTACTCAGGCCATGCTTGCCAAACATCACCGCCACGGAGAAAATTTTGTCCAGTTGATGAAGGATACCTTCGCGGGCCGTTTCAATGAAGAATTCTGGGTGGCGTGGGGGGAATGGATTGAGCCGGTGCTGTCTACGCCACCCGTGGTGCTCGATCTTGGCAGTGGGCCGGGACTGTTCCTGAGGGCACTTGCAGAGCGCTATCCGGGAGCACATGCCATCGGCGTGGAGTGTGCGCCCTATATGCTGGAGGCGATGGGGGAGTTGCCGCCGGGGTGTGAGGTGATCCCCGCCGATCTGCATGATCCACATTTGCCCTTGGCGGACAACTCCGTAGATGCCGCCATCGCTTCAGTGGTGTTGCACGAGCTCAACCAGCCGGTGCGCGTGCTGCGCGAGGTGCGGCGCTGCCTCAAGCAGGGTGGCCGTTTCTATGTGCTTGATTGGGTGCGCGCGCCGCTGGATTTATACGTCCGCAACGAGACATCGGAGCAGAAGGTGTTCGATCCCACCACGCCGCTGGATGAGCTGGAGGATATCTTTACCCACTTCATCGAACACAACCGCTTTTCCCGCGATGACCTGGTTTATCTGCTGGAATGCAGCGGTTTTGCGGTGCTGGACAATACGCCGCTCAAAGAAGGCCAGTTTGCGCGGCTGGTGGCTGAGAAAAAATGATAGCTATTCTTTCTTGAATATTTGATACACTTCGACCACAATTGGACTTATTCTATTTTTTAGACGTATTCAAACGAAGGAGGCACAAAATGGCTGTTTTAGTTGGCAAACCCGCGCCGGATTTCACTGCGACTGCAGTGATGGGCAACAATGAGATCAATGAAAGCTTCAACCTGCTTTCGCACTGCAAGGACAAATACGCCGTAGTTTTTTTCTATCCTCTGGATTTTACTTTTGTATGCCCCTCGGAGATCCTGGCGTTTGACCACCGTTACCAGGATTTCAAGGAGCGCAATACCGAGGTCATTGCAGTCAGCGTGGATTCCCAGTTCAGCCATCTGGCATGGAAAAACACGCCCGTCAACAATGGCGGTTTGGGGCAAGTGAAGTTTCCGATGGTGGCGGATCTTACCAAGTCCATCGCCCGTGATTACGATGTGCTGATCAACGACGCCGTAGCGCTGCGCGGTACATTCCTGATCGACCGTGACGGCGTTGTGCGTCATCAGGTAGTCAACGACCTGCCGCTGGGGCGGAACGTGGACGAGGCCATCCGTATGGTGGATGCCCTGCAATTCTTCGAGCAGCATGGGGAAGTGTGCCCGGCTGGCTGGCAGAAAGGCAAGCCCGGCATGAAGGCGAGCACGGCAGGGGTTGCCGAGTACCTGGCTGCCCACGCCGCAGAGCTTTAGCAACGCTTGGTGGGTTACGCAAAAAACGCTAACCCACCTTACTTTCCTGCCGCGAGCCGTGCCACTGCCCGCTGACCGCCCGGTTTACTCCCGCCATGTCCTGATGATTGCTTACCTGCTGGTAGCCGAGTCCGGTCAATATTTGTGATGCCACCTCACCCTGGTCATACCCATGTTCCAGCAGCAACCAGCCGCCGGGCAGTATGTGCTGCCGCGCCCGGCCAGCGATAAGGCGGATATCGTCCAGTCCGTCTGGGCCTGATGCCAGTGCACTCAAGGGTTCAAAGCGTATCTCGGTGCTGTTCAAGCGGGGATCATGACTGCTGACATAGGGCGGGTTGGAAACAATCAGGTGAAAGGCTGCTCCAGCAAGCGGGGCCAGCCAGTCACCTTCGCGGAATTCGATGTTTTTGATGGCCAATGCCGCGGCATTGCGGCGCGCCACCTCCAGGGCCGCTGCGGAACGGTCGGTGGCGATGATCCGGCAGGTGGGGCGTTCGCTGGCGATGGCCAACGCGATGGCGCCTGAGCCGGTGCCGAGGTCGGCAATGCACCCTGCGGCACCGGGCGGGATGCGTTGCAGGACGAGCTCGACCAGCAGCTCTGTTTCGGGGCGGGGGATGAGGGTGGCTGGCGTGACTTCCAGTTCCATTGACCAGAATTCACGGTGACCGGTGAGATAGGCGACAGGCTCGCCCATGGCGCGGCGTTCGATGAGGGCATTGAAGCGTGTCTGTTGTTCAGGCTGGAGTCGCCGGTCGGGCCAGGCATGGAGATGGCTACGGTTACGTTCCAGCGTGAAAGCGAGCAGTGTTTCGGCGTCAAGCCGGGCCGTGTCGTGCAGGGCGGCAAGGTGCAGGGTGGCCTGGTGTAGTGCCTCGGCGATTGTCATGGGTTTGCTTGTCATGGTCAGTAAATGTGTTTATATTGTAGCGTGTTGTATCTCACCTTGGTTTAATCCGTCCGAATGATCCTGAGATTGCGTTCCATTTTGCTCGCTAAACACGGCGCCATATTCCTGGTGCTGGCGTTGCTGTTTGCGCAATTCGGACTGATCGCGCACGAGATCAACCATCAGTTTCACAAGCCCAGCACAGCCTGTGAGATGTGTCTTACGGCGCATCATCTGGGTAGCACGCCAGTCGTCAAGAGTACGCCTCTGGTGGTGTCGCGCGTGGCAGGCAATATTGCTTTGCCGACGAACGCCGCTACGCCGATTCAACGCTTCGTCGCCAATTTCTCCGCTCGCGCCCCACCCCAATCTCTCCACGCCTGAAAAACAACCGAACCGCCAACGTCCATTAGGACGGCTTGGCACGTGTTTTTGCCGTGCGCGCGCTGCGCTGCGGTGTACTTATCGTGTGGAGAAAATAATGATCAAGAAACAATTTGCCGTCATCGGCATGGCGGCTGTTCTGTCTCAGCCAGTTATTGCCCAGGAAGAAACACAGCAAGGAACCTCGTCCGAAGCCAAGCCGGGAACAGGCGGTGAGATGCGCCGGCCCTGGCAAACGCAGCGGCCCATCATCACCAGTAATGCCTTCAATCCCGCAGTCAGCCTGATACTGTATGGCACGTACAGCCGCTTCACCAAAAGCTATCAGGAAGACATTCATGGCTTTGCCCCGGCCGGTGACGCCCACGGTGCGACCAGGGAGGGCTTATCTCTCCAGGGGAGCGAGTTGGTCTTGTCGAGCAATGTGGATAATAAATTCTACGGTTCGTTGATCCTCAAACTGGAAGACGGCAAGGCCCAGGTTGAGGAGGCCTTTTTTCAGACCCTTGGCTTGCCCCAGGGTTTGACCGTCAAGGGTGGGCGTTTCCTGTCTGGCATCGGTTATCTCAATGAGCAGCATCCGCATTTTTGGGATTTTGTCGATATCGCCCTGCCGTATCGTGCCATGCTTGGGGGGAATTACGGTGACGACGGTGTGCAGTTGCGCTGGGTTGCGCCTACCCCGCTGTTCGTGGAGTTTGGCGCCGAGGCGTTGCGCGGCGAGAATTTCCCGGCCTCCGGTGCGGCGAAGCGAGGTATAGGGGCGCGTAGCGCCTTCGTTAATCTCGGTGATGATGTTGGTCTCAGCCATAGCTGGCGCGCGGGCGTGGCCCGGCTGGAGGCCGATGCGCAGGGGCGCATGTTCGAGGACCATGCTCACAATGAATACAGCTTTACCGGTAAAGCGCCTCTGAACGTCGCTAATTTTGTCTGGAAGTGGGCGCCGCTGCGTAATCCCGCTGTGACCAATTTCAAGTTTCAGGCGGAATATCTCCAGCGTGACGAGAGCGGTGCCTACACCTTCGGCTCGCCCGTGCAAGATGTGCGTTATGGCGCCAAACAGTCGGGCTGGTATGCCCAGGCGGTTTACCAGTTCATGCCGCGCTGGCGTGTGGGCGCGCGCTATGACGCGCTTAAAGGTGCCATGCCGCCTGTAGAACTGGCAGGTACGATTCTCGACCCTGAAGGCCACAAGCCGCAGCGCGCCAGTGTGATGCTCGACTTCTCCAACAGCGCGTTCAGCCGCTTGCGTGTGCAGTTCAGCCATAATCAGACCGCGCCCAAGGATGCCAACGAGATTTACCTGCAATACATCATGAGTCTGGGGGCGCACGGCGCACATAAGTTTTAGGGGGTAGGAGTAGGGTGCGTGCGACGCACCCTACGAGATTTTTGGAAATGGTTGCCATGAAAAAAGTATATTTGCAGCTGTTAGCGGCTTTGTTGCTGCTATTCAGTACTTCTGCGCCGGCGGCGTTGCGGGTGTTTGCCTGCGAACCGGAGTGGGGGGCGCTGGCTACTGAGCTTGGCGGCCCGGCGGTGAGCGTTTATACGGCAACGACTGGCTTGCAGGACCCGCACCTCGTCGAGGCCCGGCCCAGCCTCATTGCCCAGATGCGCAAGGCAGACCTGGTGGTATGCACCGGCGGCGATCTGGAGCAGGGGTGGTTGCCGTTGCTGTTCCAGCAGGGAGGTAACAGCCGGGTGCAGCCTGGCGGATCGGGTTATTTCGAAGCGGCTGCGTTTGTCACCCTGCTGGAAGTGCCAAGCCGGCTGGATCGGGCGGAGGGTGATGTCCATGCCATGGGTAATCCCCACCTCCATCTCGATCCGCGCAATATCGCGCTGGTTGCAGCAGGGTTGGCAAAGCGGCTGGCGCAGGTTGATGGCGCGAATGCGGCACAATACCAGGTGCGTCACGACGATTTCGCCAAGCGCTGGACGCAAGCCATACGGCGTTGGGAACAGCAGGGCGCGTCACTCAAGGGTATTCCTATAGTTACGCAGCACAAGAGCTGGAGTTATCTTAGCCACTGGCTGGGATTGCGGGAGATCGTGACGCTCGAACCCAAGCCGGGCATACCGCCAAGCAGCGCCTATTTGTCGCAAGTGCTGGCGGAATTGAAGCAGAAACCGGCGAAAATGGTGATCCGCGCCGCTTACCAGGATCCGCGCCCCGCGCGCTGGCTGGCGGAGAGGGCAGGCATCCCAGCGGTGGAACTGCCCTTCACCGTGGGCGGTTCAGATCAGGCCAAGGATCTGTTCGGGTTGTTCGACGATACGGTGGCCCGTTTGCTCAAGGCCGTGCAATGTGCAGGGATGGAGGAGTGCCGCGGGAGGCAGGATGCCGGGGGCGGCCAATGAATCTGGCGAGCCTGGATTGGAGCATCCTCGGACCGGCGCTACTGGCCGGGCTGCTGGTGCTTGCCACGCATGTGCCACTGGGCAGCCAGGTGCTGGCGCGCGGCATTGTTTTTATCGATCTTGCCATTGCCCAGCTCGCCGGACTGGGTGTCATCGCAGCCCACGCCTTGGGCTGGGGCGAGGAGCAAGGCTGGCAGACCCAGGCTGTTGCAGTGGGCGCAGCGTTGCTTGGCGCGCTGTTGCTCACCTGGAGTGAAAGACGCTGGCCACAGCTGCAGGAGGCGCTCATCGGCGTATTGTTCGTGCTGGCCGCCAGCGGCGGGATTTTGTTGATCAGCAATGATCCGCATGGCGGTGAACACCTCAAGGATCTGCTGGTGGGACAGATTCTATGGGTGACCCTGCCTGATCTCATTCCGGTTATGGTACTGTATGCCGTGGTATTGGCCGCCTGGTTTGGCCTGCGCCGCCGTCTCGGCGACTTGGGGTTTTATGCCCTGTTCGCTGTTACTGTCACCGCTTCCGTGCAACTGGTTGGCGTGTACCTGGTGTTCGCCAGCCTGATCATCCCGGCGCTGGCGACGCGCGGCTGTGGCCGCGAATCCTCGCGTCTGGCGCTGGGGTATGGTCTGGGAATCACAGGCTACGCCGTGGGTCTGGCGCTTTCGGCGCTGTTTGATCTGCCTTCAGGGGCGGTTGTGGTATGGTCACTGGCGGTATTGGGTGCGCTGGCGGCATGGCGGGTTTCGGCTAATCGAACACCACCTCAATCCGCCGCAGATAATCGGCCAGTTCAGCCTTAATCTTGCTGATGGCCGCGCCGTCACTTTGTAGCGCGGCCTGCTCAAATTTGTCGCCGATTTCGCTGATGAAGTCGAATCCGTATGCCGTGCCCGTGCCTTTGATGTTGTGGCCGATGGCGCGGATTGGCTCATAATCCCCTCGCTTCAATGCCTCCGTAATAGTGCCCATATCCCGTTGCCTGTTGGCAAGATAGTTCGCTGCAATATCCTTGAGGGAGGCATTTATATGCACCGTGATTTTGGGATTGTCCATGCGGCTTATCTTGCGTGTTTTAAATCATTTGCGCAATGGCAGCAATATCGCAGTGAGCGCATTTTTCAGTGCTTCACGTTTGATGGGTTTGGTCAGGCAGCCATCGAAGCCGGCCTGCAGCAGTTTGTCGCGCATGGCCGCGCTGCCATGCGCGGTGAGCGCCAGAACAGTTTTGGCGTAGCCCCGCTGGCGTAGCAGTTGCACGGCTTGCAGGCCATTCATGACCGGCATTTCGATGTCCATCAGCACGATGTCCGGTTGCTCCGCGAGTGCGATGTCCACCGCAGTCTGGCCATTCTCCGCAAACATGGCGGAGAGCCCCATATTGTCGAAGTAGTTTTTGAACAGGGCGCGGGCGTCTTCGGAATCGTCGGCCAGCAGCACGCGCCCCTGCAGTTTCTCCGAGGGTTGATGCTGCATCTCACTGGGCAGTTCCGCCTGTGGCGCGGGGATGCGCACATAAAATGTTGAGCCCTTGCCCAGCATGGATTCAACTGATATGGCGCCCCCCATCAGATGCGCCAGATTGCGGCTGATGGTAAGGCCCAGGCCAGTACCGCCATGTGTGCTGGTCACGGAGGCGTCGGATTGTTGAAATGCCTCGAAGATTTTTTCCAGGGCCTTTTCAGGGATGCCCGGGCCGGTATCTTCCACCGCGATTTCGAGCCAGGCATTTTTCCAGAGGACCTTGACATGGATGTGACCTTGATTCGTGAATTTCAGGGCGTTGCCAATCAGATTGATGAGGATCTGGCGCAGGCGGAAGCCGTCCACCATGAGTCCTGGCGGCAGGCTTTCATCGTAGAGCGCTTTGATCTCCACTCCTTTGGCGGCGGCCAGCCTCTCCAGCGTATCAGTCACGCTGTCTATCATGCCGCGTATGGCTATCGGGCGAATGTCGAGGTCCATTTTCCCAGCCTCGATTTTTGCCTGGTCAAGCAGATTGTTGATTAAACGCAGCAGATGTTCGCTGTTTTTGTCGATAGTCTGAATCGCCTTTTTTGCGTCGGGTGGTAATGATGTGTTTTCACCGAGCAGGCGATTAAATCCCATGATAGCGGCGAGCGGGGTGCGCAGTTCATGGGTTATGTGAGAGAGAAATTTGCTCTTGAGCGCGTTGGCTTCCTCCGCCGCCATTTTTTCATAAAAAAGTTTTTGCTTTTCATCGTAAAGAACCTTGATGCGTGATAGAACCATCAGCAGATAGAGAATAAAGCAGTTTGTTATCGCAAACAGCAATGTGCTTTGCTGCTTGAGCAAGGCCAGTAACGCCAGGCTAAACAGATAGACCGTTGATATCCCCGCCACCGCCAGCAGGCTCATGGCCGAAGCGGATTGCAGGCGGCGGTGCGCGGCAAGCAAAGGGATGGCGATGCCAATCAACACCAGTGCAATATCCCAGCCCAATTTATGCGGGCGCCATACTAAATCCCGTGCCAGATTTTGATATGTCAGAGCCACAATCTGCAGGCCTGCCTTCATGCCCTGCGATGTGGCAACGCGATCACCCAGAATGGCTGTGCTGCTGCCGATAAAAATGGTTTTCCCCTTAATCTCGGCGAGGGGTATTTCATAGCCAGGCGCGCCGAGCGCGGCAAACACCAGGCGGTAGAAAGGCATTACCGGGAAGGGTTCGAGATTTTTGGGGTGCTGCAAAATAACCTCGCCGTTCTCCGTAACGGGCCAGGAATGCTGCCCTATTTGCAAGCGCTGTTCATCGGGCAGATACTTTACGGGTGGATACGGTTGCTGGGCGTATAGCGCCGCCAATGCCGTGTTAGGCAGGTACTTGCCGTAGGCCTCGTGCAGCAGCGGGACGCGGCGTAGTATGCCGTCCGTATCGGTGGGCAGGTTGATGACGCCGAGTCTCACCGCCGCCGGGGAAGGCTGGGTAAATATCGCTCTTGGCAGGGTGATGTCATCCCAGTGCTTGACAGGGACAGGGCTGTTGACCGGCCAGGCCAGCGAGGCCAGTTGCGCGTGGTAGGCGGCGTTGCGTTGCGGTGCAAGCGGCAGCGCCACGCCCGGCAGCAAAACATTGCCGGCGCGCTGAATGGCGCGGGCGAATTGCTCGTCACCCTCGCGCTGTTCGGAAAACAGGATGTCATAGACAACTGTTTTGGCGCCGGCATCTTTCAGGTAGCCGGTCACCAGATCATAGATGTCGCGTTTGTAAGGCCACGCGCCAAACTCAGGGGTGAGCTTGGCCATGGATTCTTCGTTCGCATCAACGATCACGCTATCCGTAAAGTGAAGTTCTTGTGCGATCAGAGGTTGCTGGGTGGTCTCCGCAAACCACAGGTTCATCTGCTTGTAGGATGCGGTCTGACTGATGAAGGCCGTAAGCAGCAGCGCCGCGCAGACCATAATGATCAGGCGCCGCCATGTCATCGATGGGTATCCATTATCGACGTGCCTGCGGCGGTATCAGGGCACAAGCGGAAACAGCAATACAGGGATGATCAGCCACCACGGTATATTGTGCGGCACTTTGATTTGTTGAGTTGCTCCGAACGGCCCGGCAAAGCCGTCCACGTCTATTGCCTTGACGCGCATGAAATATTCGCCCCCGCCTGGGTTGGCCAAGGTGATGCGCGGTTCGGTCAGGGTTTGATCAGTGAGAATATCCTTGAAGTCCTTGTCGCGCGCCAACTGGAATTGATATGTTTGCCCAGGCTCTCCTGCGGGCCACTGAAATTCCATGTGCTTGCTGTCGATTTTCGGCGGCGGTACCGTTGCAGCGACCGGTATCGGTTTCATGGTGAACGTTTGCACGTCGCTGAACGGCCCTTCGTCTTCGCCCACGGCACGGCTGGAAATGCGCCAATAATAGTCGCCAGGTGGCAACGTAGCGGTATGTTGCAGGTCTTTCAGGCTAGTGAGATCCGCAATCGGGCCGGAAAATTCAGGGTTGGCTGCAAGCTGGAAATGGTAGGTCTCGGCCTTTTCGGATTTTGTCCATTGAAACTGCGCCTGGTCGCCATAGAGCTTACCCTTGTTCGCTGGCGCACTGACAAAAGGTGGTTCGGGGCGTGCTTTCAGGGTGAAGGCATGTTCGGCATTCAATCCTTCCAGTCCTTGCGTGCCTATGGCGCGGACCCTCAGGAAGTAATGGCCGTCGGGCAGGTCGGGCCATTTCGCTTCATTGTTTTTGAAGGTGCCATCCAGCAACAGATTCTGAAAATCCGGATCCGCAAATACCTGGGCGCGATAGGCGGCCGCGCCGTCCATGGCTGCCCACTTGAAGCGCAACGGAACCCGCTGCAGCAATGTTGTCACGCTCGACAGGTCGGGTGCTTTCTGCAAGGCTATGGGCGGGGAAGGTGGCTTGCCGGCCTCGGCCAGCGTGCCGAACCCGGCGGGGACGGGCAGCAGTTTACCTTCACCCTGTACCGCCACCTCGCCATGCAGCACCTCGCTACGTGATACGTTGATATCGGCATCCGCACTCACGCGGAAGTCTGTGCCGCGCACGCCGACGGCAATCACTGGGGTAATGATTTCATAGCGCGCCGCCGGGCCTCTCAAGGGGGTGACCTGGGTTTCCACCTGGCCGCTCTGCAGCCGTGTGCGTGTGTCCGTCACGCCGGACTTCCCGTATGCGGCCATCGTTACCAGCGTCAACCGGCTGTTCGCCATCACCAATAGGCGCGAGCCGTCGGCAAAACGTAACGTGAGGTTGCTGTCGCTGCCGGTGTGAATTTGGTCGCCCGCCTGCAAGGATGTCCCGGCCTCAATAGCTAAAGGTGCGCCGCCCGTTGCGTGTATCACCTCTGCCATCCCCTGCACGCGCACCACCTCGGCAACGGTTTGCTGGAGTTTCAGCAGTTCTACGGGTATGCGCAACTGTAATCCCGGCGGGAGCCGTCTCGGGTTTTTTACGCTGTTGATCTTTTGCAGCTTCACCCAATCTCGGGTATGCGCCAAATAGCTGTTCGACACGCCAATCAGCGTGTCACCCTGGCGTACCGTATATATCCAGTCAGCAGCGTCCGCTTGGGCGTATCCCGCCAGCAGCAAAACCATCCAGATGTAGCGGGATAAGCGCTTGCCTGGACATAGTGGAGAAGGGCTTGAGGTTGGGCGGGTATTCACGGGTAGCATCATACGTTATTCTGCTCTATGAAAGGAAATAGCGCCTTGCCCCGAAAAGTGACGGCTTCTATGCCGGGATTGTTCCCGTTGCGAATTTAACAAAACTTATCAAACAGTTCTACATTATGGTACTAGAATGTGGATTGTCCCTGGTGAGCGCAGGGTGAGTGTAGCTGGCGGCCACTCGGAGAAGCCTGCATGAAGATAGTCATTGTTGATGATGACCCGGACCATCTGTCGCTGGTCCATCAGCTGCTCGAAAAACTGGATGAGTGCCAGGTGCTGGATTTTTTGCGTCCTCTCGAAGCCCTCGATTGGTGTGAGCAGAACGACCCCGATCTGGTGATTGTCGATTATATGATGCCCGAGCTGGATGGCATGGCGTTTATCCGCCGCTTCCGCCGGCTGAATGGCAAGGCGGATACGCCGGTGGTTATGGTCACCTCGCGCAAGGAGAACCACGTGCGTTACGAGGCGCTGGAGGTGGGCGCGACGGATTTTCTTAATAAGCCGCTGGATAAAGCCGAGCTTTTTGTGCGCACCAGAAACATGCTGGCCCTGCGCCGCAATCAAAAGCAACTCGCCAATCGCGCCGAATGGCTGGCCGGGGAGGTTAAAAAGGCGACAGAGGAAATTGTTGCGCGGGAGCGCGAAACCATTCTGCGACTGTCCAAGGCGGCCGAATACCGCGATCCGGAGACGGGCGCGCATATTCTGCGCATGGCTCATTATGCTCGGCTGATCGCACGGAATGCCGGAATTTCAGAGGATGAGCAGGATCTTATCCAGAAAGCCGCGCCCATGCATGATATCGGCAAGGTGGGCGTTCCCGATCATATCCTGCTCAAGCCCGGGCGGCTGGATCCCGACGAGTTGAAGATTATGCGGCAGCACGCGCAGATCGGCTATGAGATCCTCAAAGACAGTGATTCCCCTATTTTGCGCGTTGCGGCGCAAATTGCGCTGACGCATCATGAGAGGTACGATGGCCGTGGTTATCCGCATGGGTTGAAAGGTGAGGATATCCCGATAGTGGGCCGGATCACGGCACTGGCCGATGTCTTTGATGCCTTGCTGTCCAGTCGGCCCTACAAAAAGGCCTGGGAATTGGATCGTGTGATTGAAATGGTCAAGGCTGAATCCGGAAAACACTTTGATCCACTGTGTGTGGAAGCGTTATTCAAGGACTGGAATGAGGTGTTGGAAATCAGGCGGCGGTTTCGCGATGATTTTTCCATTTGAATCCGCCACCTAAAAAATGATTGTCATGAGATATGGTCTGCACGAATAAAGTCATGTGAACCATCGGAGGGGAAGTGAATATAGTGATAGTAGATGATGATCAGGATTCAGTATCCCTCCTGTTGCAGATACTGGGATCGCTTGAAGGATGCAGCACTGTCTGTTTTACGGAACCCCATGAGGGGCTGGAGTGGTGCGCACGCAGTGATCCCGATCTGGTGATTCTTGACTACGCCATGCCGGGGATGGATGGCATCGAGTTTTTGCGCCGCTTCCGTGCCCTGGAGGGCAAGGCGGGGATCCCTTTGCTGATGGTGACGGTTGTTCACGAAAAGTCGGTGCGCTATCAGGCGCTGGAGATGGGGGCGACGGATTTCCTCACCAAACCGGTCGATTCCATCGAGCTTATGGCCCGCGTTAAAAACATGCTTGCCTTGCGCCGCAACCATAAACAACTTTCTGATCTTGCGGGATGGTTGGCTCAGGAGGTGGGCAAGGTTACCGATGAGATCGTGTCGCGGGAACGCGAGATTATTATCCGCCTCTCCAAGGCGGCGGAATACCGCGACCCGGAAACCGGCGCGCACGTGTTGCGCATGGCCCACTACTCCAAGTTGATTGCAAAAAATCTCGGACTTGCCCGCCAGGATCAGGATGTTCTCCTGGAAGCGGCGCCGATGCACGATATCGGTAAAGTCGGCATCCCAGATTATATCCTTCTCAAGCCTGGCCCCTTGAATCCGGCGGAAATTACCATCATGCGTCAGCATGCCCAGATCGGTTATGAAATTCTCAAGGGCAGTGAATCCAGTATCCTCAATGTCGCTGCGCAAATAGCACTGACACACCATGAAAAATACGATGGGTCGGGTTATCCATCTGGCCTGAAAGGTGATGACATCCCGATTTATGGCCGGATTGTTGCGCTGACGGATGTGTTCGATGCGTTGCTTTCGCAGCGTCCCTATAAAGAAGCGTGGGGAGTGGAGCGTGTTGCGGAAACAATCCGCGCCGGGGCGGGAAGCCACTTTGATCCGGCCTGCGTGGATGCATTGTTCAATGACTGGGAGGCCGTGCAGACGATCATGCAAAATTTTCGAAACGAATCTCCGTTGCATTAACCCGAACTCCATAAGCGCCGCATAGCTGGTAAACTAGCGGCTATGATCACACTGCGTAATATATCGCTGCGACGCGGCGGACGTCTTCTGCTGGAGGGCGTCACACTTACTTTTCATGCCGGACAAAAAATTGGCATCACAGGTGCCAATGGCACCGGAAAATCCAGCCTGTTTGCCCTATTGCGCGGTGAAATTCACCAGGATAGCGGGGATGTGGAGATGCCGCCGCGGCTGACTATCGCCCATGTCGCGCAAGAAACCCTGGCGTTGGATCAGCCTGCCATAGAGTATGTCATTGATGGTGACGCGGAGTTGCGCGCGTGTGAGGCGCAGATCGCCGAAGCCGGCCACGCCGATGATGGTGCGCGCATCGCCGCGCTCTATGCACGTTATGAAAGTATTGATGGCTACACCGTTCGCACACGTGCCGCGCAGCTTCTAAGCGGCCTGGGATTCACCGTGCCGGAGCACATGCGGCCCGTCAGCGCCTTCTCCGGCGGTTGGCGCATGCGGCTCAATCTGGCTAAGGCGCTGATGTGCCGCTCTGATTTGCTGTTGCTCGATGAGCCAACCAACCATCTCGATCTCGATGCCGTACTGTGGCTTGAACAGTGGCTGCTGGCTTATCCAGGCACGCTGTTGTTGATCTCCCATGACCGCGACTTTCTGGATAATGTCGTGGATGTTATCGCGCATGTGGAGCAACGCAATATCAACCTGTACAGTGGCAATTACGCGCAATTCGAGCGGCAGCGCGCCGAGCGGTTGGCGCTGCAGCAGGGCACTTACGAGAAGCAGCAGCGTGAGATCGCCCATATGCAGGAGTTCGTGGCGCGCTTCCGCGCCAAGGCCAGCAAGGCGCGCCAGGCGCAAAGCCGACTGAAAGCCCTGGCGCGCATGGAGACGATTGCCGCGGCCCATGTGGATTCGCCGTTCCGCTTTGCCTTCCGCGAACCCGCCAAATACCCTCATCCGTTGTTGCGCTTGGAAAAAGTGAATGTCGGATATGGCGATCCCGTGATTTTGCGCGACATTACTCTCGGTCTGGAGGCGGGCGCGCGCCTGGGTGTGCTGGGCCGCAACGGCGCGGGCAAGTCTACCCTCATCAAATTTCTAGCTGGAGAGATCAAGCCCCTCAGCGGACAGCGGATCGACGGCGATGGCCTGCGCATCGGTTATTTTGCCCAGCATCAACTTGAACAACTGTGTCCCGAGGACAGTCCATTACAGCATTTGCGGCGGCTCGACCAGCAAGGCAGCGATACGCTGGGCGGGACGAGTGAGCAGGAGATGCGCAGTTTTCTCGGTGGTTTTGGCTTTGCCGGTGACGATGCGTTGCGTGCGGTAGCGCCATTTTCCGGGGGAGAAAAGGCGCGTCTGGTGCTGGCCCTGCTCGCGTGGCAGCGCCCGCATCTGCTGTTGCTCGATGAGCCCACCAATCACCTGGATCTGGACATGCGCGACGCGCTTACCATGGCCCTCCAGGATTATCAGGGCGCGCTGGTGGTGGTGTCCCATGACCGCTATCTGCTGCGCACCATTGCCGACAGCCTGGTGCTGGTGGCGGATGGCAAGGTGGCACCATTCGATGGTGATCTGGATGATTACCGGGACTGGCTGAATCAGTCGCAAAAGCAAAAACAGCCAGATCTTCCGGAAAATCCGTCCGCTGCCGCTAATAATAACTCCAGGCTGCAAAGCCGCCAGGCCGCACAGCAACGGCGCCCGCTGGAAAAGCGCCTGAGCGAGATTGAAAGGCAGCTGTCTCGTCTTCACGATGAAAAGACCGCGGTGGAAGCGCTGCTTGCCGATCCCGCCAGTTATCAGGCTGAAAATAGGGTTCGCCTGAATGAAGGTATCGCACAGCGGGCGCGGATTATGGAGCAATTACAAAAGATTGAAGAGGATTGGCTGGAGGTCAGCGAGATGCTGGCAGCACACACAGGCTCTAAATAGTCATGAGCATAAGCCGAATACTGATTATCGCCGGGATCGTCCTGATTGTTTTGGGGTTGTTATGGCCGATGTTGCAGAAAGCCGGCTTAGGCAGGCTGCCGGGCGACATCGCCATAGAGCGTGACAATTTCCGCTTTTACTTTCCCATTACGACGTCCATCATCATCAGCCTTATTCTTACCCTGTTGTTTTGGTTGTTCAGGAAATGACGTGAGCGCAGAATCAAACATAGTTACTATTGAATTGCTCAAGCAGCTTGTGCCTCTTGCCGCGCTCGCGGCGGAACAGCTTGAGTACTTGGCGACGCAAGCCGTGATCGAAAAACTTGCATCAGGCGCATGTCTCTTCCGCGAAGGTGAGGTTGACCGCAAGATCATCTATCTGCTGAACGGGGATATCCTGCTCACCTCAGCAACTGCGAGGGATCAGATCGCCCTTTCGAGCAAAACCTCGGGCGGTGTGGGAGGCATGTATTATCCCCTAACAAAAGTGCAGCCCCATCGTTACACTGCGAGCGCCACAACCGATCTTGAAGTGATACGGCTGGACAGCGACCTGATCGAAACCATGCTTGCCTGGAGCCAGTTTGCTTCCAGGGAGCCTGAAATTATCATGAGCGAGGAGGGTGTGTTCAGCGTAGATAAAAGCCGCTGGCTGCAAAAAATGTATCGTTCCCCGGTGTTTCGCAGCCTGCCTCCCGCGAACATCGAACAATTGCTCGACCGTCTCGAGCCTTTTAAAGTATCTGCTGGAGATGTCGTCATCCGGCAGGGCGATGCGGGAGATTATTTTTACATGATCGACGAAGGTACGGCGCTGGTAACGCGCATCGTGGAGGATGATTATGAATCCATCGAGATTGCGCAGTTGAGTGAAGGCAGCAGCTTTGGCGAGGCTGCCCTGATTTCAAATAAACCGCGCAACGCCACGGTGTCGATGCTGACGGACGGTGTGCTGCTGCGCTTGTCGAAAGTCGATTTCCTGCAACTTCTAAAGGAGCCGGCGTTGCAATGGGTGACCTTTGAGGAGGGGCAGGAGAGAGTCAAGGCGGGAGCGCTGTGGCTGGATGTGCGCTTGCCATCCGAATTTGGACACACCCACCTGCCGGAGGCAATCAATATTCCAGTTCAGGAGTTGCACCGGCGCATCAAGGAGCTGGACCGTGCGCGGTCTTATATCTGTTGTTGCGAGTCCGGGCAGCGCAGCTCCGCCGCTGCGTTTATTCTGGGACAGTACGGATTGCAGGCGAGCGTGCTGAAGGGTGGCCTGGATAATGTGCCCGAGGAGTGTTTTTAGACTATCAGCAGGATGGCCGCATAGCGCGCTGCCTTGCCGATGGCGATAAATAGCAGCGCCAGCCCGCCGTGGATGCGCAGCCAGCCTGCCGCCACGCATAACGGGTCGCCGATGATCGGCAGCCAGGAAAACAGCAGCAGCGGGCTGCCCCATTTTTGTATATAGCGCACCGCGCGCTGCAGCTTTTCATTGCCCATGGCCTGTGCGGGGTAGCGCCATGCGATTATCCGGCCGATCAGCCAGGAGCTCATTCCGCCCAGCGTATTGCCCAGTGTGGCCACCCAGAATAACGTCAAAGGATCATGTCCCTTGTTGGCGGCCAGCAGCGCCAGGATCGCTTCTGAGCCGCCCGGTATTATCGTTGAGGCAAGAAAGGCGCTCAGGAATAACGCCCATACCCCCCATTCATTAACAAACTCCAGCATTAGGCCTCGGCCATGAAAGGCAATAAAAAAAGCGGCCGAAGCCGCTTAGTGGTGATGCGTGTGGTTTTTGTTGTAAACCGGCACCCCTGCAATCCTGGCGGGATGTAATATAATGTGTGGTGAAATCTAAACCACGAGCATGGCGCGAGTCAAGACCGTTTTTGCAACTATATCCCGGTAAGTTATAGATGAACTTTGGCGCCGTATGGGTGGATTTGAATAAATCAGAGATGCCGAATGTCGTGGTGCGCCACCTTGGGTATCGCGACTACCTGCCGGTATGGCACGCCATGCAGGAATTCACCGCTACGCGCAAGGAGGGTGCCTCCGATGAGCTATGGCTAGTGGAGCACCCGCCGGTGTATACCCAGGGCATGAGCGGCAAGCCCGAACACCTGCTTGATCCGGGGGCTATCCCCGTGATTCAGGTGGATCGCGGTGGACAGGTCACCTACCACGGGCCGGGCCAGGCCGTGGTCTATGTGCTGGTCGACCTGCGCCGCCGTGGCTGGGGGGTGCGGCAACTGGTTGGCCTCATGGAGCAGGCGGTGATCGACCTGCTGGCGTATTATGGCATCACTGCCCATGCGCGCCGTGATGCCCCCGGTGTGTATGTTGGGAACAGCAAAATCGCGGCCCTCGGATTGCGCGTACGCCGCGGATGCAGTTATCACGGCTTGAGCCTCAATGTGGCGATGGATCTGGAGCCATTTCAACGCATCAACCCCTGCGGCTATGCGGGAATGGAGGTCACGCAGGTGAGCGATGTGGGTGGTCCGGGCGACCTTGGCGCAGTGTCTGATGCGCTGTTAAGCCACCTTGGGCGGCATCTGGGGTAAACTATACCGATTCTGCGGATTGACCATGAATCATATCTGCCTGGCTCCGCGTATACTCTTCCAACTCAATTTTCATAAACCTCATGCCCATCTCCGATAGCGACGAACTTCCTCTCCAGACGCCCAATCCCATGAAGGGCGAGTCAAAAGTGGCCCGTATCCCGGTTAAAGTGGTGCCCGCTGCAGTGCCCCTGAGGAAACCGGTATGGATACGCGCCCGTTCGCCCAACAGTCCCGAGGTGGCGCGGCTCAAGGGCGTGTTGCGTGAACACAAGCTGCATACCGTGTGCGAAGAGGCGTCATGCCCGAACCTGGGGGAATGCTTCGGCCACGGAACTGCCACCTTTATGATCATGGGCAATATTTGCACGCGGCGTTGCCCGTTTTGCGATGTCGCCCATGGCAGGCCTGATGCGCTGGATGCCGAGGAGCCGGAAAATCTTGCGCGCACCATTGAGGCGATGGGGCTGCGCTATGTGGTGGTGACCTCGGTAGACCGCGACGACCTGCGCGACGGCGGGGCGGGCCACTTCGCTGCCTGCATCCAGGCGATACGCCACAGGGCGCCGGACACGCGGCTTGAAATTCTTGTGCCTGATTTTCGTGGGCGCATGGATGTCGCACTGGAGGTGCTGAACGGCAATCCGCCGGATGTTTTCAACCACAACCTGGAAACCGTGCCGCGTCTCTACAAGCAGGCACGCCCAGGTTCTGATTATGAGTGGTCTCTCAAGCTGCTGCAGCGCTTCAAGGTGGCCCATCCCGCTATCCCTACCAAGTCTGGCGTGATGCTCGGCCTTGGTGAGACCATCGAGGAAGTTGAACAGGTGATGATGGATTTGCGCGCTCATGGCTGCAACATGCTCACCCTCGGTCAATACCTGCAACCCAGCCAACACCATCTGCCCGTGGCGCGCTACGTTACTCCTGATGAGTTTGATCGTCTTGCGGAAGCAGGCCGCAAAATGGGCTTTGCCAATGTCGCCAGCGGCCCAATGGTGCGTTCCTCCTATCACGCCGATCTTCAGGCGGCGGGCAACAAAGTCGTATAGCTTTCTTTTAATCCCTCCTGACATAATGCTGTCAGGAGGGATGGTGTAGAGTTATAACTCCATTTGGTAATAAGCCAAATTATCAAGGTTGATCAACTTTAACTGGAGGAGAAGCATATGGACAAAGTGCAGCATTTTGAAATTCCGGCCGATGATGTCACCCGTGCGAGAAAATTTTACGAAGGTGTGTTTGGATGGAATACGATGGCGTTTCCCATGCCGGGCATGCTGTATGTGGGGTTGCACACAGGCCCGGTGGACGAAAAAAATATGCCGAAGGAAGCGGGCTTTATCAATGGTGGCATGTTCGAGCGCAACCCTAAATTTCCCGTCCAAGGGCCGGTGGTGGCAATGACCGTCGAAGACATTGATGCATCGCTTGCGAAAGTGAAAGCCGCTGGCGGCATGGTCGTGATGGAGAAAACGCGGATCGCCGACATGGGCCTTTATGCGTATGTGAAAGACACTGAAGGCAATACAATCGGTGTCTGGCAGAATTTGAATACGCCGCAGAAATAAAATAGGGATCACCCTCAAAAAATCGGGAGTCCTGCTGGGCTTAGCGGAAAAAAACTGTTCTGCCAAGTCCGGCGGGATCGTATGGATCGACTGGAGGTTCTCGATGAAAAATTCGATGAAAAGCCGGGCCAAACTTTGCAGGATTTTTTTGTTGTGTCTCGCGTAAAAGGGGGTGAAAACAATGCGGCGTTGTGATTGGGCAAACGGAAGCCCATTGGAAATGGAATATCACGATAGCGAGTGGGGCGTGCCTGTCCATGATGACCGGGTGTTGTTCGAGTTTTTGATTCTGGAAGGCGCGCAGGCAGGCTTGAGCTGGTCGACAATACTCAAAAAGCGCGAAAATTATCGGGCAGCATTCGATGACTTCGATGCCCAAAAAATCGCGCAGTACGATGAAAATAAAATCGCCGCCCTTCTTGCCGACCCCGGTATTGTGCGCAACCGGCTGAAAGTGGCCTCAACGGTTTTGAACGCCCGATTGTTTTTGGTTGTGCAAAAAGAGTTTGGCAGTTTTGATCGTTATATCTGGAGTTTTGTCGGTGGCGCTCCCATCATCAATGCGCGGCAATCCGCCAAGGATGTTCCCGCCAAAACAGCGGAATCGGATGCCATGAGCAAGGATCTGGCCAAGCGCGGCTTTAAATTCGTCGGCTCCACCATCTGTTATGCCTTTATGCAGGCGACCGGGATGGTGAACGATCATAATGTGGCGTGCCATCGTTATCATGCCTGTCAGTGAGCAGTACAGGGACTATGTGCTTGAGCAACTGCGCTGTGCCGGGTAGGTGACTGCCAGGAAAATGTTTGGCGGGACGGGGCGTTATTTACAGGGGGTGTTTTTCGCATTGATTGCCAGTGACATGCTGTACTTCAAGGTGGATGACTCCAACCGGCCCGATTACGAGGCCGCGGGCATGGGGCCGTTCAAGCCCTTTGCCGACAGACCTGCCTATACCATGCAGTATTACGAGGTTCCGATAGTCCTACTGTGTCACAAAGCGCTGAAGGGCGCATTGCGGCGTTAAAATCTGGCTCAAAATGCTCATTTACTCCGTGTAAACTCCGCTTTTTCGCCCGATTTTGCCTTGCACTGCATCCCTTGATCACTTTGTGACACAGTAGGAGTAGACGTGCTGGAGGATGTTGCAGAGTTGCGGGTGTGGGCTAACAAGGCACTGTCCGTGGCGCTGCGCAAGGCTTCCGGTGGCAAAAAAATTTCCAAAAAGACCAAATCATAGCGCTGGGAGTCCCGCCGCTTCCATCATTTCTTCAAGCCCGCTGGGATGGTGTACAATCATCCATCTCATAGAAACAACACGAGGAATCCCCATTGGAGCAATTTCGTGGCACCACGATCCTGTCGGTGCGCCGTGCCGGGCGGGTGGTGATCGGTGGCGACGGGCAGGTGTCGCTGGGCAATACCATCATGAAGGGCAATGCCCGCAAGGTGCGCCGTCTTTATAATGGCGGGGTGCTGGCCGGTTTTGCCGGAGGCACGGCAGACGCCTTTACCCTGTTTGAGCGATTCGAGGGCAAGCTTGAGAAATATTCGGGCAACTTGCAGCGCGCGGCGGTCGAACTGGCCAAGGACTGGCGCACCGACCGTATGCTGCGCCGCCTGGAGGCCATGTTGACGGTGGCCGACAAGCATGTTTCATTGATTATTTCCGGCAATGGTGATGTGATCGAGCCGGAAAACAGCCTGATGGCGATAGGTTCCGGTGGGGCATTTGCCCAGGCCGCGGCGCGCGCCCTGCTGGAAAACACCGAGATGGATGCGCGTACCATCGTCGAGCGTGCGCTGTCTATTGCCGCCGACATCTGTGTTTACACCAACCATAATCTGACCATCGAAGAGCTGGAAGCGGTCAACCCCGATTCATTGTAGCCTTGACGGTGAGAGCGTTATCCGTGAGTCCCAAACCATGTCCGAAATGACCCCAAGAGAAATCGTCCAGGAACTGGATAAACATATTGTCGGCCAGGCTGCCGCCAAGCGCGCTGTGGCCATCGCCTTGCGCAACCGCTGGCGCAGGATGCAGATCGGTGAGCCGCTGCGTAGCGAGGTCACGCCGAAGAACATTCTCATGATCGGCCCCACCGGCGTGGGCAAGACCGAGATTGCGCGGCGTCTCGCCAGGCTGGCCAATGCGCCGTTCATCAAGATCGAAGCCACCAAGTTTACCGAAGTAGGCTATGTCGGGCGTGACGTGGAGTCGATCATCCGCGATTTGATGGACATCTCCATCAAGATGACGCGCGAGGAGGAGATGAAGAAAGTGCGCCATCGTGCCGAGGATGCTGCTGAGGAACGCATTCTCGATATCTTGCTGCCACCCGCACGTGGCATGGGTTTCAACGCGGAGCCACCCAGCGCGGAGGCATCGTCAACACGCCAGAAATTCCGCAAGAAACTGCGCGAAGGAGAGCTGGATGAGCGTGAGATCGAGGTGGAGGTCAGTGTAGCGCCCGTCGGCGTGGAAATCATGGCGCCGCCCGGCATGGAAGATATGAGCAGCCAGTTGCAGAGCCTGTTTCAGAATATCGGGACAGGGCGTACCCGCACGCGCAAAATGCGTGTCAAAGAGGCTTTCAAGGTGCTCACCGACGAGGAAGCTGCCAAACTCGTCAACGAAGAAGAGATCAAGATCAAGGCTGTGCAGAATGTCGAGCAGAACGGTATCGTCTTTCTCGACGAGATAGATAAGATCGCCAAGCGCGGCGAGCACGGCGGGCCGGATGTGTCACGCGAAGGCGTGCAGCGCGATTTGCTGCCTCTGGTGGAAGGCTCCACCGTATCCACCAAGTCCGGCACGGTGCGTACCGATCACATTCTGTTTATCGCCTCGGGCGCGTTTCATCTTTCCAAGCCGTCTGATCTTATTCCTGAATTGCAGGGGCGGCTGCCGATCCGCGTTGAACTGGATGCGCTGACGGTGGATGATTTCGTCAGGATACTCACCGAGCCCAGCGCCTCGCTCACCGAGCAATACCGCGCGTTGCTGCTGACGGAAGGCGTAACGCTTACCTTCAGCAAGGATGCCATCGCGCGCATCGCAGAGGTGGCCTGGCAAGTCAACGAACGCACCGAAAACATCGGCGCGCGGCGCCTGCATACCGTGCTGGAACGGCTGCTGGAAACCCTTTCATTTGATGCGTCCGACCGCAGCGGTCAAACGCTTGAAATCGACGCCGCCTATGTAGATGAGCACCTCGCAAAACTGGCGAAGGATGAAGATTTGAGCAGGTATATTCTGTAATGATCACAGACAACAAACCCAGACCCACCGACATACGCCTGCATCAAAAAACGCGGGTGTTGGAACTGTTCTTCGATGATGGTGCGCATTTCCGGCTGCCATGCGAGTATCTGCGCGTCTACTCGCCGTCGGCGGAGGTGCGCGGCCACGGGCCGGGGCAGGAGGTGTTGCAATTGGATAAGGAGAACGTAAATATCTCCGCCATCGAGCCGGTCGGCAATTATGCCGTGCGTTTGGTGTTTGACGATGGACATAACACCGGGCTTTATTCCTGGAATGTGCTCTACACTCTGGGCGAAAATTACGACACCTTCTGGCAGGAATATCTGGCGCGCCTTGAAAAGGCGGGACATACTCGCAATGAACCCGGCCTAAAGGATAATGCTCATGGATAAACACGAACCAACAGACGATACTACCCACTTCGGTTTCCAGCGCGTGCCGGTGACGGAGAAGGCGCGCAAGGTGGCGGGGGTTTTTGACTCAGTAGCATCCAAATATGACGTGATGAATGATGTCATGTCGCTCGGTATCCACCGTTTGTGGAAGCGGTTTGCCATTGATATGAGCAACGTCCGCGCCGGGCAGCATGTGCTGGATTTGGCCTCCGGCACGGGCGATCTGGCCGCCCGGTTTGCGCGCAAGGTGGGTCCGGCCGGTTATGTGGTTTCTTCCGATATCAACGCCAGCATGCTCAACACCGGGCGCGCGCGTCTGATGGATCAGGGTGTGGTGGGCAATGTGCGTTATGTGCAGGCCAACGCTGAATGCCTGCCGTTTCCCGATAATCATTTCGACTGCATCACCATCGCCTTCGGTCTGCGTAATGTTACCGACAAGGATGCCGCGCTGCGCTCCATGTGCCGCGTGCTGCGGCCCGGCGGACGGTTGCTGGTGCTGGAGTTTTCCAGTCCGGTGGCGCCTGGCCTTAAACCTGTCTACGACACCTATTCATTCAAACTACTGCCGCTGATGGGCAAGATGATCGCTGGAGATGCCGAAAGCTACCGCTATCTGGCCGAGTCGATACGCATGCATCCCGATCAGGAAAGCCTCAAGGGAATGATGCAACGCGCCGGTTTCGATCGCTGCGAATACTTTAACCTGGCGGGCGGCATTGTGGCCCTGCACCGGGGGTATAAGTTGTAGGAGCGAGCCTGATGCTATGCACCCTTCCGCAAAAAACCTGTGTGTCCATTGTATCTTCCGTGGCTAATTTTTAAGGGCAGTGCCGTGCAAGTACCTGCAATTTTTCTCTCCGCGCTTGATGTTGCATTAAACGCCTGTCTGCGTCTTGACCCAGGCATCCTCCAGCGTCTGGCCGCGCTGTCTGGCAAGGTGATAGCCGTTGAACTGCGCGGATTGGATCTCACTCTCTATTTGCTGCCCGGTACGGATGGCATGCAGCTGTCGGGTGTTCATGAAGGCGCGCCGGATGCATTGCTGAGCGGCACGCCTCTGGCGTTGGCGCGGCTGGGTGCTGCGAAGCATGAGCCGGGGACATTGTTCTCGGGCGATGTGGAGATTCGTGGCGACATCGAGCTGGGGCAACGTTTTAAATCCATTCTCGACACCATCGACATCGACTGGGAGGAGCAGCTTTCCAAGCTGACAGGCGATGTCATCGCGCACCAGGTTGGCAACGCGGTGCGCGACATATTGGACTGGAGCCGCCGCGCGGCGGACACCATGGGCCGCGATGCAGCCGAATATCTGCATGAGGAAAGCCGTGACTTGCCCAAGCGCGATGAAGTGGAAGAATTCCTTGCGGGTGTCGATACGCTGCGCTCCGGCGTTGACCGGGCCGAAGCGCGTATCCACCGCTTGCACGGGCTGATGCAAAGCAGGGGTGCCGGATGATCCGCCCCGGCCAGGCGTTGCGCCTGCTGCATATCAATCGTATTCTGGTACGGCATGGGTTGGATGAAATCGTCCTTGCCACGCATCTGTTCCGTCCCTTCCGTTTTCTTCTTTATCTTATGCCATGGCGCTGGTTTGGCGTATCCCAGGAGGCGCGTGGTGTACGCATCCGGCGCGCCCTGGAAGACCTGGGGCCGATCTTTGTCAAATTCGGGCAGACGCTCTCTACGCGCCCTGATTTGCTTCCTCCTGATATTGCCCAGGAACTGACGCGGCTGCAAGACAGCGTGCCGCCGTTTCCAGGGTTGCAGGCGCGCGTGATCATCGAACAGGCCTATGGCAGGCCACTCGCAGAGGTATTTCAGAACTTCGATGAAATCCCGCTGGGCTCGGCCTCCATCGCCCAGGTGCATGCCGCGCGCCTGCACGATGGCAAAGAAGTGGTAGTCAAGGTGGTGCGCCCCAGCATCGAGCAGGTGATACAACGTGACATCGGTTTGCTCTATATCGTTGCCGATCTCGCCGAACGCTACTGGAAAGAGGCGCGGCGTCTGCGTCCGCGCGAGGTGGTGGCTGAATATGAAAAGACCATTCTCGGCGAACTCGATCTGATGCGAGAGGCGGCCAACGCCTCACAACTGCGCCGTAATTTCACCAATTCGGATTTGCTATACGTGCCTGAGATTTACTGGCCGCAGACGCGCCGCAACGTGATGGTAATGGAGCGCATCTCCGGTACGCCGATCAGCGATATTGCATCGCTGCGGCAGCAGGCCATTGACCTCAAAAAACTGGCTGAGAAGGGTGTAGAGATTTTCTTCACCCAGGTGTTCCGCGACAACTTCTTTCACGCCGACATGCACCCCGGCAATATCTTCGTTTCCCCTCAAGGCCGTTACATCGCCGTGGACTTTGGCATCATGGGCACGCTCAGTCCCGAAGACCAGCGTTATCTCGCCGAAAATCTGCTGGCCTTCTTCAACCGCGACTACCGGCGCGTCGCCGAACTGCACGTGGAGTCCGAATGGGTGCCCGCGGGCACCCGTGTCGATGAATTCGAGTCCGCCATTCGCAGTGTCTGCGAGCCGATCTTCGAGCGCCCTCTCAAGGACATCTCCTTTGGCTATCTGCTGCTGCGTCTGTTCCAGACCGCCCGCCGTTTCAATATGGAGGTGCAGCCTCAATTGGTGCTGCTGCAAAAGACCTTGTTGAATATCGAAGGTCTGGGGCGCGAGCTGTACCCCGATCTCGACCTATGGACCACTGCCAAGCCTTTCCTGGAACGCTGGATGCGCGAACAGTTCGGGGCGCGTGCCTTGTATAAAAACCTGCGTGCCCAAATCCCGGGCTGGGCCTCAAGCCTGCCGCAACTACCTGCCCTGGTGTATGACGTCTTGCAACAAACGCGCGATGGCAAGTTGCGTGTGGAATGGCAATCCGAGGAATTGCAAAAGATTCGCAGCGAGATCAAACGAGCCAACCAGCGCACCTTCGGCGCCATCGCCGGCGCTTCCTTGATTATCAGTGCCGCCGTCATTAAGGCATTGGATGGCAATGCCCCCGCGATGATTGGCGGTGCGCCGCTGATCACCTGGTTGCTGGGAGGGATGGGTCTGATTATCCTCTTTCTGGCATGGCCTGATGATAGGGATTAATCAGCGCAGGTTGCGAAGAAAACCCCCCTTGACCAAATGCCGCCGCACTACCGCCTGTCCTGCGCCTTGGAAAAAAACGCCATCGGCATGCGCATCGCCAACTGCATGTCCGGTGCATCTGCGGTGATGCCGGCACCGATGGATATATTGACGCTGGTATCCGGGGTTATCCGATATGAATACCCAAGCAGCAAAGATCCGATCTTGAGGGTTTCCGATAGCGGTATAGGTTCACCGTTCTGTTTTGTCTTTCCAATAACACTCAGGTCATAAGCGAGACTAAACGACGCCTTCTCATTTAATGACAACCCCATCCCGAAATTAACGCCGATGGCATTGCCTGGGTCGATACGGCC
Organism: Gammaproteobacteria bacterium Ga0074134; assembly: GCA_001464965.1. Taxonomy (GTDB): domain Bacteria; phylum Pseudomonadota; class Gammaproteobacteria; family Ga007554; genus LNEJ01. The sequence goes on from LNEJ01000052.1 coordinate 28,877, forward strand.
ATATTTCTCAAGCGTGCGTTCGATATTCCAAAGATAACTGACATTAGCAAAGATTACCGCCGGATCAGAGGGTATTATCATCGTCAGGCTAGGTTGCACACCCCAGAATCCGGAGCCGGTGGGCAGGGCCTTTTGCAGGCCGGTTTTCTCGTCGAACTCCACATCGTAAGGAGACGTGCCGGTATGGCTTTTGGCGCGGAAATTACCTATTACATAGGGCCAGCCACCCTGCCCCTGGGACAGTTGGTAGCGCAAAGCGAATTCGGCATCGCCAATATTTTTTCCGCCTACACTTTCAGTTATTAGTTGTTGGTCTGCGTCTGCTCCCAGATTAAGTGGGCGTGCCGTCGTGGTATCGGAACGATTCACATAGGGCAGTTTTACCTCAATCTCAAATCGAGGGGTAATGCCATAACGCGCCGCAACAGCGGCAATGTAGGTGTCGCGGCTAACTTTTTTTATGTCGACTTTTCCAATGAGAAGCGCCGGCAGGAATGTAAATCCCTCCAGTGCCACACGATGAACCGATGAGTTGGTATATTGCAGGGAAGGTTCCACTATAAGTGTGCCACGCGGGGTCAGTACGCCACGCTGTTCTGAACCTATGGGGATATCAGGGGGGCGCGGCCGTTCCGGAGCTTGTCCTACTGGCTTGACTGGCAGTGCATCTTTCCCTGGGAGGGATGCTGGAACGGGTGGCTTGATGGCATCTGTCGGCTTTTCCAGCAGCGTATCAAGGCGGCGGCGCATATTTTCAAGCTGGTTTTTCTGAACGTCCATCTGCTTGCGTTGTTCTTCCAGCAACTGCTGGAGTTTCTGAATATCCGTTTTATCTCCAGAAACAGCATCTTCTCCCCACGCATGGAAAGACATTAACAATATTCCGAACAGTCCGCCGAGCGTAACTATGTTCCTTAAAATGGTAATCACAACACCCCACGATAACGGCATTTTTAATCCCGTCTATATGCTGTTCCTTGGTTTACCGGATAGAAGCCGCTAGCTGATCAGTTAATGATGAGTGCAGTGTACCCAATGCGAAAGATCGGAGATTCGAGATTTCTGCATTAATGAGGGTGAAATTCTGAATAGTCTTGAAGTCCTGGGAATTTTGTATCAACGTTATAAAGCCGGCGGGAAAAATACTGGCCATATCATGCTGGTGATTATTGGTTATTTTTGATTGCGGGATATCAATAACCGTTCTCGACACAAGGCCGCCGTCTATAATCACAGCACGCTCGATGCTGAAATTTATCTGCAATCCATCTGAAGTTATAAACCCGCCACGCAGAGTATCCAGCGTGTCATCATCAAGCCATTGGATATGTTCTGGGTCGTTTTCATCAGCCATGGCCTGGAGCGGCGCAACAATGGCTGCGCATGAAACAAACGAGCCAGAAAAAATACCCCACGCGATACTTGGGAGGCAATGCAATATTCGATGCAGGCTCATCATGGGATCGTCTGTTTACAGCCACAGCCTCAAAAATCATAGCTATTAGGCAACAGCAATGCCGATGAAGACAGGCCATCACGGTTTACCGCCGCCTCCAAAGGCGCTTGTTCACGCACCTTCCATTCTTTTTTACTATTAAAATATTTTACCGCTATATCTTCCTTGTTGCGGATAATAAAAAGGATCCTATTCCACATTGCTTCAAATTCCTGGCGCGGGATGATCTTTGTGCCCATGGCGGGGTCCGCTACCAATACCTGGGTGCTGCTCACTCCTTTGACCACAACAAAATGATTATAGCCATGATCATTAATCAGTGTGATGGCAGGAACTCCCTTTTTTGACAGCATATCCAGTGGTGCAACAAAACCATCGGCGCGGTAGCCGTTTTCTTCAAGATAACGTTTTATGTCAAGCAGAGAAAAACCTTCTCTATGAATCTTCTCCTTGTTACCCTTTTCATACATGGCTGTCAATACAGTCTGTTCGTTGACGGGATTTTGATAAAAATACGTCAACAATGTCGCCAGCGCTGCTGACCCGCAACTGAAATCATATTGCTGCTTCACTACCGTCAGAAAGCGGGCTTCCTTCATGCTAACCACCGGCACCGAAAAACTTCCCCCGGCACCCGTGATGCTCAGTGAATCCGCCTTGGTCGTCGCAGCAACGGAAAAAACAGCCATGAATACGATTATAAAAAAGCGCATGGGATTAGTTGTTCAGCGTCATGTTCAATATAGTATTATTCTGAATAATCACATTGTTTCCTGAGTTTTGAATCACCGTCGGAAATCCTATTGAGTCCGCAAACGCCCCTCTTCCAACATTATTGTTTCCATTTATGCTGGAATAAACCACATTATCATTCAGCCTCGCATTTAAATCCGCGTTACTGAGCGGCTGGTCTGGCGCACCCGCCCGGCCGCTTTGCTCTTGCAGATGATCATTGGAAACGGCCTCGCCGAACTCGACATCATCGGTGGCTGCATTGTCTTGATTCGCCAGCGCCGGGTTGATCCCGCCCCCACAGGCAACCAGAACGATGGCCGCAATAATACGACACGCTCTATAGTGCATGGCCTGTTCTCCTGTCTCTATGAAAAAACCGGCGGACGCACTGAGCGTCCGCCGGTGATGTGAGGCAGTTACGGGCTTACATTACCCTGTATCGTGAAGTTTTGCTGAACCAGGCTGTTGTGCCCAGTGTTTTGCGCCACCTGGGAAATGCCTGTGTTGCTGGCAACTGAGCCATTATCAATGGTGTTGTTGCCATTGTAAGTACTGGCAGGAGGCGTGCTTCCAGTATTGATGTTAACCGTATTACCGCTGACGGCACCATCCAGGGCGGCAGAGGCAACGGTGTGAACACTGCTGTCATTGTTGGAGTTGTTGACGCTGCTGTTGTTGTTGGAGTCGTTGACGCTGTTGTTGCTTTGGTCAACGGTCGCACCACGCGTAGCGACGATACCAGTGTTGTCATGGATGTCGTCGCTATCGGTGATTGTGGTGTTATTGGAGTTGTTGGTGCTGTTGTTGCTTTGGTCAACAGATGCGCCGCGGGTCGCAAGAACGCCGCTGTTACCCGAGTTGTTGTCACTATCCGTGGTGTTGTTAGAGTTGTTGACGCTGCTGTTGTTGTTGGAATCGTTGACGCTATTGTTGCTATTGTCAACGGAGACGGTCGCGTTGCGTGTGGCTACAACACTTCCTGTCCCGCTAGCTGTGTTGTTGTCGTTGTCAGCAGTGGTGGTTGTTGTGTTGTTAGAGTCATTGATGCTCTTGTTGTTGTTGGCATCGTTGGTGCTCTTGTTGTTGTTGGTATCAGCGGTATTCACGCTCTTGTCATTGTTGGCATCAGAGGTGTTGGTGCTGTTATTGGAATTATCGGTGCTAGTAGTTGTCGCTGTTGTCGTGTTGTTAGAGTCGTTGGTGCTCTTGTTGTTATTGGCATCATTTGTACTCTTGTTGTTATTGGCATCGGCAGTATTCACACTCTTGTCATTATTGGCGTCAGAGGTGTTGGTGCTATTATTGGAACTATCGGTGCTGGTTGTTGTAGTAGTAGCGGTAGTGCTCTTGTCGTTGTTGGTATCAGAGGTGTTTGTGCTCTTGTCGTTGTTGGCATCAGAGGTGTTGATGCTGTTGTTGGAGCTGTCAGTACTGCTTGTGGTAGTAGTGGTGCTCTTGTTGTTGTTGGCGTCAGAGGTGTTGGTGCTCTTGTTGTTGTTGGCGTCCGAGGTGTTAGTGCTATTGTTGGAGCTGTCAGTGCTGCTTGTGGTAGTGCTCTTGTCGTTATTGGTGTCGGATGTGTTGGTGCTCTTGTTGTTGTTGGCGTCGGACGTGTTGGTGCTGCTATTGCTGCTGTCGGTATTGCCGTTGTTGGAATCGCTGGTGCTGGTTGCGTTCGAGGCTTCGTTCGCGGATGTTCCTTTGTTATCGGCAGAGGACGATGCCGTGGCAGTCTGTGACTGAGCCGATTCTGTCGCGGTGTTGCTGGGATTTGCCCAGGCCTGGCTTGAAATTCCCAGCGCAAGCGCGATCGCAGTAGAAAGTAGCGTCTTATTCATTGTAGCCTCCGTGTTACCTTGTTGGACATTAAACCTTTTTACCCTAGAAACGTCGTTATTTATAGAGAGATAGAGAGAAAGTCTTTACGATCTTTCAGGTTGGATTTATTCACTATTCGTGCCATCAGCTTGTTTCCGGCATGTAACAATATGAAAATAGTATGAAAAAATTATTTTCATACTATTTTAGTAATGATTTTAATTTTCGCTAGGTGTAAAAAATACCGACATTTTTTTATAAAAAATACGCATTTTTTCAATAATTAATTTATGTATTATTATAATATAATAAAATGATTATATATGTATTAATATAATGATTGGTAATAAGTTTTTAAAAATTAAAGGTAAAAATAAGATGAGAATTTATGGTAAAAATTGCGGGAAATAATTGTGTAAAGAAAGCCGACAAATATTAAGTATTCCGACACATTGAAGGCGTGGTGATGATCGGTGTCTCTGTCGTCACGCGTATTCATGCCAGCCACTTCAATCCGTTTCACCAACGCATTGCCTCAAGATAAAAGGTTACCAAAGGGGGGGTCGTTTCCTCAAGCTCGGTGGTTACCGAAGAAGTTTGAAGATGGCTCTCAGTTTACGCTG
>LNEJ01000053.1 GCA_001464965.1 Gammaproteobacteria bacterium Ga0074134
ATGTCCGTCTGCTTTTTGCCATTTCGTCACCTGTTTTATATTGAGGGTGATGTTATCACCCATAATCAGGTGGCCAAATTAACTATGCCACTACAGAAACTCTTCCGGCAATGTCCAGCCTTGAGTTTTGGCCCATGCTGCAAAGTCGGTCAGCCTCACTTTGCATTTTTGGCGGTCGTCGTTTGCTTCTACAACAGGAAGCTTCCCGTAGGGACAAACATTCCCGCTTGCGATAGTGAGCCGTTCAAAGAAAAGGTTAAACTCGTCTAGCCAAAACGTTGATTCATGGGGTGCGCACAGAAGAACCGCCGTTTTCATTTCGATGTCTGAAAACTCCAGATTGATATCGACCGATAACGCCACCGCCTCCCTCAGTTCAAAAACAGGTATCTGGCGAACTAAATCCCAATCCGCGCCGAACGCAAAGTCTGGATTAGGAAAGGCTTCCCCCGTAACTTTTTTGATGAATTTGATGTTAGCTTCAGCCTTGTTCACGACACGCCCCTTTCACGCATCCCTTGAATAGATACCGCGCCAGCCGGGCAGGGTGTCCCGGTTTTCGCCCCGTCGGGCTAGGCGCGGCAAACCATCAAGCCGCGTTCCGCTCCGTGCTCACCTCAATCGAAATGCCTTCCGACGTTTGCAACACCTTCAACACCTCAACGAAATGGCCGATACTGGGATTGCCACGTGGCCCCAGCATGCGGTGCAGGCTCTTTGCGGGTATGCCGGTGCGCTCTGCCAGTGCTTCAAAGCCGACGGTGGCATTGATGTAATCACGCAACATGGCCTTGCCTGCGTTCAGGTCGCCTTCCAGGAAATGAGTGATGGCCTCGGAGAGCATGGCTTCCCGGAAGGCGCGGTCGCGTTGTGCGCGTGCCATTACGGTGTCTCGAAATGCTTTGGTCAGTGCCATGGTTACCTCGTTTCGCGTTTGCGGTGCTTGTAGTCTTGCCAGCGGGCTTGTGCCTCGGCAATGTCTTTGTCTTGACGCTGCTTGGTTCCGCCAGCCAGGAGCAGGATGAGAACTGGTCGGCCTCGCGCCCGAAATAGAGGCGATAACCCGGCCCGAAGTGAATGCGGCGCTCGAACACGCCGCCGCCCACGCCTTTCACCTCAGACTGGTTTCCCTGTTCCAGTTGATAAAGGGCGGAAACCACTTTGGCGGCTGCGCGGGCATCCAGATCATCAAACCAGCGGCCAAAGGGAGAGCAGTCGTGTTTGTCCAGGTATTCTTGAACTATGGCCATATTATGGTAACTTATCGGTTACTATTAAACAAGCTGAAGGGCGGGCATGTTTTCTTCAGCATCCCCTTTATCTTGGCTAGCGCCGTTATGCCGCGTTACCGTGCAGCGGTATCACTTCCACCCCGGCTTTCAGCTTGTCCAGGTAGTCCGCCCATTGCTGCATCATCTTGCGCCGCTCGGGCAAGTGCGCCGTGCGGTTGTAGGCGCGCCCGTTGGGGTCGCGCACGGCATGGGCTAACTGGTGTTCGATCAGGTCAGGGCGTACCCCCAGCACTTCATCAAGAATCGTCCGCGCCATTGCCCGGAAACCGTGCCCGCTCATTTCATCCTTGGCATACCCCAGACGGCGTAGCGCAGCATTCACGGTGTTTTCACTCATCATCCTTCGATGGCTTCTTGCGCCAGGGAAAACGTACCTACCGCTGCCTGTCAGGGGATGAAGCTCGTTCAATATCGCCAACGCTTGAGAAGATAGCGGGACTATATGATCCTGTTTCATCTTCATGCGTGAAGCGGGTAGACGCCACTCGGCGGCTTCAAGATTCAACTCGGCCCATTCCGCCTTGCGCAACTCGCCAGGACGCACGAACAGCAGTGGCGCTAATCTCAGGGCACAGCAGGTCACGAAAGAACCTTGATAACCTGCCATGGTACGCAATAGCTCACCGATGGCCTTGGGTTCAATGATGGCGGCGTGGTGCTTTTTGATGGGCTTCGGCATGGAGCCGCGCAGGTCAGCGGTAGGATCACGTTCCGTTCGGCCCGTCGCTACCGCATAGCGGAATATCTGCCCACAGTTGAACAACGCCCGGCGCGCAGTTTCAGGCGCTCCCCGGCTTTCAATGCGGCGCGCCACCTCCAGCAATTGCGGGGCGGTGATGGCGGCAATGGGACGCCCGCCAATCCAGGGGAATACATCCGTTTCCAATCGGCGGATAATCTTGCTGGAATGGCTGACAGCCCAGCCGGGGGCGAACTTGGCGAACCACTCCCGCGCTACCACTTCAAAGCTGTTTGCTGCCCGGTCGGCCCGTGCTGACTTCTGCGCTTTGCGATTCTCGCCAGGGTCAACATCCTCCGCTAATAACTTTCTGGCAGCATCGCGCCGCGCTCTGGCATCCTTCAAGCCCACATCGGGGTAAACGCCAAGGGATAACAGCTTTTCCTTGCCGTCGAATTTGTAGCGGAATCGCCACCACTTACCCCCGGCGGGGGTGACGATCAGGAATAAGCCGCGCTCGTCAAACAGCTTGGCAGGCTTAGCACCGGGCTTGGCATTGCGTATTGCGGTATCGGTCAGGGGCATTGGGGGTAACTCCTTTTTGAATTGTGGAGTTACCCCTAAGAGTTACCCCCACCTAAAGCCGGATGCTGCTGGACTATACTATCCCTTACCGGATAATAAGTGCAATAAAAAACCCGCACTTAGGCGGGTTCTTTGGATGTTGCTGGATTGCTTTGGATGGTTAAATGGTGGCTACGGGTGGACTCGAACCACCGACCTCAGCATTATGAGTGCCGCGCTCTAACCAGCTGAGCTACGTAGCCATTTTATCAAACGGGAATTTACAAGCAGCAAGGCTCGGGTAACTATGAGTCAAGCACTAGCGGGCGCAAATTATAACCCCTTTTCCAGAGTCTGCCCACCCAAGTTTGATAATTTTCTTGATGCCTGTGGCTTGAACCTAAAAACCTCAGTTGGAATCGCGCCTTCCCAGCCTCAGGCCAGGCTCGCTCTCGCTACTTGAGCGAGAAATCGACGCGGCTTTGTTTCGCTTTGTCCTTACTGACGTCCTTGCCTTCTTCAGGTTGCACTCGGGGCGCAACCACGAAGAGCTGTTGCGGCACCACCTGGCCGGTCCGCAGCAGGTAATCCCTCACCGCATTGGCGCGTTCGTTGGCAAGTTGCCGCAGATCGTCGTCCGTGATGATGGTATTGGCCAGTATCAGTTTTTCCATCTCGGGCACCGGCAGATCCTTGAGCAACCCGATGAAGGTGCGTGGCTTGGGGAATTTCTCCCGCTTGTAGGCCTCTTTCAGATACTTCGGATACTCTTGAGGTTCGACAGTCATTTCTTCCGCTGAACCGGCGGTGATGCCCTGTTCGACGAGATCCCGGAGCTTGGCCGCTTTGACTTTCTGCTCCAACTGGTAGTTGCGCAGTCCTTCCTTGTCGCGTTCCGGGTCGGCACGGCCAGCGATATCGAGATCGAGCGCGGGGCGTTCGTTCAAGGCTTTGGCGAGCGTGTTCAGCTTGTTCTCCATTGCCGGTGTAATAGCGTGGTGACCATAATCGAACTCAAGATAACTCAGCTCTTCGCCGCCGCCAAATAGTGAACTCAACAGCGCAAACGGCGATGTTATGACCTTCACAACGAAATTCACGATCATCTTGATGACAATTCCGCCGATGCTGAAGTCAGGGTCATCCAGCGTGCCGCTGATGGGCAGGTTCACATCGATGTTGCCGTTGCGGTCCTTGAGCAGTGCGACGACGAGCAACACGGGCAGCTTGGTGGCAGTAGGGCTTTCGATTTTTTCGCCGAAGGTCAGTTGCTCGAGCAGGAGTTTGTTCTGTGCCTCCAGTTTGCGGTTTTCGACATGGTACTTGATATCAAGGGAGAGCTTGCCCTTGTCGATGCCGTAACCGGCGTACTTGCCCGAGTAAGGGGTCAGCGGTGAAAGCTCAAACCCTTTGACATTGCCTTGCAGGTCGAGAAACAGTTCTTTCGCCAGCGGATTGACCGTACCCTTGATCTCCAGCGGTGCGGCGCCATCGAATTCGCCGCGCAGATCCACATCAGCGAGTACGCTTGCCTGCGACGACAGGCCGGACACCCGCCCGCCGACATTGGTCAGATTTGCCGAGTAATTCGGTTTGATGAAGTGATCGGAAAAGTTGATGCGGCCGCCTTGCAGGGTGACCGCGCCAATCCGCACGGGATTCTCGCCATCGGCGGATGACTGCGCCAGTGGTGGCGGCTCCTGCGGCGGCTTTTCTTCCTTGATGAGTATGTTTTGCAGGTTGAACCTGCCGTCTGGATTGACGATCACGCGTGAGTAAAAATCCGATAGCGCGACTTCCTTGATGTCGAGCCGGAATGGGTTATACGAGCCATCAATCCCGCCCATATGGAGCGAGTCCCATTCCAGAAAGTCCTCCGCATTCACTTTGTCGACAGAGTGCAGATGGTTGATATTCGCCTCGCCCGCCCATGACACCTTATGGGCATCGCCCGACGCGGGTTCTATATTCACTCTGCCGTTAACCGCCGCCTCGCCGCGGGTAAGAATAATGCTCACCTTGTCGGTGAAATACGGTTGCAGCGCGATGAGATTGATGCCGCTGGCACGCAGATGCAATTTTGTCGAAAAGGGACCGAACTGCATCGGGCCGCTGGCAGCCAGCGAACCGCCATTGCGCAGTTTCGTTCGTAGCGAGACAGTCGCCTTGCTGCGTGGAAACGTCGTAAAGTCCTCGATGGCCAGATTCAGTGGGCTTGCCGTCAGCGCCACCGGCCCTGCCGCAGCCTGGTCATCGAATTCGAGGGTGTAGCCGGTGAGTTCGGCCTTCTTCACCGCGACTTGCCATGCGGCATCTTGTCCCTCTGGCTTTTTGGTCTGCTGCGGGCCGCCTTGTGCGAGCTTGGAGAGGTTGAGCGAGCCGTTTTTGGCCCGGGTGATGAGCAACCGCCCGTCGCGGCTGGAGAGGGTGCCCGCGGCGAGTGTGCGCTGGTTGAAATCGATGTCCACGCCCTCGATCGAGAGCGCGGGAATGGTGAGGAAATCGCGCCGCTCGTTCTTGATGCCAAGGCGCAAGGCGTTTGCCGTCATTGCCAGTTCCGTCAGGCGCAACTCCTGGCCGTTTTCGGTTTGCGCGAAGCTATACCGTGATGAGGCGCCGAGCATTCCCTCGTGCACAGCAACGGGCGATGCTGAATCGTAGTAAGGCGCGTAGCGTAGAACGTTCACACCATTCAGGGAGATCTGGCCTTGTGCGGATAATGGCGCCAGGGTGATATTGCCGTGATGTTCCAGGGATTCGCCGCCATCCGTCTTCAGTGTGGCGTCGAGAGTGGCGGCCTGCCCCGGCCGATTGCCGAGCTTGGCGGCCTTGATTTCGATGTCCTGCAAGGTGGCGTGGAATGGCTGCTGGAGGGCAAGGTCGGAAAAGTGCACCGTTCCGTTTGTTATCGAGGCCTGGTCTACCGCATAGCGGAATTCACCACTCTTATTCTCTCGGCTTGCAGCCTTGGTGTCGGCGGGTAACAGCGATGCCAGATTGAAAGCGCCGCTCTTGGTGCGGCTCAGATAAAGCTCGGGCGAATCAAAATCCACCGTGGTGATATTTGCTTGTCTGGCGATGATGTCGAGGTTTGCGATATGGAGAGTCAGCCGGGCAAGCTTGAACAGCTCGGCGCCCTCTCGCTCTTTCAGTTCCACTCCGTCAAGCGCGGCCTGACCGGACACCCGGATGCTGTTCGGCTGATTCTCCTTCATGCTGAACAGTACCTTGAGATCGGTGTTCAGTGTCGCGGAAGTAACTGTAACGGGAATCTCGAACGCGACATACTCAAGGTACTCGGGTAGATGAAGATCCTTGATCTTGACTTCGACGATACTGTCGCGTGTTTTCTCAAAGGGTTTGCTTTTTGCCGCGAGTACCACTGGATGGTCGTCCACCCGCGCGGAAAACGCCGGCTCGACATAGATATCCGCGTAGTCCGGGAAATTGGAGATATAGGGGAGGGCAAGCTGCACATCGCTCACGCGGTGGTGGCTATTCTTGGGGCGATCCTCGAAGTCGATCTGGCCCCGGCTGATCTGGATATTGCTGATGGCAAACCGTGTCGGCGGCTCTGATGGCTTGAGCAGCTCTTTAATGATGTCCGAGATGTTGTAGCGGGTGCCTTCGTAGCGTATGAGCTTGATGCGGGGTCCGGTAAGTTTCAGTTCGCGGACGACCACGCTCCGGCGCAACACGGATGTAATGTCGAGATTGACCAGCGCCTCATCGAGCGTAGCCGCCGGAGTTTTTCCATCCGCCTCGGTGAGCGACACGCCGCTTGCCGTCAGTGTCAGCGTGTAGGGATTCAGGGTAACGTCTGAAATAGCGAGTCGGCGCTGGAATTTCTCGTAGACCAGGTCGGCGGCGATTTTTTTGATTAGCGGGGGAGTGGCGAAAAAACCTGCAATGCTGAAAAGCACCAGCAGGCCAATGAGCCACAGTATGACTTTTCGGCCAGAAATCTTGGTAGCAAAAGCGGGCAGGCGCATTATTGTTCGGCCTCGATAAATGAGAGAGGCGTTTGAGCTAATTATTCTCCAATCTGAGGTGAAACGCCAGCCGCAGCCTTGTCCAATATGAAATGAGTCTGAAGCTCGTAGGTCGGGTTAGCGCAGCGTAACCCGACATTTTCCCACAAGCCATGACGCAATCACTCAGCACCCACCCCCTCCAACTCCACCACATCACGTCCCCAATCCGCCGCATAAACACCCGCGTCCACAAAGCGCCGAAAACTCGAATACGGCCATTCCAGCGGTGAAGATACCAAACCATGCTTCACAGGGTTGAAGTGGATGTAATCAACGTGGCGGGCAAAGTCCTCCTCATCACGGATTTGATGTTCCCAGTAGCGGTGCTGCCATACCGCCTGTTCACGCCTCCTGGTTTGGGATGCATTAGCCACGCCACGTAACACCGGATCGCAACCCTTGGTGAACCGGGTTTTGATTAATCGCCACCGTGTTGCAAAGTCTGCATCATCTGGTGGCATTGTCCAGATACAGTGCAGATGATCAGGCAACACAACCATCGCATCGAGTGTGAATGGGCGTTGCGAACGTACTTTTAGTACCGCCTCGCGCAACACCCCCACCGCCTCCGCCGAGGCCAATATCGGCCGCCGTCGTTCCGTCACAACGGTGAAGAAAAATGAACCGCCGGGTATGAAAGATCGCCGATATCTCATTGCTATTCCCCTGTCGGGTTACGCTGCGCTAACCCGACCTACGGACTATCGGGGGGAGTATCTGTCATGATGCTGCTCCCGTTGTGGCCACCCCTTTATGCACTAAAGTTAGAGCGCGCTCGACAAATGTCTTTAATTCGGTTGCCACCACAACTATGGCATCAGCGCTTGGATTGGTGTCGTGGTGAAACTGACCAGCGTACTCATTGATTTCATTCAGTTCATCTACCAAATTTTGCGCATGACACAAAGGGCTTGGAACTAAAGCATCTCGAATTAGTACCACGACCTGTCCAAACAGAAGTTCCTTTGGCACTAAGCCGGGAAACCTCCGATGGAGATAGCCCTCAAGCATCGGTCTAATGGCTTTTGCCACCGATCTCACGTCGCCTCCTTTACCTTCGGCAAACTCATTGAGTAACCGGTGGTGCTGGAAATAGGCTGATTCACATTCTTTGTCTACGTCTAGTGGCGCGAAACCCGTGTAGTCACCCGCCGCGACAGTTAGCTGAAACATGGCGATCTGTGGCGCTTTGTCCTCTTTGCGTAAAGCATCCCGAAGGTCGCGGATGAAGTACACGTCGTGAGCGAGTACGATGAGCTGCCCGGCCTTGGAGTGAATTTTTCTTAGTACGGTTCGGGTGTGATGTTTTCGGTTCATGTCCAAGCTGCACATGGGGTCATCAATAACCACTGTTCGAGTCGCGAGCTTAGCGTCGGTCAGTGTGCTTGCGATGAAAAATGCAAATGCCAATGTCCTCTTGTCGCTTTCACTCAGAGCAGTCGCGAAAGAAGGCGGACCACCCTCTACAGAGACATCTTTGCCACGAAGCAGTAAGCCGTACTCGCTTCGGGGCGCCGCACCCCGAAAATTGGCGCCCATACCTCTAATGGTAAAAGAGGCTCCGAATTTTTGCAGTAAGACGTTGATGTCTTTCTCGTATTTTTCCAATGTCGTCTTCATCAATGCGTCGAGGTTCTCACGGGCATTCTTCTTGGCTTCATCTGCCATTTTAGCCGCTTTGCGTGCAGTACCAAGCTGGCCGATGAGTTCAACCACAGTGGCGTCATAACGACGCTTTGTCATTTGCAAAATCTGTAATTGTTGTTGCATCTGCTGAATGTTGTCGGAGGCAAGCTCCCCCTTGTACGCAGTGATACCGCCAGCGGCGGTCTTGATTGCCAGATTCGCCGCCTGCATGGGGACAAGTACCTTTTTCCATAGGTCGGTGGCTTGGTTCTTTTCTTCCACGCTGCCAACTGGCTCAGCCGGTGACGTTAGTTTCTTTCGTGCCAGATGGAGGAGTAACACCTGTAACTTTGCCAATGCGGTGCTTGCTGCCTCTGCATCAAACGTTATCGTCTCAGTTGGCACTTGCTCGGCCCAAGCAGTCGCATGCGCTGCCGCCATTTTGGCGGCTTGAGCGAAGTTTTCAACGATGCTCGAAGCAGTGCCAGATGTAACGGTGGCGAGGTTTGCTGTGACTTTGGCTTTCAAGTCGCTGTATGCGGTGTTAAAGTGGGTCTGATAGGCGCTAATAAGGTCATTCTCAGAAGTGTCTTGGTCACAGTACGGGCAAGTTTTGCTGTCATCGAACTGCCGTCCTTGGCTTAGCCAGCTTTCAGCCGATTCGTTTCCGAGCGCCGCGACGTGTTGCCGCACTACTTTCTCCGCATCTGCATGGACATCTTTGAGGGAAATAGCAAACCCCACAAACAAGCTATCGATATCAAGTGTTGGCTCGGCAACCGCCATCGGCACGGCCTTGCTGAGTATTGAGGCCACGTTGCTGGCGGCAGTGATACGCTTTTGTAAGTCAACGAGCTTCACGTCGGCATCATCCACTTTTTGCAATTTCTCAAACTGCACCAGCGTCATACCGGCGTGATGGCCTGAAAGCTGGGTGGCCAGACTTTGAACCTTGTCTGCTGCAACTTTGGACTCTCCAGTAGCTTTCTCCACCTCTGCTCGGGCCGCTACTGCCGATTCGCCGAGCGCAAACTCAAGGAGATTTTTGCGGTGCCCGGTATTCACTGTGCCGCCGGAATGCACGTTGCGTTCGATGAAATCAGCATCGAAAACGAGAACGTCAGGACGTTGCTCCGACCACGCGCCGTTATCGAAGGAAACTTTGTGACCACTTCCGAACTGCAAAACGACTTTCGGTGGGAGCGTGCCGTCAACAGTTTTGCAATTGGCAATCAGGGAGGTATCGCCCGTAGAGACAGATCGAAGAACCCTCGCCAGCGTAGACTTGCCGCGACCGTTGTCCGCATAGATGAGAGTTGCTTTATGACAGGTATAGGATTTACCGTTCGCTTGATAAAGCAGCCCGATACCTTGGATATCCTCGATTCGTTCAAGCATCTCTATTTCCTCTTAGCATTCTTGCATGGAGTGATACGCTGCGGGTCAGTCATTCAGACGGCACTTCATCATCAAAGCCGAGGACAGGCAACTCCAACCCCTCAATCTCCTGCAAAGACTTCCCCGCAATCCCCTGCAAATCCCCATACATGCCCACCGTTGCCCCCATTACACGCATAATCTGTTCTTCGCGTTTGGCCCATTGCTTCATGATGACCTTCCTTTCCTTGTCGAGGTCTTCCTGCATGGTGGAAAACGCTTCGACGATGGCTTCTACGCGCTGGCGGAAGCGTGGGCCGGTGAGGTATTGGTAGACCATTTCGGTTTTGGTTTGCTGGCCTTCGGAGGTCTGCCGCGCAAGGGCGAGCTCCAGCAATGACTGGCGCAAAATCATGGCGACGGGCAGTGCGGCGCGCGGATGGGTTACCCAGACGCCTTCCACCATTTCAAAGGTTTCAACGCCTTTTGGCAATGTGTGGCTCACGATCACGGCAATTTCTGCCTTGGCGGTGCGCTGATCACCGCGAAGTTTTACCAGCCAGGCGTCGCTCCAGTTTTTGGTGCGCTTGAACTCCCACAGAATGCTGCCGCCGGGCTGGCCGCCTGCGCCGACCACACGGTGCAGCACATCCCCGCCATATTCGCCCTTGGGTACGGGCTCGATCGCGTCAAAAGGGAATTTGGCGCGCAACAGGTTTTCAAGTTCCAGCTCTTGCACTTCGCCCTGTAGTTGTTGTGAACCCTGCTCGGCCCGGCGCTTGAGATCCTCAATCTGTTTCTGCATTGCGGCAATGGTCTGCTCTTTCTCCATTACCTTGAGTTTTTGTTCGTCCTCGGCTTCTTTTTTGGCTTGTTGGCGGGTTGCGTCGAGTCCTTCCTGCACGCGTTTTGCAACGGTGAGTTCCAGTTCGCGCTTGGCATCGTCCAGTTCGCGCTGTTTTTTGATCAGATCGGCCTGTGCCTTCTGCGCCTCGGCAAGTTTTTCTTCTCGGCTTTTCAGCACTTCTTGTAGGTCGGCCACTTCGCGGGTTTTTTGTTCAAGATCGGTTGCGGCGGCCTGTTTGGCTTTTTTGGATTCCTCTGCTGCGATGCGGGCACGGTCTTTTTTTAGTTGCTCTTCAACTTGGCCGGCCACTTGCTCATCAAGCGTTTTTTGGGCATCGGCGAGTTGTTTTTCTTTCTCACGCATGGCCTGTTCGCGCATGGCAATATCGCTGTCTTTTTGCGCCAGTTGCTGCTCAAACTGCCTGCGGGTGGATTCAATCAATGGCGCGGCCAGTGATTCGGTGAGTTTGATTTCTGTTTTGCAATTCGGGCAGGTGATGGTGGGTTCTGTCATGCCAGTTTCTTCCTGAGCGCGGTCAAATGGGGGAGCAAGGTGGGGATGTCGTTACGGATGATGCTCCGTAGCGTGTGCTGTTGTCGAGATATCCATGGATCAGCCGGTTGTGAGCGGCGATGAGGAGCCGCCTTTGCGCCAATTGGCCGCGCCAAAAGGAAAAGCCCGCCGCCATCCCCCAAAAGTAGGGGAGGACACCGGGCTTCGCGGCTCTGATCTTGGCATTGATCAGGATGTCATGTGGCATAAGGGGCGCCTGCTAACGCAATACCCCGTATTTTAGCGCATGTTTCAGACATTAAACCTGAAATGCATGACATCGCCATCCTGCACGACGTAGTCCTTGCCTTCCAGGCGCCACTTGCCGGCCTCCTTGGCGCCTTGTTCGCCCTTGCAGGCGATGAAGTCGGCATAGGCGATCACTTCGGCGCGGATGAAGCCTTTTTCAAAGTCGGTGTGAATCACGCCCGCTGCCTGGGGTGCGGTGGCGCCGATGGAGATGGTCCAGGCGCGCACTTCTTTTACCCCGGCGGTGAAGTAGGTTTGCAGGCCGAGCAACTGGTAACCGGCGCGGATCACGCGGTTCAGTCCCGGTTCGTCCAGTCCCAGATCCGCAAGAAACTCACCCTTTTCGGCGTCGGAGAGCTCGGCGATCTCGGACTCTATGGCGGCGCACACGGGCACCACCGTGGAACCTTCCTGTGCGGCGAAGGCGCGCACCTGATCGAGGTAGGGATTGTTTGAAAAACCGTTTTCTGCGACATTGGCGATGTACATGGTCGGTTTTACGGTGAGCAGGTGCAGGTCGCGCAACAGCCGCTGCTGATCCGCATCCAGTCCGAGCGAGCGTATCGGTTTGGCCTCGTTGAGGCAGGCGAGCACTTTCTCCAGCACGGCCTTTTGCGCTACGGCCTCCTTGTCGCCGCCCTTTGCCGCCTTGGCGCAGCGCAGCAATGCCTTTTCCGCCGTTTCCATATCCGCCAGCGCCAGCTCGGTATTGATCACCTCGATGTCGCTTAGTGGATCAACCTTGCCCGCTACATGCACCACGTCACTGCTTTCAAAGCAGCGCACCACATGAGCGATGGCCTGGGTTTCACGGATGTTGGCGAGAAATTTATTGCCCAGTCCCTCACCCTTGGACGCGCCGGCCACCAAGCCCGCAATGTCCACGAATTCCATGGTAGTGGGCAGCACACGCTGCGGTTTAACAATGGCCGCCAATGCGTCGAGGCGCGGGTCCGGCATCGCCACCACGCCGACATTTGGCTCGATGGTGCAAAACGGATAGTTTTCCGCTGCAATGCCCGCGCTGGTCAACGCATTAAAGAGGGTGGACTTGCCTACATTGGGCAGACCGACGATGCCGCATTTAAATCCCATGTTTTTTAGGCCTTAATGGTCAGGTGATGCAAACTGCTGACATTGGATAGCGTGGGTCAGGTAACGTTAGCCGCCTGACCTACAAACAAAGCATTGATTCATTTCTGGCTGTGCAAGTTGTGCATGGCCCGTTGTGTTTCACCGCACAGCAGTTCCGGCATTACGGCAAGTGCGGCGTCGATGGCGGTGTCGATCTGCTGCCGGTCCGCCAGCGAGGGACGCTGCAGCACGTAGTCGATGACCTGTTCCTTGCTGCCAGGATGGCCAATGCCGATGCGCAGGCGCATGAAATCGGCGCCTAGACGGGTGATAATATCGCGCAGGCCGTTATGCCCGCCGTGCCCGCCCCCTTGCTTGAGGCGCGCCACACCCGGCGGCAGGTCAAGCTCGTCATGCACTACCAGGATGTTTTCAGCAGGTATTTTGTAAAAACCTGCCAGGGCAGCCACCGATTGCCCGCTACGATTCATGAAGGTGGCGGGCTTGAGCAGCCAGCAATCGTGCCCCCCTGGGGAGATCTTGCAGACCTCTCCCTGAAACTTGGCCTCGGGCCTGAAGGCGCCGCCCTGGCGTGCCAGGGCGTCAACAAACCAGAAGCCGGCGTTGTGCCGTGTCTGCTCGTAATTGCCGCCAGGGTTGCCCAGGCCGACAATCAGATCAATCGGCGCTGGCAACGCCGTTCTTCCCGTGGTTATGCAATAGCACTTTGGCCTTG
This sequence comes from Gammaproteobacteria bacterium Ga0074134, assembly GCA_001464965.1. GTDB lineage: Bacteria > Pseudomonadota > Gammaproteobacteria > Ga007554 > LNEJ01. The sequence goes on from LNEJ01000053.1 coordinate 13,031, forward strand.
TTTACTTCCCTCTCCCCAGCCCTCTCCCACAAGCGGGAGAGGGGGAAATGGGGGGTATAAATTAACCCGCAGCAGGTGCCGCGGTTGCGACAGCGGCAGCCGCAGCCACCTCTTCCACGCTGCCGCGCGGCACATGGATGGAGGCTACCGGCAGGTCATGCTCGGCACCGTGGGTCAGCGCAACGACTTCCACGCCTGGCGACAGTTTGAGATCGGACAGATGTACAGCTTCGCCCACGTGCAGGCTCTTCAGATCAACTTCAATGAATTCCGGCAAATCCTTGGGCAGGCAATTGACTTCCACGTCGATCATGAGGTGGGAGACAATGCCGCCACTCTGCTTCACGCCAGGCGCGATATCGGCATTGATGAAGTGTAGGGGAACGTGCATGCGGATTTTTTCGTTTTCGTTAATGCGCAGGAAGTCCATGTGCATGACACGTGGCTTGCTGGGGTGCCTTTGCACATCCTTGAGTACGGCGCGCTCCGCCTGTCCATCCAGGTTGATGGTCAAGATGTGGGAATAAAACGCCTCGTGCGCCAGGCTCTTGAGAACTTCGTTATGGATAAGGTTGATGTAGGTGGCTTCTTTGTTCGCCCCATACAGCACGGCAGGTACCTTTTCGTTACGACGCAGGCGGCGGCTCGCACCTTTCCCCAGGTCGTGACGCGCTTCGGCGGCCAGTTCAAAATTGATGCTCATAGTGTTTCTCCACGGTTGCTGAAAACGCCCTCCCTTGCGACCAGGGAAGGCAGGGTGCGGAGGCGGGCCTTGAAACCCGCCTCCGCTAAAACTTGAAATTAATCCATATAAAGCGAGCTGACCGATTCTTCTGCGCTGATGCGGCGCATGGTTTCGGCGAGCATGGTGGCGACGCTCATCTGGCGGATCTGGCGGCACGCACGGGCCTCGGGCTTGAGCGGGATGGTGTCGGTGACTACCATCTCATCCAGCACGGAGTTCTCGATATTTTCCAGCGCGCGCCCTGACAGTACCGGATGCGTGCAGTAGGCCACCACTTTGGTGGCCCCATGCTCCTTGAGCGCCAGCGCGGCCTGGCACAGCGTGCCCGCGGTATCCACCAGATCATCAATCAACACGCAGGTGCGGCCTTCCACCTCGCCGATGATGTGCATCACCTTGGCTTCGTTGGGACGCGGGCGGCGCTTGTCGATAATCGCCAGCTCCGCTTCCAGGTGCTTGGCCATGGCTCGCGCCCTGACCACGCCACCGACATCGGGCGATACCACCATCAGGTTCGGGTATTCCTGGCGCCAGATGTCGCCAAGCAGTATCGGCGAGGCATAGACGTTATCCACCGGCAGATCAAAAAAGCCCTGGATCTGATCGGCGTGGAGGTCGATGGTCAGCACCCGGTTCACCCCGACGCTGCTGATCATGTTCGCCACCACTTTGGCGGTGATCGGCACGCGTGCCGAACGGGGGCGCCGGTCTTGCCGCGAGTACCCGAAATAGGGGATCACTGCGGTGACCCGGTACGCCGAGGCACGGCGCATGGCGTCCGCCATCACCAGCAATTCCATCAGGTTGTCGTTGGTCGGCGCGCAGGTCGGCTGGACGATGAACACATCCTTGCCGCGCACGTGCTCCATGATCTCGACCATGATCTCGCCATCACTGAAGCGGCCCACGTTGGCTTTGCCCAAGGGCATGTTCAGGTGGCTGACAACATCCTCCGCCAGGCGTGGATTGGCGTTGCCGGTGAAGACCATCATCCTGCTGTCGGTCACAGTAGGCCCTCTCACTACATTAAAGCATGTATGGCTGGGGTGCCAGGATTCGAACCTGGGAATGCCGGGATCAAAACCCGGTGCCTTACCGCTTGGCGACACCCCAATAATTTATGGAACCTCTGAATAATTCCATCCCGGAATTCTCGGAGCACGAAAAGCAAAAAATGTGATTTTTGCTTTTCTTCATTTTTCAATCACTTGCCGTGATCGAAAAATGCCGGCACCTCCATGTGCCTAGGAACCGCTGATTAAATTCAGAGGTTCCTTATTTCAATTTCAGGAGCCTCTGGTTAAACCAGAGGTTCCTTGGCACTACGGACGCGCCTTAATAAAAAGCGGGGATTGATTCATCCCTTTCGCAACAAAACCCTGCCAGGATGACGGCAGGTGTTCCAGCGCCCGGCGGGCGGCTGCTTCATCTTCAAATGATACAAATACGCACGCCCCGGTGCCGGTCATTCTGGCCTGCCCGAACTGCGACAGCCAGCGTAATGCCTCGGCGACCTGCGGGTAATGTTCGCACACTACCGGCTCACAGACGTTTATGCCTTGCCCGGAGAGAAAGCCGCTTATTTTGATGGCTGGGAGGTTCCGTGTCAATTCCGGGGCGGAAAATATCTTGGCGGTTGAGACCTGGCAAGGGGGTACGACGACCAGGTACCAAGGCTCTTTCAGATCCACCGGCGTCAACTGTTCGCCTACACCTTCGGCCCAGGCGGCATGGCCAACTACAAATACCGGCACATCCGCGCCGAGTTGCAGGCCCAGTGCCGCAAGCCGCTCCGTTGGTAGATTCAGTCCCCACAGCTTGTTTAAGGCGACAAGGGTGGTGGCGGCGTCGGAGCTGCCCCCGCCCAGCCCGCCACCCATCGGCAAATGCTTTTCGATGCGGATATCAGCGCCGCGCAGGGATGCGCCAGTGCGGCGGGAGGCAGGATGCCGGGAGCCGCCGCCCAGCGCCAGGCCTGATACTTCCTGTAACAAGTGCGCGGCGCGTACCGTCAGATCGTGCTCTGGGGGTACGCCGGGCACCTCGGTGATGCGCCGGATCACGCCATCATCGCGCACGTCGAAATACAGCCAGTCGCAGCGATCAATGAACTGGAATACGGTCTGAAGCAGGTGATAGCCGTCAGCGCGACGGCCGGTGATATGCAGGAACAGGTTGAGTTTACCCGGCGCGGGCCACGCCTCCACCATCAGCCTAAATCCCAGCGGTCGATCACCAGGCGCACTTGCAGGTGGGGATTATTCAGTGTCAGCTTGTGCGGCAGGTCAATGCCATTGACCGGGGCGTAGCGCGCATATTCGATGCGCCAGCCGGATTGTTCGAAAAATAACGGGCGGCCTGCCTCATCCAGGCTTTTTTGCGCGGTGGTGCGCGGATCGGGCAGGCCCAGCACCCAGTAACGCAAACCCGCTACGGGCACGCTCCAGCCAGCGCGTTCGCGCAACAGGGTTTCCGCATCGTCCGCGGTAATGGACTGGCCGTCGGCGAGGCGCATTAACACGCGGCCCCGGTCTCCTGTGATTTGTGCCGCGCCTTGCCCCAGCGGGCCTATCAGATTGAGCGTATAGGCTTCCGCCTGCTGCGTCCAATGCAGGGTCGCGCTCCAGTTTTCATTCTCGTTGTGCACGGCGATGCGGCCCGTCAGCGTCCAGTCGTGTAATGCCGCAAGCGCTTGCTGCCGGGCCTGCTCAAGCGCGGCAGGGTCCGCTGGCGCGGTGACGGGGAGGCGGGGCGCGGTGGTGGCGCAGGCCGCCAGTGTAAACGCAAGTCCGCACATTAAGAGCCAGTGCCCCGCTGCGGTTGATTTCAGGGCGCCCCTATAAATTCGATTAAGCTGCGAGGGCAAGGCGGAAATGCGCGAAAAAGCGGAGTTTACACGGAGTAAATGAGCATTTTGAGCGCATTTCCAACGCCGCCATCGTGGCTTCAGCGGATTTATAGAGGTGCTCTTCACTGCCCAAAACGCCGCATTGTTTCAAGCAAGACCTTGTGGTCAGGTGTTGTCTTGACGGCGCGCTGCCATACTTCCTTTGCGCCCTGCTGATCGCCTGTCACCCACAATACCTCCCCCAGATGCGCAGCAATCTCTGGATCTTGACCCTGCTCGAAGGCCTTGCGCAGGTATCTGATGGCTTCTTCGTTATTGCCCAGCTTATGCTGTATCCAGCCCATGCTGTCCATGATGGCGAAATCCTGGGGGCGCAGCTCCAGGGCGCGTTTGATGTAGCCCAGTGCCTCCTGGTAACGGTTGGTGCGGTCGGCCAGCGTATAGCCCAAGGTGTTGAGTACCGCCGCATTATCCGGTTGGCGCTTGATGATGCTGGTCAGGTCGCGCTCCAGAATATCCAGTCTGTCGAGCTTTTCCGCCGTCAGTGCGCGGCTATAGAGCAGGTCGGGATTGTCCGGTATTTCTGTCAGTGCAGCATCATATAGCTCCATGGCCGGGGTGTACTGTCCGGCCTGGTATAGGATGTTGCCTTCCGCTAGGTAAATGCGCAGCTTCTGGCTGGGATCGGCAAAACCCAAGCCGCGCAAATGGCCGCGCGCGCCTTCAATGTCTCCCTGCCGTGCCATGAGTTCGGCGATGCGGATCTGTGCGGACAGATAATTTTCCCCTGGCGGTACAGCGGAGTAACGTTGTGTTGCGGTGGCATAGTCCTTTTTTTCTTCCGCGACCACCCCAAGATAAAAGCTGGCTTCGCCACTGCGTTTCGGCTGCTTGCTCAGTTGGGCCAGATAATTTTCTGCCTTGTCCAGATCCTTGAGGTCGATAGAGAGCAGGGAGGCGCCTAGCAGCACGTCGGCGTTGTCCGGTGCCTGTTTTAACAAAACCTCAAATTGGGTGAGCGCATCCGCGTGGCGGTTGGCGCTTATCAGGGTGCGGGCGTAGGCCAGGCGCAGGGGTATGTCGTTAGGTTGTTGTTTGATGACGGCATCCAGGATCTGCAGAGACTGGGCGGTATCGCCACTCAATTGCAGGATGCGCGCCTTCAAGACCATGGCGTTGGGCCACTCCGGCTTGAGGCGCAGGGCCGCTTCCACGGCGTTACGGGCCTTGTTCAGCGCTTCAGCCCGCAGCGCGAGCTGGCTGTAGTTAAGCTGGGCAAATGGATCATCCTTGTGTTTGCTGACGAGCTGCTCCATGGTTGCAATCGCTGGCTTGCTGTCCGGGAGGCTGGCCAGTAGCGTGGTGACCATGCCAAAGCCGTGGTCCGGGGTGGTGGCCTGTTCGGCCAGCACCTTCTCCAGATGCTCCACAGCAGCGTCTATCTTCCCCTGCTTGATAAGCACCGCGGCGATCAGTAACCGTGCCTCCAGATTGCCGGGTTCCTGTTCCAGCCATACTTTGGCGGATTCCAGTGCCCTTTTGTCATCGCGGGTAAACACCGCAATGCGCGTGGCGCGCTCGGCGATTTTTGGGTTTTTGGTAGTGCGCGCCAGACGTTGATAATATTCCGCGGCGACATCGTAATAACCGCGTTGCGCCGCCATTTCGGCCACCAGCGCCTGATAAATCGCTTCCGGCGGTGCGGGCAGGGTTTTTGGTGGCTGCTTGGCGGCTTTTGCCGCGGGTGTATCGCCCGGTGCCGCTGCTGTATTGCCCGGACGGGCTGTCGCGCACCCTGTCGCGAGGGTGGATATGCCCAGTATAGCCACAAATAAAGACAGGATTTTCATTTAGCTACTCCACAACCAATCATTGGTACAAGTGTCACATATTATGGCCCGCAAGTCTGCACCCCCTTTCCCATGCGAAGGATAGCCTGATATATTAGCCGTTTGCATGTGTTCAGGGTCTGTTCATCAATTAAGTGTTACATTTACGCCATCTCGGACGGGCGGAGTTCTGCGGTGTAATCCCGCGAGCGTCATCGGATGCAACACTTGATTCATTGCAGGCTCTTTAATCGGACTGTGCTTTTATCAGCCGCAAGGTGTTTGTTTTCTTAGGGGCGGATAAGTTCAATGCGCCTTTTGGCCGTCGGCATCAATCATAAGACAGCGCCCGTGAATATACGGGAGAAAGTGGCGTTCGCGCCCGAACGCCTGCCCGAGGCGTTGCGCGACCTCACGACGGGCTGCCGTGCCAACGAGGCGGCGATCCTCTCCACCTGCAACCGCACCGAGCTGCTGTGCTGCGCCAATCAGTCCAATGAGGATGAAATCGTTGACTGGCTGGGGCATTATCATCATCTCAGAAGGGATGAAGTCGCACCCTATGTGTATCTTTACCCGGAGCAGGACGCCGTGCGCCATATCCTGCGCGTCGCCAGCGGTCTGGATTCGCTGATCCTTGGCGAACCGCAGATTCTCGGCCAAATCAAAACCGCCTATGCCGCCGCCATGCAGGCCGGTACCGTCGGTACCACCCTGGGCAGGCTGTTTCAGCACACTTTCTCCGTTGCAAAGCAGGTGCGCACCGATACCGCCATCGGCTCCAGTCCGGTATCGGTGGCATTTGCCGCCGTCAGCCTGGCGAAGCAGATTTTCGGTGACCTCGCCAAGCAGACCGTGCTGCTGATTGGCGCGGGCGAGACTGTCGAGCTGGCGGCGCGCCACCTTCATGAAAACGGCATTGGCCGCATCATCATCGCCAATCGCACGCTGGAAAAAGCGCACGCGCTGGCCAGCGAATTCAATGGTTATGCCATTGAGCTTGCGGAGATACCCATGCATTTGGCGGAGGCCGATATTGTCATCTCCTCCACTGCCAGCCCCTTGCCAATCCTGGGCAAGGGCGCTGTGGAGCGGGCGATCAAGGTGCGCAAGCATCGCCCGATGCTGATGGTCGACATAGCCGTGCCGCGCGACATCGAGCCCGAAGCGGGTGATCTGCGTGATGTTTATCTGTATACGGTCGATGATTTGCAGGAGATCATCCAGGAGGGCCTTAAATCCCGCCAGGAGGCCGCCAAACAGGCCGAAGAGATTATTGATATTCAGGTGACGCACTTCATGGGCTGGCTGAAATCCCTGGAGGCCGTTTCCACCATCCGCGCCTATCGGGAGCAGGCCGAGCGCATCCGTGACGAAGAGATTGAAAAGGCGCGCCGCCTGCTGGCGCGCGGCGGGTCACCCGAAGAGGCACTGCAACTGCTGGCGCGCGGCCTGACCAACAAGCTCGTCCACACCCCCAGCACCCAAATGAAACAGGCCGGTTTCGAAGGCCGCAACGAGTTGCTCGATGCGGCGCGCGAATTGTTTGATCTTAAAAACCTGGATACCTAAGAGCCTGTCTGTGAATAAATCATCCCGGCGTTGCTGCCCCAAAACACGCCAGGCAAGGCGCGAGGAGAGAAGTTTGGTGATTCCAAATGAACGAC
>LNEJ01000054.1 GCA_001464965.1 Gammaproteobacteria bacterium Ga0074134
CTTCGCTCATGTGCAACAAGCACACTACGCTCAGCCTTCCTTGCCCTGCTCAAAACCGGCCTCCGTCGCAGGGATGATTTATTCACAGACAGGCTCTTGACCCTGTGAAACCTTCCATACGCAGTAAGCTCGAAGGTCTTTCCGAGCGCTTGCAGGAAATTAGCGCCCTGCTCTCCGATGCCGGCACCATCAACAACCAGGACCGGTTTCGCGCGCTTTCCATGGAATATGCTGAAATCAACCCGGTGGTGGCGTGTTTTGACCGCTACAACGCGGCGCTCGATGATATTGCCGTTGCCCAGGGCATGTTGCGCGATAAGGATCCTGACGTGCGGCAGATGGCCGAGGAGGAAATCAAGGATGCGCGCGCCCGGCAGCAAGCGCTGGAGCTGGAACTGCAAAGACTCCTGCTGCCCAAGGATCCCCATGATGCCAGCAACATCTTCCTTGAAATTCGCGCCGGGACCGGCGGCGATGAGGCATCCATCTTCGCCGGCGATCTGTTCCGCATGTATGCGCGCTACGCCGAAAAACAGCGCTGGCAGGTGGAAATTCTTAGTGAAAGCCCCGGTGAACACGGTGGATACAAGGAAGTTATTGCGCGCATCATCGGCCACGGCGCCTATTCGCGTCTCAAATTTGAATCTGGCGCGCACCGCGTGCAGCGCGTCCCTGAGACTGAATCGCAGGGACGCATCCACACCTCTGCCTGCACCGTGGCAGTAATGCCCGAGGTCGCGGAGATCGACGAGGTGGCGATCAACCCCGCGGATCTCAAGGTCGATACCTTCCGCGCCTCCGGTGCGGGCGGCCAGCACGTCAACAAAACCGACTCCGCGATACGCATCACACACTTGCCCAGCGGCATCGTCATCGAATGCCAGGACGAGCGTTCTCAGCACAAAAACCGCGCCCGCGCCATGTCGCTGCTGCAAGCCAAGCTATTGAGCACGCAACGTGAAAAGCAGCTTGCCGAACAGGCCCAAACCCGTCGCCTGCTGGTCGGTAGCGGCGACCGCTCGGAACGCATCCGCACCTACAACTTTCCCCAGGGCCGTCTCACCGACCACCGCATCAACCTCACGCTGTACAAACTCGCCGACATCGTGGAGGGCGACCTCGATCCGGTGCTCAACCCGTTGAGTAGTGAGTACCAGGCAGACCTGTTGGCGGCGATGGGTGAGTGATGAGACTTGGGTGACCGGCTCAATGCCGTAAAACACCCATACCATATTTGGTTTTTTCGGTTGAGTGGATACTTTAGGTTTATTGCAATTGCCCGGCACCAGGGATAATGTAAAAAGACCTTTAGTTTTTTGAGTTGCTTCATCAACAGGCTATAGATCCATGGAGGGTATCGTGTCTGCCAATGTTGCGAATTGTAAAATTGCTGGGGAAGTCTCGTGAGCAGTAGTGCATCACGGATGGCGTTGCGCGTTAGTGTGATTTACTCCGCCATTGCGGGGCTGTGGATCTTTTTTTCCGACAGGCTGCTGGGCAGTTATGTCACCGACGCCCAGCATCTGACGCAGTTACAGACTTTCAAGGGTTGGGGGTTCATACTCGTCACCGCGCTGGTATTGTATTTCCTGATACGCCACGAACAACGCCAGATCATGCGGGCAGATGCCGCGCGCCGTGTCAGTGAGGCGCATCTTGCGGAGGTGATTAATATCGCCGCTGACGCCATTATTACGCTAGACCAAGAACAGCGCATCGTTATGTTCAATCAAGGGGCGGAACATATCTTTGGCTACCATGCCACCGATATGCTGGGACAGCCGCTGGACCTGCTGTTGCCGACGCGCTTTGTTGATGTTCACCGCCATCATATCAGTGATTTTGCCGCTAATCCTGATGTTGCGCGTGGGATGGCGGGGCAGTTGGAAGTGCTCGGGCGCCGCAGGGACGGCAGCGAATTTCCCGCCGAGGCGACTATCTCCAAACTGGTTCAAAACGGACAGACAATTTTCACTGTTATTCTGCAAGACATTACCCAGCGTAAACAGGCCGAGCAACGGCTGCGCGAGAGCGAAATCAAGTTTCGCACCCTGGCCGAGAGCATGGCGGCGGCGATCTTCATTTACCGTGGAGGAGCGCTACTCTATGTGAACCGTCAGGCGGAAACAATCAGTGGGTACACGCGGGCAGAATTGCTGGCGATGGATTTCCTTGATGTGGTGCACCCTGATTTCAGGGGGTTTGCAAAACAGCAGGCTATGGCGCGCCGCGAAGGTGAAGTTGCCTCTGCCCGTTACGAATTCAAAATACTCACAAAGAATTGCGAAGAGCGCTGGCTGGACACCACGGCGGGCACCATCGAATTTGAGGGGGCGCTGGCGGGGCTGGGTACGGCATATGATATTACCGAGCGCAAGTGGGCCGAGGAGGGGCTGCGTAAGGCAAAGGACGATCTGGAAAAGAAAGTAGCCGAACGTACGGCGGAATTAAGCAACGCCAATAGTCAACTTGAAGCTTTCTCCTACTCCGTGGCACACGACTTGCGTGCCCCGCTACGCGCTATGCAGGGCTTTTCGCACGCATTGCTGGAGGATCACGTAGGTCAGCTCGATGCCGTGGGCCAGGATTATGCCAGGCGTGTCGCTGCCGCTGCGCGGCGCATGGATGAGTTGATCAAGGATCTGCTCGCCTATAGCCATGTCAGCCGCGCTGCGCTTCCACTCGCAGCCGTCGATGTGACGGGGATAATGGCAGATGTGTTGGCGCACCTGGAGACAGAGATCCGCGAGCGGCAGGCTCAAGTGGTCATTACCACACCTTTGCCTTCAGTGATCGGGCACCGCGCCACATTGCGGCAAGTGATGACGAATCTGATTGGCAATGCCATCAAGTTCGTGCCCGCCGGAATTGCCCCACAAGTGAGGGTATGGGCCGAGGAGCGCGGGGAGTGGGTGCGCGTATGGGTGGAGGATAATGGCATTGGCATCGCCGTGGAAAATCAGGAGCGCATCTTCCGTGTTTTTGAGCGGCTGCATGGGATTGAGCACTATCCAGGCACGGGCATTGGCCTTGCGATTGTGCATAAAGGGTTGGAGCGCATGGGGGGGCGAGCTGGCGTGGAATCAGTGCTTGATAAGGGTAGCCGGTTTTGGGTAGAGTTGAGAGGTCCTTCCTCGCCATCATAATCAGATATTGTTCATAACGTAGCCGTCAGAGGGAGAAGTGGATGCTGATCATTGGGCTTGCCCTGGCAATACACGCGCCAGGAAAATGGGTATTATGACTGCTTGCCCCTTGCACGTTTTGCTTGTTGACGATAATCCTGACGACCGTGCCCTGGTAGTGCGTGTCCTGGGCCGTGAATATCCTGGTTTTCACGTCCGTGAAATCGCGGGGGCGCCAGAGCTGGAGCAGGCGCTGACGGAAGGCGACTTCGATCTGGTTATCACGGATTACCAGATCCGCTGGACGGATGGCTTGGCCGTATTGCGTACCGTCAAAAAGCGCTGGCCGCATTGCCCCGTCATCATGTTTACCGCCACGGGCAGCGAGGAGGTCGCCGTAGCGGCGATGAAGGCGGATATTGATGATTACATCATCAAATCCCCCGATAATATCAGCCGATTGATTGTTGCGGTCAATACCGCCCTGAATCAGGCGCGGCAGCAGCGCGCTTTGCTGGATGCCGAGCACCGTTATCGCGGCCTGTTTGATGGTGTGCCAGTGGGTTTGTATCAAACATCCCCGGAGGGGCAAGTGCTAGACGCCAATCCGGCGCTGCTGCAGATGCTCGGCTATCCGGATCTGGATGCTTTGCGCGCGCATAATGTGCTTAATTTATGCGTGCATCCCGAAGGTTTGCAAAAGTTGCAGGACAAAATGCTGCGGCAAGGGGGCAAGACGAACGGTTTTGTGGCGCAGTTGCGCCGCCATGATGGTGGTATCATCTGGGCCGAGGTTAGCAGCCGGGTGGTTCGCGATGTCACCGGACGTGTGCTGTACCATGAGGGTGCAATACAAGATATCACTGAGCGCAGGCACGCCGAGGCATGCATTCACCACCTCGCCCACCATGATGATCTGACCGGCCTGCCCAACCGTGTAATGTTCAAGCAGCGCCTGGGGCAGGCCATTATTGAGGCTGAACGGCGTGGCAGCTTACTCGCAGTGTTATTGCTTGACATGGATCGCTTCAAAACCATCAATGATACGCTGGGGCATGGTGTCGGCGACGGGTTGATTAAGGGGGTCGCCGAAAGGCTGAGAGCCTGTGTGCGCGAGGTCGATATGGTCTCGCGTCTGGCGGGCGACGAATTTGCGGTGATCGTGCCGGATCTCGCGCATGCGGAGGACGCGGCGCGCGTGGCCCAAAAGATCCTGGACAGTTTTGCCTATCCCTACCGTGTTGGCGAGTACGAGTTGTTCATGAGCGCCAGTATCGGCATCGCGCTTTTCCCGCTCGATGGTGTTACATCGGAGGCGTTGCTCAAAAACGTGGACACCGCCATGTACCACGCGAAAGAACAGGGGCGCAACGCCTATCAATTTTACGCCGCCGCAATGAACGCCAAGGCCTTCGAGCGGCTGGCGCTGGAGAACGCCCTGCGCCATGCGCTGGAGCGCAACGAGTTTCTGCTGCATTACCAGCCGCAGGTGGACCTTGTAAGCAATAAAATTATCGGCATGGAGGCGCTGATACGCTGGCGGCATCCTGAGTTAGGCATGATCTCGCCGCTGCAGTTTATTCCCATTGCTGAAGACACCGGCATGATAGGCCCGATAGGCGAATGGGTGCTGCGCACCGCTTGCCTGCAAAACAAGGTATGGCAGAGACAGGGGATGCCGCCGGTGCGCATGGCGGTTAATCTCTCGGTGCGCCAGCTTCGGCAATCCAATTTTATTTACTCCGTTGCGCAGATATTGCAGGAAACAGGGCTGGAGCCGCGTCATCTGGAGCTGGAGCTGACAGAAACCATGCTCATGCAAAATGCAGAGACTGCCATTACCACCCTGAACGCGTTGAATGCCATGGGAATAGATATCAGTATCGACGACTTTGGCACCGGCTATTCCAGTCTCGGCTATCTCAAGCGGCTGCCGATCAATACCCTGAAAATTGACCGTTCATTCGTGAACGACATCCCCGCTGATTATGATGACGCGGCCATTGCCATGGCGATCATCGCCATGGCGCACAACCTGGGCATCAGGGTGGTTGCCGAAGGCGTGGAAACCGCAGAGCAAAGGGCATTTTTGGTTGATCATCACTGTGACGCGGTGCAAGGCTATTATTTCAGCCGGCCATTGCCCACCGATGAAGCTGCACGGCTTCTAGTTTCCTCTCCGGCAAGGTAAAATCCGCACACTCACTGTTTTTTCCTAATTATATTCAGGATGCACCCTTGAAACACCATCTGGAACACCTGCTTTCGAGCGCACTCATTGGCCTGCAACAGGGGGGTGGACTGGCTGCTGATATCGAGCTGCCGTCGCACATCCCCGTTGAGCGCACCCGTGACCGGAGCCATGGCGAATTCGCCAGCAATGTCGCGCTGACCCTGGCCAAAACTGTCCGCCGCAAGCCCAGGGAACTGGCCGAGCATATCGCCGCCGCGCTGCCCGCCTCGGATAAGATCGCCAAGGTTGAAGTCGCGGGGCCGGGTTTCATCAATTTCTACATGACCCCGGCGGCCTTTCAGGGCGTCATCACCGATATCATGGCGCAAGGCCCGCACTATGGCCGCAGCACCGTGGGAGGGGGGCGGCTGGTGCAGGTGGAATTTGTGTCGGCCAATCCCACCGGGCCGCTGCACGTCGGTCATGGACGCGGTGCTGCCTATGGCGCGGCGGTGGCTGACCTACTGGAGGCGGTGGGTTACAAGGCCCACCGCGAATACTACGTCAATGACGCCGGACGCCAGATGGATATCCTCGCCACCAGTGTCTGGCTGCGTTATCTGGAATTGTGCGATGAGGCCTTTGCCTTTTTTCCATCCAATGGCTACAAGGGTGAATACGTGCGCGATATCGCAGCGGATCTGCGCGGACAGCATGGCAACGCCCTGCATCATCCCATTGCACAAGTCATGCAAGACCTGCCGCCGGACGAGCCGGCAGGTGGTGACAAGGAGGCGCACATCGACGCCCTCATCGCCCGTGCCAAGCAATTACTGGGCGCGGCCGCCTATCGCCAGGTATTTGACCTGGGTTTGAATGATATTCTGGAAGATATCCGCGAGGATCTGCGCGAATTTGGCGTGATCTATGAAGAATGGTTTTCGGAGCGCTCACTGTTTGAGAGCGGCGCGGTGGATCGCGCGGTGGCCCGTCTCCAGGCCAGCGGCCATCTCTATGAAAAGGACGGCGCGCTGTGGTTCCGCTCCACGGATTATGGCGACGAGAAAGACCGCGTCATTGTGCGTGAAAATGGCCAGAAGACCTATTTCGCCGCCGATATCGCCTACCACATGGACAAAATGGAGCGCGGCTTTGATCGTGTCATCGACGTGTGGGGCGCCGATCACCATGGCTATGTGCCGCGCGTCAAGGCCGCGCTCGCCGCAGTGGGTGATGACCCTTCGCGGCTGGATGTGCTGCTGGTGCAGTTCGCTACCCTGTATCGCGGCGGCGAAAAGGCCCAGATGTCCACTCGCTCTGGCGAGTTTGTCACGCTGCGCGAATTGCGCCACGAAGTCGGCGATGACGCGGCACGCTTTTTCTATGTGCTGCGCAAGTGTGAGCAGCACATGGATTTTGATCTTGATCTTGCTAAGTCACAATCCAGCGATAACCCGGTTTACTACATCCAGTATGCCCATGCGCGCGTGTGCAGCGTGATGCGCCAGTTGCAGGAAAAAGGCCTGCATTGGGACGAGGCGCGCGGGCGCGCCAATCTGCATCTGCTCACCGAGACGCACGAGCAGGCGCTGATGCTTGGCCTGTCGCGTTATCCCGAGATCGTCGAGATGGCGGCGCTCAATCATGAGCCCCATCAGCTGGCCCATTTTCTGCGTGATCTGGCGAACGATTTCCACACCTATTACAACGCACACATCTTCATTGTGGATGACAGCTTGCTGCGTGATGCGCGCCTCAATCTCATCATCGCCACCCGCCATGTGCTGCGTAATGGCTTGACCCTGCTCGGCGTATCCGCGCCCGAAGCCATGTAACCGTGGCGCGCGATTACAAGAAAACCTCGAACACTCTGAATGGTGCGAGGAAAAAGGCGCCGGCACGCAAGGCTGTGCCCGGCTGGATGTGGCTCGCCGCCGGTCTGTCCATCGGGCTGTTTGTTGCCTTCCTGGTCTGGCTGGAGAAGCGTCCTCCCACCGACCATGTTCCTGAACCTGCTGTCAGCGCCGAACCGGCACCGGCTGTGAAGCCAGAGCAGAAGCCCAGCGTGAAAGAGAGAAACACTCCCAGCGCATCAACCACACCAACACCTCCAAAGCCACGCTTTGATTTTTATACCATCCTGCCGGAGATGGAGGTGATCATCCCCGACAAAGAGCTTAAAAAGCGCGCGGCAAATGATGCGCAGGCAGGCAAAGCAGAATCCTACTTCCTGCAGGCCGGATCATTCAAAAATCTGGCCGACGCCGACGCGCTCAAGGCGAGCCTTGCCCTGCTTGGCATCGAGGCCAAAATCCAGTCTGTCACGGTTGAAGATGACACCTGGCATCGCGTGCGCCTCGGGCCGTATGGCGACATGGATCAACTCAACAAAGTACGCGCCCAGCTCCGGCAAAACAACATTAACGCCATACCGCTCAAGGCCAAGGGGTAGTCGCGTGGACGGCGCATATCATCAATTAAAGGAGAATACATATGCCAATTTATACACTTAGCTCCGGCGCCCTGTCCGTGGCGGTTTCCACCCAAGGCGCGGAATTACAGTCGCTCAAGACGGCGAATGGGCAGGAGTTGCTCTGGCAGGCCGATCCCGCCGTGTGGGCGCGCCATGCGCCGCATTTGTTTCCCATCGTTGGCCGTCTTAAAAACGATGCCCTGGTTCATGAAGGCAAAAGCTATCCCATGACCCAGCACGGCTTCGCGCGTGACTTGCCGTTTGACTGCGAGACGGCCTCTGCCGCCAGTTGCACCATGCTGCTCAAGGATGATGCCGAGACACGCCGCCGTTATCCATTTGCTTTCGAATTGCGCATCACGCATACGCTGCACGGCAACCGCTTGGAGATTTCCTATGCGCTGCGCAACCCCGGTTCGGCCGATCTGTTGGCGAGCGTCGGCACGCATCCGGCCTTCGTCTGGCCGCTCAAGGCGGGCGCGGAGCGGCGGCAACACAAAATTATTTTCGAGCAGGATGAGCCCGCGCCGATCCGCCGTCTTGCAGGCGGGCTGGTGAAGCCGGAAGCATACGCCACTCCAGTGCAGGGGCGGGAGTTATCGCTGCGCGATGAGATTTTTGTCGATGACGTGATCTTTTTCGACCGATTGCAAAGCCGCTCCCTGCGTTATAGCGCGCCTGGCGCACCCGCTGTTCGCGTGGATTTCGCCGATTTTCCCCATCTGGGAATCTGGACCAAACCCGGCGCCGGATTTGTCTGCATAGAGCCCTGGCAAGGGCACGCCAGCCCGCAGGAGTTTGCAGGGGAATTCCGTGACAAGCCAGGCGTGGCGAGCATCGCTGCCGGGGAAGAGCGGGTGTGGCGCTATACTATCGCCATCGAATAAATAAATAAGGCTCACAATCCATGATCATCCGTATCACCCAACGCATCGCAAACGAGCTGTCGGTTCAGGAAAGGCAGATTGAAGCCGTCGTGCAATTGCTCGACGAGGGCTCAACGGTGCCATTCATCGCGCGCTACCGCAAGGAGGCCACCGGCGGCCTGGACGATATCCAGCTACGCTTTTTGGAGGAGCGGCTGCGTTATCTGCGTGAAATGGAAGATCGCCGTGCGGCGATTTTGAAGAGTATCGGGGAACAAGACAAGCTCACGCCTGAGCTGGAAAGGGATATCCTTGAGGCCGAAACCAAGACGCGCCTGGAAGATTTGTATCTGCCCTACAAGCAGAAACGCCGCACCAAGGCGCAGATCGCGCGCGAGGCAGGGCTGGAGCCGCTGGCGCTGGCGTTGCTGGGCAATCCCACGCTCACGCCCGAGGCCGTGGCGGCGGAGTACGTCAGCGCGGACAAGGGTGTTGCGGATGTGAAGGCGGCGCTGGAGGGCGCGCGTCATATCCTGATGGAGCGGTTCGCCGAAGACGCGGAACTGCTGGGCCGGTTGCGCGAATTCCTGTGGGAAAACGCCAAGCTTGTTTCCCGCAAGGTCGAGGGCAAGGGCGAGGAGGGCGAGAAATTCCGCGATTATTTCGAGTACAGCGAGCCGCTCAAGGCAATCCCCTCGCACCGTGCGCTGGCGCTGTTGCGTGGGCGCAACGAAGGCTTTTTGCAGATTAATATGGTGCTGCCAGACGAGGAAGAAAGCGCTGGTAGAGCTGCCCAGCCCAACGCCTGTGAATCCATGATCGCGCAGCGTTTCAGCGTCTCCGATCAGGGCCGCCCGGCGGATGCCTGGCTGCGCGAGACGGTGCGCTGGGCGTGGCGGGTGAAAATCTTCCTGCACCTTGATCTTGATCTCATGACGCAGGTCAGGGAAAGCGCCGAGGGCGAGGCGATCAAGGTGTTCGCCCGCAACATGCACGACCTGTTGCTGGCTGCCCCGGCAGGGCCGCGCGCCGTAATCGGCCTTGACCCCGGCCTGCGCACTGGCGTGAAAGTGGCGGTCGTGGACGCCACCGGCAAGCTGCTGGATACCGCTACTATTTACCCCCATGCCCCGCGCAATCAGTGGGACGCCTCGATCCATGTGCTGGCGGAGCTGGCGCGCAAACACAAGGCCGAGCTTATCAGCATCGGCAACGGCACCGCCTCGCGCGAGACCGACAAGCTCGCCGCCGAGCTTATCACGCGTCATCCCGATCTGGGTTTGCAGAAGCTGGTGGTGTCCGAGGCCGGTGCGTCAGTGTATTCAGCCTCCGAGTTTGCCTCCAGGGAGTTCCCGCAACTGGATGTCAGCTTGCGCGGCGCGGTGTCCATCGCGCGGCGGCTGCAAGACCCGCTGGCGGAACTGGTCAAGATCGACCCCAAGGCCATCGGCGTCGGCCAGTATCAACATGATGTCAGCCAGACCGATTTGGCCCGCTCTCTGGATGCGGTGGTGGAAGATTGCGTCAACGCCGTGGGCGTAGACGTGAACACCGCCTCCGTACCGTTGCTGGCGCGTATCTCGGGCCTGAACCAGACGCTGGCAAAAAATATCGTGGAATTCCGCGACCATAATGGCCCGTTCAAGAATCGCCGCGATCTCAAGAGCGTGCCGCGCCTGGGTGAAAAAACTTTTGAGCAGGCGGCGGGATTTTTGCGTGTCATGAATGGCGACAACCCCGTCGATGCCTCCGCCGTGCACCCTGAAAGTTATCCGGTGGTGCAGCGCATTCTCGCCAAGCTTGGCGTGGACATCGGTTCAATCATCGGCAACGGCGCTGTGCTGAAGACGCTCTCCCCCAAGGAGTTCACCGACGAACGTTTCGGCCTGCCGACGGTGAAGGATATCCTCGCCGAGCTGGAAAAGCCGGGCCGCGACCCGCGCCCCGAATTCAAAACGGCGGCGTTCCGGGAAGGGGTGGAGGATCTCAAAGACCTGCAACCCGGTATGATGCTGGAAGGGGTGGTGACCAACGTCACCAACTTCGGCGCGTTCGTGGACATTGGCGTGCACCAGGACGGGCTGGTTCACATCTCCGCCCTGGCCGGCAAATTTGTCAAGGACCCGCACAGCGTGGTGAAGGCCGGCGATGTGGTCAAGGTCAAGGTGTTGGAGGTGGATGAAAAGCGCCGCCGCATTGCCCTCACCATGCGGCTTGACGAGCAGGCGGCAGCTCTTCCCGCCCAGCCCAGGGCGGACAATGCCCCGCGCAAACCGAAGATGAAGCAGGAATCGAAGCCGCCGATGGAAGGCGCGATGGCGGCCGCTTTTGCCAAGCTGCGGCCGTGAGTGGCGGCGCAATGGCAAACGGCATGGATGAGATGCGCGTCATTGAGCTGGAAACCCGCCTCACCTACCAGGAGGCGGCGATGCAGGAGCTGAGCGACGCCCTCGCGCATCAGCAGAAGGTGATAGACCGGCTCGGCGCGGAACTTGACGCGCTAAGACAGCAGGTGCGTGCCCAGGCCCAGTTCAATATTGCCTCCAGTTCCGAGGAAACGCCGCCACCGCATTATTGAGGTATCTGCAAAAATCCCGTTCCCATTCCTGTATTTTTTTCGTATGATCGAAAACTGAAAGGTTTATTTGGGCCGGGCGGTTGTTTTACGGCGGCAATGTCCGCATATCTGGTAATGGTATTATGCTATTAAATAATCGCCATTGACGTTTGGTGAGTGTCCAGCGTATATTAACCACAAGTTTTTTATGACAATGGGATGCCGTGTATCACTTGCGGCACCCCAGCTCTTTGGAGGTTTCTTTCCGTATGTTTGACTGGGTCTTGAATCTACTGGCGAATGGCTTGCTGGGCTTTTCCGTATGGGGGTACATCGCCGCTGCGTTGATCATGACCCACATCACAATCGCGGGCGTGACCATTTATCTGCACCGTAACCAGGCGCATCGCGCGCTGGATCTGCATCCTATCATCAGCCACTTTTTCCGCTTCTGGTTGTGGCTGACCACCGGCATGGTCACCAAGGCGTGGGCCGCGATACATCGTAAGCATCACGCCAAATGCGAGACGGCGGAAGATCCGCACAGCCCGCAGGTTCTTGGGATCAAAAAGGTTTTTTGGGAAGGCTCCGAACTCTACCGGAAAGAGGCCAAAAACCAGGAAACCCTGGATAAGTACGGCCACGGCACGCCCGATGACTGGATAGAGCGCAATCTCTACACCAAACACAGCCGATACGGCATTGTGCTGATGATCATTCTCGATGTGTTGCTGTTCGGCGCTGCGGGCATCAGTATCTGGGCAGTGCAGATGATATGGATACCTATCACGGCCGCCGGGATCATCAATGGCATTGGCCACTATTGGGGATACCGCAACTACGAACCGGCGGATGCGTCTACCAATATCTCCCCCTGGGGTATCATTATCGGCGGTGAAGAGCTGCACAACAACCACCATGCCTTCCCAAGTTCCGCCAAGCTTTCCTCCAAGCCGTGGGAGTTCGATATCGGCTGGATGTACATCCGCCTGTTTGAGATATTCGGGCTGGCGCACGTAAAGAAAGTGGCGCTCGAACCGGTTATTGTCCCCGGCAAACAGGCCGTGGACATGGAGACGTTGCGTGCCGTGATCGTCACCCGCCTTCATGTGCTCTCCAATTATGGTCAGGACGTCATGCTGCCCGTGCTCAAGGATGAATTGCACAAGGCGGATGATTCCTGCCGCGCACTGTTCGCGCGTGCCAAGAAGCTGCTGGTGCGTGATGAGTCCCTGATGGATGACACGGCGAAGAACAGCTTGAAGACGGTACTGGACCGCAGCCAGGCGCTGAAAATCGTTTATCAGCACAAGCTGAGCCTCCAGGATATCTGGAAGCGTTCGACGCTGACACAGGAGAATCTGCTGCACAGCTTGCAGGAATGGTGTAAGCAGGCAGAGGCGACCGGCATCAAGAGCCTTCAGGAGTTCGCAAAATCACTGCGGGGTTATACCCTGCACGCATCCGCAACCTGATCAGTCTGTTGTTGCAGAAACAAAAAACCCACCTCAAAGGTGGGTTTTTTGTTTCTTTGCCCCCATATCAGGTATAATGTTTCGTTTAAGTTGGGTCCGCGTACAGATTCGCTGACCATTACCACTATCTCTTGAGTATCGTACTATGGATTCCATAAAGAATTTACGTAATATCGCTATCATTGCTCACGTCGATCATGGCAAAACCACGCTCGTGGATAAGCTGATGCAGCAGTCCGGCACGTTCGGTGCGCGGCAGGTTGTCGCCGAGCGCGCCATGGACTCGAACGATCTGGAGCGTGAGCGCGGTATTACCATTCTGGCAAAGAACACCGCGATCCGCTGGCGCGATTACCGCATCAATATCGTGGATACCCCCGGCCATGCCGATTTCGGAGGCGAGGTGGAGCGCGTGCTGTCGATGGTGGATTCCGTGCTGCTGCTGGTGGACGCGGTCGATGGCCCCATGCCGCAGACCCGCTTTGTTACTCAGAAGGCGTTTGCCTGCGGCTTGAAGCCGATTGTGGTAATCAATAAAGTGGACCGCCCGGGTGCGCGTCCGGATTGGGTGCTGGATCAGACCTTCGACTTGTTTGACCGCCTTGGTGCCACCGATGAGCAGTTGGATTTTCCGGTGATTTACGCCTCGGCATTGCAGGGCTATGCAGGTTTGACCTCGGATGTCCGTTCCGGCGACATGACCCCGTTGTTCGAAGCGATCATACAGCATGTTAGTTGCCCCGCTGTTGACCCCGAGGGGCCGTTCCAGATGCAGGTCAGCTCGCTGAGCTATTCCAGCTATGTCGGCACGATCGGTGTCGGGCGTATCGCGAGGGGGCGGGTCAAGAGCAATTCGCCTGTGGTCGTGGTGAGCCGCGACGGCAAGCGCCGTAATGGTCGTATATTGCAGATCTTTGGCTTTTTGGGCCTGGATCGCGTCGAGGTGCCCGATGCCCAGGCGGGCGATATTATCGCCTTTACCGGCATCGACGATCTGGGCATTTCCGATACCCTGTGCGATCCAGCGAATGTAGAGGCATTGCCCGCGCTGTCGGTGGACGAGCCTACCGTGAGCATGACCTTTCAGGTCAATACCTCGCCGTTTGCGGGTAAGGAAGGCAAATTCGTCACCAGCCGCCAGATTCGTGATCGCTTGCAAAAGGAATTGATCCATAACGTGGCGTTGCGTGTTGAAGATACCGAAGACCCCGATAAATTCAAGGTGTCCGGGCGTGGCGAGCTGCATTTGTCCATTCTGATTGAAAACATGCGCCGTGAGGGCTTCGAGCTGGCGGTGTCGCGTCCGCAGGTGATTCTCAAAGAGATCAATGGCGAGATGTGCGAGCCTTATGAGATGCTGACCGTGGATGTCGAGGAACAACATCAGGGTGCGATCATGGAGAAGCTCGGCATGCACAAGGGCGACCTGCTCGACATGGTGTCGGACGGCAAGGGCCGGGTGCGCCTGGAGTACCGGATTCCGGCACGTGGCTTGATCGGCTTCCACACCGAGTTTCTCACCATCACATCCGGCACCGGGCTGATGCACCATGTGTTTGACAACTATGCCCCGATCAAAAAGGGCGCCATCGGCGGGCGTATCAACGGTGTGCTGATCTCCAATGGCATGGGCAAGAGCGTGGCCTTTGGCTTGTTCAACTTGCAGGATCGTGGCAAGCTGTTTATCGGCGCCGGCGAAGAGCTCTACGAGGGTATGATTGTTGGCATCCATTCGCGTGATAACGATCTTGTCGTTAATCCGCTCAAGGCCAAGCAGCTCACCAATATGCGCGCCTCCGGTTCGGATGAGGCCGTCACGCTCATACCGCCGATCCGCCTTACCCTGGAGCAGGCGTTGGAGTTCATTGAGGATGATGAATTGGTCGAAGTGACGCCCAGCAGTGTCCGGCTGCGCAAAAAGTTTTTGCTGGAGCACGAGCGCAAGAAGGCCTCGCGCAGTTCGTCTATGTAGTTAATTATGGTTTGCCATGGAGCGCGAAGAACACAGATAAAGTTGTAATCCTTCAAGCGCTCTGTGTTTTCCGCGCTTCTGTGGTTAAGATTGGTTTTCAGGATCCATGTATAAACTCTATCCAGAGATCAAACCTTATGCGGCGCACCGGCTCGCGGTCGCGTCGCCGCACCAGATCCATATAGAGGAATGCGGCAACCCCGAAGGGCTGCCGGTGGTGTTTGTGCATGGCGGTCCCGGTGCGGGCTGCGAGGCGTACCACCGCCGTTTTTTCGATCCCAACGTGTACCGTATCGTGCTGTTCGACCAGCGCGGCTGCGGCCGTTCTACCCCTCATGCCGAGCTGGCGGGCAATACCACCCAGGCCCTGGTGGCCGATATGGAGACGATACGCCAGCACTTGAAAATCGAGCGCTGGGTAGTGTTCGGCGGTTCGTGGGGTTCAACGCTGGGGCTGGTCTACGCCCAGAGCCATCCCGAGCGCGTACAGGGGTTGATTCTGCGAGGCATTTTCCTGTGCAGACCACACGAGATCGAATGGTTTTATCAACAGGGCGCGAGCCGCATCTTCCCGGACTATTGGGAGGATTATTTGCGTCCTATACCCGATGCCGAGCGCGGCGACATGGTGCGTGCCTACTACAAACGTCTGACCGGCGATGACGAGGTGGCGCGTATGGCCGCCGCCAAGGCGTGGTCGGTCTGGGAAGGGCGCGCCGCAACCTTGCGTCCCAGCAAATCGGTGATCGATCACTTCTCCAACCCGTCCACGGCACTCAGCCTGGCGCGTATCGAGTGCCACTATTTCATGAATGACAGCTTTCTTGAGCCTGATCAAATCCTGCGCAATGCAGGTCGGCTCGCCGGCATCCCCGGCATTATTGTGCATGGCCGCTATGACATTGTTTGCCCGGTTGAGAATGCGTGGTCATTGCATCGCGCCTGGCCGCAGGCCCAGCTTAATATCATCCCCGATGCCGGACACTCCGCCAGCGAGCCTGGCATCACCGACGCCCTCGTCAAAGCCACCATGATGATGGCGAACAGCCTTCAGCATGATCTTGGAAGCGACTGTTGACCGCTTCTTTGGATGGTCAAGAACATGTTTTTAATATGCCCTTCATGATCCACCCCGTTCAACGGCTGTTTCCAGAATGATCGGTTTGCTGCAGCGGGTGCGTGCTGCGCAGGTGGTTGTGGACGGGGAGGTTGTTGGCGCCATCGGTCATGGCCTGTTGGTGTTGGTAGGTGTGGAGCAAGACGATACCGAAGCGCAGGCCGACCGGCTGCTGGAACGCCTGCTCGGTTACCGCGTGTTTGCCGATGCTGGCGGCAAAATGAACCTCAGTCTGCGCGATGTTGGCGGTGGCCTGCTGCTAGTGCCGCAATTCACCCTGGCCGCCGATACCCGCAAGGGCATGCGTCCGAGTTTCACCCCCGCAGCCAGCCCCCAGGCAGGGCTACGGTTATTCAACCATCTCGTCCAGCAAGCGCACAATCAATATCCCATTGTTGCTACCGGCCGTTTCGGCGCGGACATGCTGGTGACGCTCACCAATGACGGTCCTGTGACGTTTCTTCTGCGAACCACGGCGAGCGCTTCATAGAAACATCGCGCATTTGTTAATCCGGTGGCGCGGAGCCTCCCGGACGCACGTCACCTGCTCATCCAATCCAATCCTTGCTTTTTTGGGACTTCTGTTTAATGCTTAGTCTGCGAACACCTAAAAACATAAATAGGGAGGGTTTTATGAGACGGCTGTATCCGCTGTTTGGTTTTGCATCGCTGGGATTGATGATGAGTGTGAACGCCAATGCCTCAGGTTTTCGCCTGCCAGAGGCGTCCGTCGCCGGTGTGGGCACAAGCAATGCACTAGTCGCCAATTACAAGGAGCTTGGTGCGGTAGTCTACAACCCCGCTGCCATGTCTTTTCATGACGGCACCAATATCGTGGCGGGATTGGTGTTGATCGACCACAAGGTCAGTGCTACCCCGGCTGGCAAGACAGATAAAATAGACAGCGATCACGATAGTCCGGCATACGTGCCCAATCTCTCTGTGATAAACCGGCGCAGCCCGCAGTGGAGCTGGGGGTTCAACGTTAATGCGCCGTTTGGGCTGGAAACCAACTGGCCAAAAAATACCTTTCCCATCCTTTCTTCTCCGCTGACTGCTTCGATGCATCCCGCGGAAACCCGCATCGAACTGATTAATTTCAACCCCAATGTTGCCTACAAAATTGGCGCCAATACCAGTGTCGCCGTAGGTCTTGATTATTATCGGGTGCGAGAGGTAAAGCTCAACACCCAGGTTGCCACCATCAAGGGTGATGGGAGTGATGTGGGCTGGAATGCCGCCTTGATGCATGTCGCAGGCCCCTGGAGTTTCGGCGCGTCGTACCGTTCAGCCATCAGTGTGGGTGTCGATGGGAATTTGACCTCACCGCTAGGTGCAACGGGGGTTGTTGCCGATGTTAACTTGCCCTGGATGCTGCAAGTTGGCGCGCGCTACCAAGCTACCGATAAGCTCGGTGTGGAGTTTGACTACGAGCGTACGGGGTGGAAGAAGTTCAATCAGATAATCGCCGCTACCACTACCGGCAGCCCACGCGTCATCAATGCCAATGGATGGAGTAATGCCGATGCGTACCGGCTGGGAATGACCTATGATTTAAATGCCAGCAACCAGTTGCGCGCTGGTTACTCGCGCGATTTCACTGGACAGAGTGATGCGCATTTCAGCGCGCGCGTGCCCGATGCTGACAGGAATCTTTTTAGTGTGGGGCTGAGGCACAAGATTGCCGGCGGCTGGGAGCTCGAAGGTGCCTATATGTACGTAAAATTCGACAACAGGAATTATGCCTCGATGACGCCCTTCGCTCCTTCACCGCTTTCGGTCTCTTCGCAAGACCCGAACGGGACTGTGGCTTACAACGGTAAATACGAGAACAGCGCGCACCTGCTCGGCTTGGGTGTGACGAAACGGTTTTAATTGAGCAAGGAATCCATCCTTCTTTATCATCAAAATGTCATGCCCCTGTGCTCCAATATTGGCGTATGGGGGTTTTTGCTTTGTGAAGGGCATTGGTGCCCCAATGCGGTGTAGGGCGTGGTGTGTAAGAACCTCTTCACGATTTCGATCAAGGGACGCAGCACAAGGCAAAAATGGCTGAAAAAGCGGAGCATACACGGAGTATGTGAGCATTTTGAGGCCATTTTTAACGCCGCGATGCGCCCTTCAGCGAGATCGTGAACAGGTTCTAATATCTAAAAGGAGAGAGATATGAATAGACTGAGATCTGCGGTAGTCATGACGGCGTTTTTGTTGCTGACGCCGGTATCATTGTTTGCCCATACCGTGCCAGGCGGTACGGAATTTGTCGCTGATCTGAGTGGAGGCCAGGAGGTGACAACGGTGAGTGTGTTGGGTGTTGATGGCAAGACTCCCGTTGCAATTGTGAATGGTCCTGTCGCCACAGGTGCGTTTGGCGCGGTACAGGTGAAGCTCGCGCAAGATCGCCAGAGTTTGGAGTTTAAGTTGCAGGCCTCCAACTTTGGCACGCCGGTTGGTGCCGCGCACATTCATCTTGGGCCGAAAGGGGCGAATGGGCCTGTGTTGATTACATTGTTCAGCCGCGCCACGCAAGGTGATTTCCCTGGGATGCTCAGCGGGGTACTAACCGCAGCCAATGTCGAGGCCAAGCCTGGTTTGGGCGTAAACACCCTTGAGGATGTGATCAATAACATCTTCTGGGGAAATGCTTATGTCAATGTGCATTCACAAGCCTTCTCTGGCGGCGAGATACGTGGGCAGCTCAAACGGCGTCTTGGGAAAGATAAGGACTAAGGATGTTATGGCATCAGGGGGTAGGGCATGCCTTCACCCCCTGGTTTTTCATGGTCTGCGCCACGCCAAGGTATCAGCGCTCAAGATATTTGAGTTTGTCCTTCACGCCCTTCCACTGGTCGGCATCTTCGGGCGCATCAATCTTTTCGGTGATCACCGGCCATTCCTTGGCGAGTTCCGCATTCAGTGCAAGAAAATGCTTTTGGTCCTCGGGCAGGTCATGTTCAGAGAAGATGGCCTCCGCCGGGCATTCCGGCTCGCATAGGGTGCAGTCTATGCATTCATCCGGATCAATTGCCAGAAAGTTGGGGCCTTCGTGGAAGCAGTCCACCGGACACACCTCGACGCAATCGGTGTATTTACATTTGATGCAGTTATCAACAACAATGAAGGTCATGCAATTCTCCTAACAAAAAAAGGGTCGGATGGGCGCGCCATCGCTTGCCTGATATGTTAATCGGTCTGCTGGCTTATGGCGAGTATCGGTGGAAAATTTGTCCAGTCGTACATCGAAACCTTCCTGTGCCATGTGATTTTTCTACAGCTTCATTGTCTTGATGAAGGAAGGGGGTTATGCCCGTAAGACCTCATTGCATGGGTTCTGGTTGGAGATTGTAAATAGGCTGTCGAAAAACTTACACTGCAAAGCCTGCAAGGTTGTGCCACAGGCAATGCTGATTTTAACGCCCAAAAATAAATTTAATAATTATATTTATCAATAAGATGTATAAATTTTCTGTCTCATCGGCAACCGCTGGCGCTGTTATGGCCTGCTCAAAACTGATCGAAAATGAAGAATAATCCCGATGAATTTTGTCGGATAAATTTACACCTGCATTTTTGTGGCCCGCCATCGTAAACATATCAAGTATTTGATTTTATTTAACTTTTTTGACATCCTCTAGTGGTTGGAGCAAATTTTGCATACACCATTCGCTTCTAGATCTCTCGAGGGAATATCGTTATGTTGAGACTCATTGTCCGCACCCTGGTGGGGATCCTGCTGATGGCCTGGGCCGGCCTCTCTCTCTCGGCCACGTTTTCCAATGCCACAACCATTACCAGTGCTGTCGGTGCGGGCACGTCTGGCACAGGCGCTGGCATACCTTACAGCCCCTATCCCTCAGCCATCACCGTCTCCGGCATGGCGGGTACTCTCTCGAAAGTAACAGTTACCATCAACAATCTGTCCGTAGACCGCCCGGATGACATGGTTATGGTGCTGGTTGGCCCGAGCGGCGCCATCTGGTCATCCTATCCGACGTGGGCGGAACGGCTGCCGCCGCCAGTACGACGCTGACGCTGGATGATGCCGCCGTTTCCCAGTTGCCAGATAATGGCCCGCTGGTTTCCGGCACGTTCAAACCCACCGCCGTCAATTCTGGCATTGTTAAGGACAACTTTCCCGCACCGGGGCCAGGAACGGGGGCGGCGCTGACCTTCGCCGCGCCGTTCGGGACGGGGACGCTCGCCTCGCAATTCAACGGCACGAACCCCAATGGGACGTGGAGTCTCTATGTCATAGACGATGCTTTAGGGCCCGCAAGCGGGATCGGCGCCATCATCGCGGGAGGCTGGAGCATCAATATCACCACGGCTGTCGCGGCCGCGCCTACGGCCACGGTAGTCACCTCGTCGCTGAATCCCTCGTTCACAACCACCCCCGGCAACACGGTGACCTTCACCGCTACAGTGACCAGCGCGGGCAATCCGGTCACGCAAGGCACAGTCACGTTCATGGAAGGTGCGGCGACACTGCAGGCGGCGACCGCCGTCAACGGGAGCGGTCAGGCGACCTTCACGACCAGTGCGCTTTCTGAGGGCAGCCATCTTATAAGGGCTGTCTATGATGGTACGGCGAGTTTCGCCACCAGCAATAGCACGCTCACGCAAGTGGTAAACAATCATACGATCGTTATCGGGAGTACCTTCTGCAACCCCGGCCCCATCGCCATTCCCGACGGCGCGCTCACGGGTGGCCCGGCCACGCCCTATCCGTCCAATATCTTCGTGTCGGGCCTGGCAGGGGCCGTGTCCAAGGTAACTCTGACGCTGAATAACCTGACGGAAACCCGCCCTGACGACCTGGATATGCTGCTGGTCGGCCCGAACGGCGCCAGGTTCGTTGTCATGTCCGATGTCGGCGGCCAGACTGCCATCGGCAATGTTACCCTCACTCTGGATGATGCCGCGGCGTCGCTGTTACCGGACGCGACACCCCTCACGGCAGGTACCTTCCGTCCCACCGCCGTCAACTCCGGGTCCGGCGCGGTATTCCCGTCGCCGGCGCCAGGAGCACCCTATAGTTTTGCCGCCCCCTTCGGAGCGGCGACCTTTGCCACGTCCTTTGGCGGCAGCAATCCCAATGGAACCTGGAGCCTGTATGTGGTCGACGATGCTACGGGCGGCGGGGCTGGCAGTATCGCCAGCGCGTGTTTGAGCTTCGTGACGACCAGCGACACGCCGACCACCACCACCGTCACCTCCTCGCAAAATCCGTCCTTCACCTCGGTGCCCAGCAATACGGTGACGCTTACCGCCCATGTGACACGGACCAGCGACAATGGCAATGTGACCCTGGGCACGGTCACCTTCAAGGAAGGCGCCACCGTTCTGGCTGGTCCGCTCACGTTGAATGGTTCGGGCACGGCCAGCTTCACGACTGTAGTGGCATAGTTAATTTGGCCACCTGATTATGGGTGATAACATCACCCTCAATATAAAACAGGTGACGAAATGGCAAAAAGCAGACGGACA
>LNEJ01000055.1 GCA_001464965.1 Gammaproteobacteria bacterium Ga0074134
GCCACACACGCATAACGGTGGGCTGGCACCGAATGCGGCAGAGAAGCAGTATTGGATGGACTATAAAACCGTGGCCAAAAAGACTTGACCACTACAGCTGGGGGGAACGGCTTCTCAGCCTGCGGGTAGCATTTTGTCCGGGTTAAGTATATCCCCTTGCGCATTAAGGGGCCGGAGTCTCATGGCGCTCGGTTAAGGCTTTGACGCCTCTAAAAATGGGGAAATAGGGACAGACCACGATTAATTTTCACGCTGGGCAACGTGCCAGGGTATGCTTGGCGTCGATGGATGCGGCGCAGCATGCTGACACCCCGCTTGTTTGTAAAATTAGCAGAAGGATAGCGTGATTAATCGCGGTCTGTCCATAATGTCCATAATAATGGCATGGGCTTAATGCGTCGTCGCCAGTGTTAATATTATCCTTGCGTTAGTAATTGAACAGCGGCCTTGCGCCGCTGTTTTTTTTGAGGAATTGCGCCGTGGATGGAATAGATCAACAGTGTGAAAGAGAGCTTGGATGCACCCAAAGGGCATAACCCTGTCTCACATACTGAGCATAGCGACGCGCTTGCCATCGTATTTGCCAGCAGCCACTTGATTACTTCTTTTGCAAGTCCTTATAGGCCGCCGGCACATTCAAACTCGGGTGCACCCAGCCAAACAAGGCGTAGCCGCCAAATTCCGGCAATGTAACCCTGGCTACTGTTTGTTCCAGCGTCAAGCCTTCATTCACCGCCGCCTGCACCTGGTCGCGTATCGCTTGTAGATAGTCGATATGCCAGCGCATGTCATCGCGTGTGATCGGCACACCATGCCCTGGCACGATGCGGGCGTCGGCAGGCAGGAAGGCATAGACTTTTTCCAGCGTTTCCAGCGTCTCCAGCAAATGCCCATCCAACAGCCAGGGCAGGGCGGGTTTACCGGCGATCACCGGGTTGCCGCTCCACAACACCTTGCTAGCTGGCTCCCACACCCATAAATCGCCGCCGGTCTGGGCAAAGCCAAAGTCGATCACCTGCACTTTTTTATCCCCTAAGTCCAGCTCCAGTTTACCGCCGGACGGCACGATGATGTCCGCCGCGCGCACCTTGATCGCTTCGATCCCGCGGCCCTTGCCGAAATGCTGCATCATGAAAGCCTTGTCCTGCTCCAGATGTTGATGGATATAGGCTTGCGTATTCGCATGTTGCAGCACCAGGGTTTGCGGTGGGAGATACATATTGCCAAAGCTGTGGTCGCCATGCGCGCTGGTGTTTATGGCATACAGCAGCGGCTTGCCGGCCAATTTTTTATGCCATTGCAGCACCTGCTGATGCAGGCGCTGATTGAGCATGGTGTCGATGAGCAGCGCGCCGCGCGCACCGACGATCAAGCCGCCGCTGGTGGCCGCCGCGCCACCTTTGGCATTCACTTCAGCTGCCTTTTTGTCATACAGCGCATACACGCCATCGGCCATCTTTTGGCTCACCAATTCCACCTTGTTCGCGTCCCAAATCGGCTCGCCAGCCTGGGCCGCGCTCAATAACAAGCCAGTCACGGCGGTGGCCAGCATGCGCTTGAAACCTTGCCTATTGTGCGGGGTTTGCATCGTATTTCTCCAGTGTGGTTTAAGAGGTAAGCAGTGTATTATTTGCGTAGATACAAATATATTCCAAAATTTGGCAAATCCAACTTGCAAAAATGCAAAATCATGAAGATCTAAATGACTTCCGCCTGGTGGCGCTGATTTGCGCCAGCGGCTCGCTGGCGGGCGCTGCGCGCAGTCTGGGCTTGAACCATGCGACGGTGTTCCGCCGTCTGCAGCAGTTGGAGCAGCGTCTGGGCGTGGCCTTGTTTGAGCGTCTTGGCGGACATTATCTGCCCACGGCGGCCGGCGAAGAAGTGGCACGCGCTGGCGAAGCGATGCAGGAATTACAAAGTGCCGCCTTGCTCAAAGTCAGCGGCCAGGATACGCGCTTGTCGGGTGAAGTGCGCATCTCCACCACCGACAGCCTGGCCTTTGGCTTGCTGCCGCCGGTTTTGCTGGCTTGCCGCCAGCGCTATCCGCTGATCCGCTTCGAGTTGCAGATCGACAACCGCGCCGCCAACCTCTCGCAGCGCGATGCCGACATCGCCTTGCGGCCCGCCGCCGAGGTTCCGGAACACTTGATCGGCAAGCGCGTCGGTATGCTGCAATTCGCGGTTTATGGTGCAACAGGGCATGCGTACAGCACCGCCGGTGAAGCACAATGGGCCGACTGCGATTGGATGGGCTTGGATGAGCATTTCGACGGGCACCGCACCTTGCGCTGGATCGCGCGGCACAAGCCCTTGGATCAACTCGTGCTGCGTTGCAATACCTTTGTCGGCTTGCGCCAAGCCTGTTGCGCCGGCCTGGGGCTGAGTCTGCTGCCTTGCTTTTTGGGCGACGCCGCGCCCTTGCAGCGCATGAGTGCACCCGTACCCGATTGCAGCATCGATCTGTGGCTGTTGACCCATCCCGATTTGCGGCAAACCATGCGTGTGAAATCGGTTTATCAATTCCTGTTGCTGCAGCTGCAGGCAAATCTGGCTGGCAGTCAGCCCGGGAAATACGGGAAAGTGAAATAGGGGACACCCATTAGCCGGCCCTAAGTCAAGAGCGAAACCAATCCAATCCCGCTGATTTTTCTGACAACAGAGTTTCCATTGATGCCTGACTGTTGTTCCGGTCGAACCCGTTTTCTCAATACTGGCTACGACCGAGTCGTGCCCGTCACCCATCAGGATCAGCGGTGCGCCGATGTCCTGGCGCCGCCCTGGCAGCCAGGCTGCCCCAGAGAAACGTTGGTGCCGCCGAGATGTCCGGGCAATGGTCACAGGCCGATGGCTCGTGCAAGAAAAGACAAAATAGCAAAATAGGGGACAGACCCACAATTAATCATGCTATCTTTCTGCTAATTTTACAAACAAGGGATCGTCAGCATGCTGCGTCGTATCCATCTTTCGGTGCCAGGCATACCCCGGTACGTCGCCCAGCGTGCAAATTAATCGTGGTCTGTCCCCTATTTATGCGTGCGGACTCGGACTGGAGGGGGTTTTGTTGGGATTGCTGGATATTACGGATAGTTAGGCGTTAGAGAAATGAGCATATCGACACATGGCTGAGCTAATCGAGTTCGAGACAGAGCGCCTTTGTCTGCGTCAGTGGAAGTTCTCTGACCGTGAGCAATTTGCCGCGCTCAATTCAGACCCAAGAGTCATGGCGTTCTTTCCATCGCTACTCACACGCGGCGACAGTGACGCAATGGCCGAACATTGCCAATCGCTTATTGGAGAACGTGGCTGGGGTTTCTGGGCAGCCGAATCCAAGGCCACTCAGGAGATCATCGGGTTTATTGGACTGCACATCCCGATTCCTGAACTTCCGTTCTCCCCTTGTGTGGAAGTGGGCTGGCGGCTTGCCTTTCAATATTGGGGAAAAGGCTTTGCTACGGAGGCTGCACAGGGTGCGCTTCATGTTGGCTTCGAGCAGCTCAGCTTGCCAGAAATCGTGTCCTTCTGCGCAGTTCAACATTTCAAGTCGCGCGCGGTTATGGAGCGTCTCGGCATGCGAGAGTCTGGCACCTTCGAGCATCCCAGCGTGCCCGTGGGCAGCTTGTTTCGGCAACACTGTTTGTACCGCTTGTCGCGTGAGCATTGGAGGGCAATGCCATGTTCTACTCCGGCCCCGCAATATGCTCCACAATCAACTGCACGCTGCGCCGCCCCTGGTACTCGTTGACATCCAGCTTGTACGCAATGTGCGATTGCTGTGATTTCTCCAGAAACGCTGCCGAGTCGCTTGCGTTAAAGGCGATTGCATCGAATATCCGCGTATCACCCGCTATTTTGAGCACCATTTTGAGGTGTTTTTCGCCGACGATGCGCTGGTTCACGATCTGGAACTGGCCATCGAAGACCGGCTCGGGAAAGCCCTGGCCCCACGGGCCGCCATTGCGCAGGGTTTCGGCCAGATCCAGACTGATGTCACTCGCGGACAGTTCGCCATCGCTGAGGACTATGCCTTGCAGCGCGTTATCGCCCAACTGGCGGCGCACTTCTTCATCGAAGGCCTTGCTGAAGGCGTCGTAATGTTCGTGCTTGAGGGTCAGGCCGGCCGCCATGGCGTGGCCGCCGAATTTGCTGAGCAGGCCGGGGTGGGTGGCGGCTACGGTGTCGAGCACGTCGCGGATGTGGATGCCGGGAATGGAGCGCGCCGAGCCTTTGATCTCGCCAGTGTCATTAATGGAGGCGGAGGCGGGCGCGAAGGCGATCACGGGGCGGTGCCAGCGGTCCTTGATGCGCGATGCGAGGATGCCGATCACGCCCTGGTGCCAGGATTCGTCGAACAGGCACAAGCCGGCAGGAAGCGTTGCGCCGTCGTCCATAGGCAAATCGGCGAGGACGGTAAGCGCCTGATCCTGCATCTGTGTTTCGATACTGCGGCGCTCGCGGTTGAGATGGTCAAGCTGCCTGGCCATGGTCTGCGCCTCAAGGTCACTGTCCGTCAGCAGGCATGAGATACCCAGGGCCATGTCATCCAGCCGGCCTGCAGCGTTGAGCCGGGGTCCGGCGGCGAATCCCAGGTCGCTCGCGCTGATGCGTTCGCGCGGCCTGCCCGCCACCTCCAGCAGTGCGCGGATGCCGGGGCAGCACGCGCCCGCACGGATACGCGCCAGTCCCTGTGACACGAGGATGCGATTGACGTGATCGAGCGGCACGACATCGGCCACCGTGCCTAGCGCCACCAGATCGAGCAGTTGCGCGAGATTTGGCGCGGGGATGCCGCGGCTCTCGAACCATCCCGATTCACGCAACCGCGCACGCAACGCCAGCATCACATAGAAAATCACGCCCACGCCCGCCAGATTTTTGCTGGGGAAGCTGTCGCCCGGCTGGTTGGGGTTGACGATGGCGTCCGCTGCGGGCAGTACAGGCCCGGGCAAGTGATGGTCCGTGATCAGTACCTGCATGCCATGACGGCGTGCCGCAGCCACGCCATCAATGCTGGATATACCGTTGTCCACTGTAATGAGCAGATCAGGCTCCTGCTGTGCCGCCACCGCGACGATCTCCGGCGTGAGGCCATAACCAAACTCGAAACGGTTGGGCACCACAAAACGCACATCGCTTGCCCCCAGCAGGCGCAGGGCACGTACCGCCACCGCGCAACTGGTCGCGCCGTCGGCATCGAAATCCGCCACGATCAGAATGCGCTTGTTGTCACGCAATGCCGCGCACAATAAGTCGACGGCAGGTTCGATGCCACGTAGCTGTGCGGCGGGCGGGAGCCGTTCCAGAGTCTTCTCCAGCTCCTGCGCGCAAGACACGTGGCGTGCGGCATAAATGCGCCTGAGCGCCGGGTGGATTTCCGCGGGCAACACGGCACCATCAGCGGCAGCGCGCCTGACGATGATCTTTTCTTGATGATGCCCTTCAGGGTAATGCTCGCTCGCCTTTTTCACAAATAGGTTTCCAAGGAACGTCGCCGCTTCCAGAAGCGGCGCAATGATGAGGGGGTGATACGATACGTCCTGCCATCGGCAGGGATAATATCCAGCGCATTTATGTTTGCACCGCGCTGCTTCAAGGCATCCAGCAAGGGCGTAAACCAGTTGTCAGCGAGCTGCCCCATCGCCGCGCTCCACGCGCTGATTTCGCCGTAAAGGGCCGCACTGTACGCCGCATCCAGCACCATCAGGTGCGCGCCGGGTGCAGGGCCGCGCTCCAGCCACTGCCTTGCGGAATCAGGGACGGCGGAATGAGGGGTGCCCGCGAGATGCGCCAGCCCCGTTGCCACCGGCTCATTGCTCCACACATGGTTCCACCGTCCCGGTAGGGTGCGAGGCGTATGCCCGCCGCCCCAGAACCACACGCTGTTGATGGGGGGCGCGCCGCGCGCCGTGCGGGCCTGATTAACCGGGCTGGCATGGAACAGCATCTGCACTTCGTTGAGCACGGTGTGCCAGTGCCTGCCCCGCGCACCGGAGGGCAGGAAGCCATCAATACTGCGGCCTAATGCCTCGCGCAGATCATAGGTGCGGATGTGCGGGTCTTCCGGCAGGCGCAGATACCATCGCTCAGGGCGTGGCGCTTCAAGATGCCAGCCATCCGGGGAAAACAGCGCGTTAAACTCCTTTGCCAGGCTGTCTGCCTCGGCTTGGGTAATCTTCAGTACTTGGCTGTCGAACAGTATCAAATGGGCTTGATCGGCGCGCAGATGAACCGGATCGGCACGCAGCCAGAAGGCGTCCGACCGCTCCCCAGCATCCGCCACCCGCGTCACCGCCGCCACCGGCAGATCCTGCGCCGGGTCGCGCTCCACGCCGAGCAGGTGAAACAGGGTTGCCTCCAGGCCCTTGGCTGGAATATCTTCCACGACAGCGCGGGCAAGCAAGGTCTCCACTGCCGCGCAGTTGAGATTGGCGAAATCGGCAGCACGCAAGCCAGGCGGGCCGAACAGGCCAGGAGTGAGTATGGTCAGGGTGCTGCCCTTCAGAGTGGATGGGTTTGTCATGGCGGTATTGTAAGGCAAAAGGGACGTGCCCATCGCAGATATGCGCCTCTCGATTAATAGTGCTTGCACTGTGCTCAGGCCGACGCGATACAATACAGGGTTGCCCTATATCAGCGACCTGCCCGCCTACCGTAAGCCTATGGATTTATGATGCCAGCCAATAACCCTCAAGCCTCCCACAAGCGCGACATGCTCCCTCTCATGGTGGGTGCGATGGGTGTCGTCTATGGCGACATTGGGACAAGTCCTCTCTATGCCATGAAGGAGACCTTCGGCGGTATCCACGCGGTCACCCCTGAGCTGGATAATGTGTTCGGAATACTTTCCTTGATCTTTTGGGCACTGGTGAT
The DNA here is from genome assembly GCA_001464965.1 of Gammaproteobacteria bacterium Ga0074134. Taxonomy (GTDB): domain Bacteria; phylum Pseudomonadota; class Gammaproteobacteria; family Ga007554; genus LNEJ01. Next base: position 6,868 of record LNEJ01000055.1, read on the forward strand.
CGTTGTCTCTCTCAAGTATGTGGCCTTCATTATGCGGGCCGACAACAAGGGCGAGGGCGGAATCATGGCGCTCATTGCCTTGACGCAGCGGGCCACCTCAACCAGTGCCCGCGCGCGCTGGCTGCTGGCGTCGCTGGGCCTGTTTGGCGCGGCATTATTCTATGGCGATGGTATGATCACCCCCGCGATTTCGGTGCTCAGCGCCGTGGAAGGCCTGGAAATCGCCGCCCCCGCACTGGAGCCATTCGTAATTCCCGTGGCGCTGGCAGTCCTGGTGATATTGTTCCTGTTTCAGCGCAGGGGTACCGCGGGGGTCGGGGCGCTATTCGGGCCAGTCATGGGTCTCTGGTTCGTAACGCTCGCGGTGCTTGGTGTTGTCAACATTGTTAATTTCCCCCAGATCCTGGCGGCTGTTAACCCTGTCTACGCCATCAAGTTCTTTCTGCATAATCAGTGGCAGGGATTCCTTGCGCTGGGCACGGTGGTGCTCGCGGTGACCGGCGCCGAGGCACTGTACGCCGACATGGGGCATTTTGGTAAAAAGCCGATCCAGGTCGCATGGTTCTTCCTGGTTTTGCCCGCCCTGCTGCTCAATTATTTCGGCCAGGGTGCGCTGCTCATCCACGACCCGTCCACCGCGCGCAATCCCTTTTTCATGATGGCTCCTTCCTGGGCCCTGTATCCCATGATCGCGTTGGCGACGGCGGCCACGGTTATCGCCTCCCAGGCGGTGATCTCTGGCGCATTTTCGGTGACGCGCCAAGCCATCCAGCTCGGTTACGCGCCGCGCATGGAGATGCAGCACACCTCCGACAAGGCAGCGGGGCAGATTTATCTTCCCTTCATCAACTGGGGTCTGCTGATTGGCATTGTGGCATTGGTGATCGGCTTTGGGTCTTCAAGCAACCTGGCCGCCGCCTATGGCATTGCCGTCACCGGAACCATGGTGATCGATACCATCCTCGCTTTCGTTGTAGTGAGCGCGCTCTGGGGCTGGAACTGGATCGCCGCCGCGGCGATCATGTCGTTTTTTCTTGTGGTCGACCTTGCGTTTTTAGGAGCAAATGCCCTGAAAATCGCTCACGGAGGCTGGTTTCCTCTGGTCATTGCCGCCGTCGTATTCACCGTCCTGGCGACATGGAAAAAAGGGCGCGAAATTCTTATTACTCGCCTGAGTGCCGAGGCGATGGCGCTGGCTCCCTTTCTGAAGACGATCGCGGCCCATCCGCCGATGCGCGTACCCGGCACCGCAGTATTTCTTACTGCGAGCTGCGAGGGCGTGCCCCACGCCCTGCTGCATAACCTTGCACACAACAAGGTGCTGCACGAGAAAGTGGTATTCCTTACCATCGTCACTGAAGACATTCCCTACGTGCCCGTGCAAGACCGTTTTGAGGTGGAACCGCTGGGCAATGGCTTCTCCCGCATCATCGTGCATTTCGGCTTCAAGGATGACCCGGACGTACCCAAAGCCCTTGCCCAGTGCGAACCGCTAGGTCCGCAATTCAACATGCTCGAAACCTCTTTTTTTCTGAGCCGTGAAACTCTCATCGCTACCCGCATACCGGGAATGGCTCTGTGGCGGGAGAAGCTGTTCATCGGCATGGCGCGCAACGCCTCCAGCGCCATGACCTTTTTCAAAATCCCCACTAACCGCGTGATCGAGCTGGGGGCGCAGGTGGAGTTGTGATGCCGGCAGTGTCGCAGTAGGCAGAGGGGTTAAAGCCATGCAACGACCGCAAAAAAGCAGGGGGTGATTGGCGAGGTGATCTGATATTCCCTGAGCCTGGAACATCAGTTGATGATGAGGCACGACGCGCTGAAATGGCGTCCCCAAGGGGATTCGAACCCCTGTTACCGCTGTGAAAGAGCCGGGCCATGGACTCCGCCGGACTTCACCGGACAACATCAATCATTTGTTTATCAAATACTTGATTGATTTGTTGTCCAGCAAGGTCTAAGCTAATCCAGCGTCATCAGTTTGGCACCAGTTTGGCACGGAGATTCGCCATGGCAAGATCACAGCGATCAGTAAAACTCGAAACCCGCACGGCACGGCTCAAACTTACCTTGGGTAGCCGCACCTTCGTGACCATCTGCGAAGGGGTGGCCCTTGGCTACCGGCGAACGGCGGACGGTTTCGGCACATGGCAGGCCCGTATTTGGGACGGCACCCAATACCACTACCGGAAACTGGGGGTGGCTGACGACCACCGGGATGCCAACGGCGCGGATGTTTTGAGCTTCATTCAAGCGCAAGACATGGCAAGGGCGTTTATTGAAGAGACCACAAACCCCATCACCCTAAGACCTGTCACCGTAGCTGAGGCCGTAGAGCGTTTGTAGTGGTCAAGTCTTTTTGGCCACGGTTTTATAGTCCATCCAATACTGCTTCTCTGCCGCATTCGGTGCCAGCCCACCGTTATGCGTGTGTGG
>LNEJ01000056.1 GCA_001464965.1 Gammaproteobacteria bacterium Ga0074134
ACTTCTGGGCCGTCGCCAAAACGGGCAGCATCGTCCGCGCTTGCGAACAACTGAATCTCACGCCGCAAACCATTAGCGGACAGATCGGCTTGCTTGAACCTAAAAACGGCAGTTGACCGCTTCTCTGGACGGCTAGCAATATGTTTTTAATAAATTTTATCCTGCCCTGCAGGTTCACCCGTTTGGTTAGTCCGCTACGGGGTGGGTTGCACGACTTTCAGTGCGCATGGCAGCGTTGCAACTCCTTGGAATGGAACAACCATTCCGCGTCGTTGCGCCTTGCCCTGCACCCCGAAAACCACACACTCCACCCCGTCCAACTGCCGTTTTTAGGTTGAAGAAACGTTGGGCGTTGAGCTGTTCCAGCGGGCCGGACGGCGCCTGAAGCTCACGGAGACCGGCCGGCTCGCGCTCTCCTACGCCGAAGAGATTTTCCAGGTGGGGGGGAGGCTTGAGGAGGTGCTGCGCAGCCATCCCGGGGATCGCCACACGCTGTTTCGAGTTGGCATTGCCGATGTCGTACCCAAATCCATCGCCTACCGCCTGCTTGCCCCCGCGATGGCGCTATCCGAGGCGCTGCGCATCGTGTGCCGTGAAGACAAGCTGGAACGATTGATGGCGGAACTGGCAATTCAGCGTCTCGATCTGGTGATCGCGGACAGCCCGATGCCTTCAGAGATGGATGTGAAGGGGTACAGCCACAAGCTCGGCGAATGCGGCATTACCTTCTTCGCCACACCCAAACTCGCCGCCTTATACGGCAGCGGCTTTCCACGCACCTTGCAAGGCGCACCCATGCTGGTGCCGGGCGAAAACACCATCGTCCGGGGACGGCTCATGCGCTGGTTTGGCGGGTTTAACGCGCAAACCGGTATACCACAGGAAGCAGAATGGAAGCCTGCTGCCAGGACTGGCTTTCCAGCTTGAGCGGCATGGCGGCGCGCAGTGTCTCCAGCGCACCTTGATCCAGCGCCTCGTGCCCGGAACTCTCCTGTACTTCCGCCCGGATCAGGCGGCCATCCCCTCCCAGGACGACCTTGAGCAACACCTGCCCTTCCCAGCCATTGCGCTTGGCGAGGAGAGGATATTTTTTCAGCGCATCCACACGGCGCCACAACAAATCCTTCAACAGACCAGTATCAGGGCTGCTGTTGGCGGCAGGCAACGGGATTGCCGGGGGGGCCGGATCGGCCCGCGCCGTAGGGTCGGCAGTGACTACTGCCGGGGCAGACGCAGCCTGGACTACGGCCTGAGCCGGCGTGGGCGCCGGCGTTTGCACGGGGACAGGCACATCAGCCTGGCTTGCCACTGGCGCCGCCGAGGACACGACTGGCACTGTCTGAGGCGGCAAAGCCTTTTGCATAACCTCCGGCGGCGGAGCACTGCGGGGGATGGGTAACTGGGCGGGAACAGGCGGGACAGGGGTGATCTGCTCGGCTGCGGCGAGCGACACATCCCACTCGAACGGCGGCGGTTCGATGGGCCTGGCAAGAGCAAACACGGCGGCAATCACCAGACCGCCCACCACGCCGTGGAAGGCCAGCGATACCCCCCAGCCGTTGATATGGCCGCGCCGGGGAATGATTCCATCTTCAGGGTAAACCGCGCTCACGAACGCTCCACCTGCAAACTGACCTTGCTATAACCGAGGCCCTTCACCGTATCCACCAGCGTAACGAACCGCTCCAGCGGCGTGGCACGGTCGGCCCGCACCACCACGGCGGTTTCCTTGGCATAGGCGCCCAGCGCGGCGCCCAGACCGTCCATGCTGATGGCCTGCTGATTCAAAAACAGCGCCCCGTCGTTTTTGAGGGTAAGCACCACAGGTTGCTCGATCGCGGCTGTAGCGTGCTTGGCCTTGGCCAGATCGATGGGAATCTGACCGGTGGAGATGAACGTGGCGGTGGTGAGCACGATCACCAGCAGCACCAGCATCACATCCACCAGGGGGATGACGTTGATCTGGTCGAGATCACGCTCCACGGCGCACGTCCTCGTAGCGGCTGAGCAGCTCCTTCACCCGCCGCCGCAGCACGTTGTTCAGCGCCACGCAAGGAATGGCGACTACCAACCCCATCGCCGTGGCCTTGAGCGCCATGCTCAGACCCACCATGATGGAGCGCACGTCCATGGTGCCCTGCGTGCCCATGGTGTGAAACGTCACCATGATGCCGAACACCGTGCCGAGCAGGCCGATATAAGGCGCGTTCGCCGCGATGGTACCGATCACCGTGAGGCGGCGCGTCAGCTCGGTCTCAAGCGCCTGCGCGCTGGCGAACGCCAGCACATCTACGCGGCGGTATAGCGACCAGCGCTCCACCGCCACCGCTACCGCCCAGACACTGAGCAGCAGCAGCAGGCCAATCACACCATAATCGACAACATTAGACAGAAGAGACATAGAACGTTTGCCACACACCACAAAGATAGACAATGAGAATCATAATCATTATCTATCCTGAGGTCAATTGACAATTATCCCAATAACGACGGCTGGACGGGGCGTGTAATCCAGCCCATGCGAACTCGCAGTTCAGCACTCCGCCACTATTGGGCCTCGACCAACCCCGCACTCCCCCAACCATCGCCTGCCAGATAACGATTGGCGTGAATACTGGTGCGAGTACCATTGCTTTGGCTCCATACCGCCAAGGCGTTGCCGGCACTATCCATTGCAATCTGGGGAGATAAAGCATTTCCCATGCCGTTGGTTTCAATCAATCCCGGCGTTCCCCACCCTGTTCCGCCAGCGGCATCGAAACGATTACTCCATATGCTGTAGTGCGCGCCATCCCACTGTCGCCATACGGCCAGGGCATTTCCCGCACCGTCAAGAGCGGCCTGAGGTGTTAGCGCATGCCCATCATCATGCTCGATGATCCGAGCCACTTGCCAGACGCCTGCAACATAGCGGTTAGACCAGATGTTTTTCCAGGGGGGAATGTTATCGTGGGGATTATTGTCGAAATATTGCTCCCAGACCACCAGCGCATCGCCATTGCCCATCATGGCAATCCGTGGCGCGGCGGCCGCCCAGTTGGCGTCGCTCTCGAGACGTGCTTGTGCTTGCCAGCCTGATCCCGTGACATAGCGGCTGGCGTAGATATGATTTGACTGCGCCCATACCGCCAAGGCATTGCCATTGGCATCCATGGCAAGATGGGGAGTATCGACATTTCCGCTGACGAGCGGGTTGTTGCTGGGGTCGGCCGGGATTACTGAATTATCGCTGACCAGGGACGCCCCGCCCCACCGCTGGCTTGCCGCATCATAACGATTGGCCCAAAGGTTATAGCGTTTCTGCTGTACGCTATCGTACTGACCGGGTATCACACTGCTGGCCGCCATTTGCCGCCATACCGCCACGAAATTGCCTTTGCCATCCGCGGCCATCTGAGGTGAATTGGCGTCTGCCGTATTGGCCTCGATCGTATCAGGGGTCGCACCCCATTTCCCCGCAACGGCATCATAGCGATTGGCTCTGATATTTTTGCGCACGCCATCGGACTGCTCCCATACGGCCACGAAATTGCCTGCGCCATCCGCGGCAATGTGCGGGTTACTGGCATCATGCGCTGTGAGTTTGCACTGTGAACCCAGCTCAACGACGATGGCGCTATTATCGGTCTCGATTTGCCAAACCCCGCCCCATTGCTGCTTGATGGCATCATATCGATTGGCCCAAATACCGCCGGCGGCGACCTTGGCAGCCTCGCAATGGGGAGGCAATTTACTCTCATCTATTTCAGTAGTGGGATCATCCAAGACTTCGACCTTAGCCCTAACAACTTCAATGTGGTGCCAAACGGCAATCGCATTGCCAGCGGCATCGACGGCGATCTGGGGTAGATCGGCATCCCCAGCGCTGTCATTCTCGATCATCTGTGGACTGCCCCAGCCGGAGCCAGCCACGTAACGATTAGCCCAGATATTCTTGTGTGCGCCATCGAACTTGGACCATACCGCAAAGGCATTGCCCTTGCCATCGACTGCGATTTGCGGGTCATATGATGTATTGGCGACGACCCCAGTATAGCCAGGTACCGGACCGATCTGCGGCTGTTCCTTATCGCCCCCGCCGCATGCGGCAATAATAGCGCCCGAGAGCAGAAGCACCGGGACTTTGAAACCAACTCGCATGATCGCGCCCTTAAAACAAGATGTGAAATCGCTCATCAAAAACGGCGTTGCCAGATGCTCCAGCGCGAACCGCCACGCTGGCGCCACACGGAGATGACATTGCCGCCATTACTGATAGCAGGCTGGGGATCATGAGCATCCCCAGCGTCATTTTCCTCTGCAAGTGCCGCGACACTCCAACCGCCCGCCGTATAACGATTGGCCCAGATGTTCCAGTGGACGCCGTCGTACTGGCTCCACATCGCAACGGCATCACCATTGCCATTGAGGGAGACAGCCGGCTCACTGGCATCGCCTGCATTATCGGTTTCGATAAGCGCCTCTCCTGCCCAGGCATTCTGCACAGAGCTAAAACGGTTCGCCCAGATGTTATGCCGTGCGCCATCGAATTGCCGCCAAACCGCAATCGCGTCACCATTGGCATTAATGGCTATCTGCGGGGCATTCACATCCCCCCTATTATCCTTTTCCATGAGTGCTGCCGTACCCCAGGCACCTGACACATAACGATTCGACCAGATGCTATAACGGCCGCTGCTGTCTGCCTGCCGCCACACGGCAATCACATTACCGCCGCTATCCTGAACAATTTGAGGGTCGAGCGCTGCGCCCTCATCGGCATGCTCGACGAGCACAGGCGCGGCGGCCCAGGCAACGCCAGCGTAGCGGTTGGCATAAATATTGGTCATAAGCGTGCCATCCGCCAATGCGATAGTTTGCTGCCATAGAACAACGGCATTACCCGAACTATCGATGACAGCGCGCGGCTGCTCCGCGTTGTGCCCTTTAAGGTTATCCTCTTCGAGCCTTTCAGGACCGCTCCACACCCCGCCAGAATATCGGCTGGCGACAACACTCCCTACGTTATACCGATCCTGGCCCTGCTGACTAGAAGGATTACAATTAGTAGCAACAGGAGCACCAGCCGCCGTGCAGAATGGGCCGTCCAGCTGGTGCCACACGATGATTGCCTGACCAGTTGCACTTACCGCCACCTGGGGAGTGTCCGCATTGACCAACACTTCCGTTGCACTGGCATTTATGGCTTTAATAAGGGTGGCCGCACCCCATTGCCCCGTGATTGCGTCGTAATGGCTGGCCCAGATGCTGGAAACGGGGAAAGAGAGGCTGTCATCGTGCTGCTGCCAGACCACCCAGGCATCACCACCAGGCGTCATGGCAATCTGAGGATTACGGGCATCGCCCTTGCCGCTGCTGACATCCTCCACCCTGGCATCCCACTCAGCGCGATCCGCCGCATAACGCCGTGCCTTAATTTTCCAGTAATGGTTCACACTGTCCCATTGCTGCCACACGGCGAGCGCATTGCCATCAGCATCCATGGCAATGCGTGGCACCTCGGCGTCCCCCGTATCATCCCTTTCAAGCAGCGCCACCCCTGGCGTAAAACTCCAGGTATACGGCGCCACCAAGGCATTGCCTGCGGCATCCTTCGCAGCGGTGGTAATGGTCACCGTATAAAGTTTATTTAGATCGAGATCCCCTGCCGGGGTAAAAACCGCGGTTTTATACGTATAACTTACGGTGCCCGCAACCGGTTTGCCGTCAGCACTCACGGCAAAGGTTGCCGTGGTGAGCGTGGCAGGATTCATATCCTCGGAGAATGTAGCGGTGATCGTAGTATGCGAGGGTCCCAGCTTCACGCTATCGAGGGGGGTGGTGGCAATGACTGCCGGGGCAGTCGCATCAACAGACGATGGCGCTATTTCATCCTTCCCCCTTAAACAGGCGGAAAGAAACAGGCTGAACAGCACCGCAACGAGCAACATATGCCCTGAACTCGTCCGCATGGACCCTCCCTCAAAATGTAGAAAATATTGTTTTTGTATCTCGCAAGTGTCTATCCATGGCGCATGGCCTGTCAATATACTCCCTGCTTTATCCTAACGACGATTGGAACCATAGCGACGACGATTTTGTGTACTAGGCAGTCACAGCAGCGTCCAACCGCCACTTTTAACCCGAATGTTTCATGAATTCGCGCGATGATCACGCAGAATTTGGATTGATAGGGGAATTTTGTGAAGGAGCGCCGTAGTGATTCATACACCCGACTGAACAAAATTCACATAGTAGTCAAAAGACCAGGGAGGGCGCGCGTTAATTTATGAAATATTCGGGTTAGGTTAAATTCGCCCCCGATCAATCGTCAGGATACACCCCGTACCGGCCCATACCGGGGAACAATCAAGCATGGCCCCGGCTCAACCGCCTTGGTCTCTCGCCACGCTTTCATCCAACGTAGATTGACAGGGCTATGTGGGATCGCCTTTGAAAACATAGAATAAAGCATAACAGGGACATAGACGCGACATGCCGTGATATTTATGCAAGAATTCCGCTGTTAAGGAAGCTCTGAATAATTCCATCCTGGAATTCTCAGAGCACGAAAAGCAAAAAATGTGATTTTTGCTTTTCTTCATTTTTCAATCACTTGCCGTGATCGAAAAATGCCGGCACCTCCATGTGCCGAGGAGCCTCTGAATAAATCAGAGGTTCCTTAAATGAACTTGCATGGGAATACCCAATGATCGTCATACTTAAACCGAATATAGACAAGTCCGGCGCGGAATATCTCGCCCTGATGGAGTCCCTCAGCAATCTGCCGAATATCCAGATCCGGCGGCATGAGGAAACAGGCGCGCAACAAGTGTTGACTGAGCTCTATCTGATCGGCAATACCTCTGTGCTCTCAAAGGAGGACATTCAGGCCCTGCCCGGCGTGGAGCGCGTGGTGCGCATTTCCGAGGAATACCGGATTCTGGGAAGACACAAGGACGACGGACGCGCGACGCACTTTGATTACAATGGCGTGCGTTTCGGACAAGACACGCTCAATATCTTCGCCGGCCTGTGCGCCGTCGACAATCCGCAGCATGTCGAAGCAATGATGAAGGCGCTGCGCGACAACGGCCAGGTCTGCACGCGTATGGGCGCTTACAAGCCGCGCACCAATCCCTACTCTTTCCAGGGACACGGCAAGGCCTGCCTGCCCTATGTATTCGAACTCGCGGGCAAATACGGCATCCAGGTCATCGCGATGGAAGTGACGCACGAATCGCACGTCAATGAAATCCGGGACGCACTGGAACAAACCGGCAACCCCACTGGCGTCATGCTGCAAATCGGCACGCGCAACACCCAGAACTTCGAGCTGCTCAAAATCGTCGGACGGCAACTGGAATTCCCTGTGCTGCTCAAACGCGGCTTCGGCATTACGCTCGAGGAATCGCTGAATGCCGCCGAATACCTGGCCAGCGAGGGCAACCGCAAGGTGGTATTCGGCCTACGCGGCATGAAAACCAATGCGGGCGATCCGCACCGCAACTTTGTGGATTTCGCCCATGTACCCGTGATCAAACGCCTGACGCGCATGCCGGTATGCATCGACCCCTCGCACTCCGTCGGCACGCGCGACCGCGCCCCTGACATGATACTCGACATCATGCATGTGACGGCACAAGGCGTCCTCGCCGGGGCAAACATGATACTGGTGGATTTTCACCCCGCCCCCGCCAAGGCGCTGGTGGATGGCCCGCAGGCGCTGTTGCTGGAGGAACTACCCTACTTTATTGAAGATGTCAGGATTGCACGGCAGGCCTACGAGGCACGCACTGCGCTTGCTGGAAAATTTCAGGTGACGTAAATACCACTTGACAAATATGGGAATGTAATATTAGTATTTCATGTAACTCTTATCAATAGGAGGCGCGCCATGAAACGCAATGTCGGAAACATTGATCGCATAGTGCGTGTTGTTGCAGGGCTGGGCTTGATCAGCTTGGTGTTTGTCGGACCCCAGACACCTTGGGGATGGCTCGGGATCATCCCAATCGCAACGGCACTCATCGGCTGGTGTCCTGCTTACACGTTGTTGGGAATCAACACATGCCAGGCACATACAGATGCCGGGCACCCCAAAGCCGGCTAAGAACCCGTTCTAAGAAGCTACGCGCTTCGAGAGGGCATGCCAAGGATGGCAAGCCCTCCTCGCTTTCAATCACTCACCACGTCCACCCCTTTGGGCGGGACAAACACGAATGTCTTTGCCTCGATAACAGGGTTGCGCTGCAAGTTGCTGAATTTTAATTGCGTGGTTTGGCCAAAGCTGTCGGTTATATCCATCATGCGCAGGTCGCGCTGATCGAATCCCAACTTGACCCGCTCAAATTCCTTCTCCTTTGCCTTCGAAATCAGCTCAACCCACTCAAGGCCGTCGCGCGGCGGCAGGCTGGAGATCACGAAATCCTGCTCCAATGGCCGGGTGCCGCTGAGCAGTTGCGCAGGGGTGCCGCCGAGCGCGGCGTCCAGGGGTTTGACTGTCACCTGTTCCAGATCGGTATCGTACACCCAGATTTTGCGCCCATCCGCAACGATCACCTGCTGATAGGGCGCGCGGTAATCCCAGCGGAACTTTCCGGGGCGCTGCAGGGCAAAGGTGCCTTTTGCCTCTTGTATGACCTTGCCTTTGGCATCGGTGACTGTCTGCTGGAAGTCGGCGCGCAGGCTTTTCACCTCAGAGAAAAAGCGCTGCAGGCGCTCGTCATTAGTAGCACCCGCAGCATGCGCGCCGGACGCCGTCAACAAGCATCCTGCAAGGCAGACCATCAGGACAGCTGTCTTCCAAAGAGATGGGAATAATGTTTCGTTTTGTGATTGCATGGTATCCACTAAGCCGTCGTTAAAAATTAGTCTGTACATTTAGAATGGTGGGAATGGCATAAGGGGCCGTAAAGGCTTAACCAGAAAAGCATTGGTTATTCCTTAACGGCCCCTAATCATTGGAAGGAGGTGGTGGCGCGAGTACTTCGCGCATGCCGTTGGATTGCAGGGGACCAACGACGCCAGCACGCTCCATCTCTTCGATGAGACGAGCGGCGCGGTTGTAGCCGATCTTGAGGCGACGCTGCACGCCCGATATCGAGGCACGGCGTGATTCGGTGACGATACGCAGCGCCTGATCGTAAAGCTGATCGGCCTCGCCGCCGGGTGGCTGGTCCTCGCCCATGTACTCTCCCCCGCCAGCCGTATCTTCACCCTGAAGGATCTCTTCAAGATACTGGGGCTCGCCAAGACGTTTGAGATGGTCCACAACTTTATGCACTTCATGGTCGGCGACAAATGCACCGTGCACGCGCACCGGCACGCCAGTGCCGGGTGCGAGGTACAGCATGTCACCGTGCCCCAGCAGTTGTTCCGCACCCATCTGATCAAGGATGGTGCGCGAATCAATTTTGGAGGAAACCTGGAAGGCAATGCGCGTCGGAATGTTGGCCTTGATAAGGCCGGTGATGACATCCACCGAGGGACGCTGGGTCGCCAAAATCAAGTGTATGCCCGAGGCACGCGCCTTTTGGGCGAGACGCGCGATCAGCTCCTCCACCTTTTTGCCAACAACCATCATCATGTCGGCCAACTCATCGACTACCACCACGATGTAGGGCAACGGCGCAAGTTCTTGGGCCACCATACCCTCCATCGGCTTGAATAGCGGGTCAGTAATCGGCTGACCGGCGTCGATGGCGTCCTGCACCTTTTTATTATAGCCGCCGATATTACGCACACCCATGGCGGCCATCAGGCGGTAACGCTTATCCATCTCCGCCACGCACCAGCGTAGGGCATGGGCGGCCTCCTTCATGTCCGTCACCACGGGCGCCAACAGGTGGGGGATGCCTTCGTAGATCGACAGCTCCAGCATCTTGGGGTCGATCATGATCAGCCGCGCCTCTTTGGGCGTGGCGTTGTAAAGCAGGCTGAGGATCATGGCATTAACCGCCACTGATTTACCCGAGCCGGTGGTACCCGCCACCAACAAGTGCGGCATTTTGGCCAGATCCACTACCACCGGGTGACCGGCGATATTCTTGCCCAGCGCCAGGCTCAGGGGCGAGGAGGCGTTGTCGTACTCTTTGGAGCGCAGCATCTCGCTCAGGCGCACAATCTCGCGGTGCTCATTGGGAATCTCCAGACCGACCACGGACTTGCCGGGAATAATTTCCACCACGCGCACGCTGATCACGGAGAGGGAACGCGCCAAGTCCTTAGCGAGTCCCGTGATCTGACTAACCTTCACTCCCGCTGCAGGCTGCAACTCGAAGCGGGTAATGACCGGCCCCGGATGCACCTCCACCACGATGGCCTCGATACCAAAATCCTTGAGCTTCATTTCAACCTGGCGTGACATGGCCTCAAGCGCGGCGGGAGACACCGATTCCTTGTGTACCTCGGGGGCGTCGAGCAACGCCAGTGGCGGCAACTCTGTGTTTGCGGGATGCTCAAACATCGGAATCGTGATCTGGCGTTCCTTCTCCACCCGTGGGCTGGGTTCGACCTTCTTGATCACCGGTTCAATGCGCGGTGGCGGGCGCTGCTCGCGCTTGGCTTTATCGGCCACCAGTGCCTCGCCACGCACCTGGCTCGCGCGCCGCCCGGCCAGGTATTCCTTGAATCGCATCACACCCAGTCGCGCACTATCCAGCGCCCGCAACGTCATGCGCCCGGTGGCATCCATCAGGCGAAACCAGGATAGCCCGGTAAACAAGGTTACACCGGTAAGAAACAATGCCAGGAGGAACAGCGTGGCCCCGATGGGGCTGAATGCGCTCGCCAGCGCGCCGCCCACCACCTCGCCAAGGATACCGCCGGAATTGAGCGGCAGATCGGGCGCTTCTGAACTGAAGCGCAGCGTGGCCAATCCGCTGCCCGCCATCATCGTCAGCACAAACCCCGCCACCTGCAGGCCCAGATGCTGCAAGGCCTCCGCCCTGTCCTCCGCCTGTTCCTTGTATAAAAGCCAGCCGCCAATACCGACCATTACGGGAAAAAGGTAGGCGAAATAGCCGAACAGATAAAGGAAAACATCGGCGAACCACGCGCCCGCCACACCGCCGCTGTTTTCAATCTTGTCAGTCATGCCGGTATGCGACCAGCCCGGATCCGAGGGGTGATAAGTTACCAGCGATATCAGCAGATACACCGCAATCGCGCCCAGCACCAGAAGCGCGCCTTCGCGCAGACCGCGGCTGACTGCCCCGATCAATGGCGATCCGCCATCTTTTTTACGTGTTGCTTGCGCCAAGAATCGAACCCTTAAAATATAACATAACGTACTAATATCATTGATAAAGAAAAGGAATACCGCTTATCTTTCCGGCTTCGCATCACCTGTTACAATACCCTGCGCCATGAATCAAAAAGAAAACTCCATGCCTGCGCGGCAAAAAACATGCTAGCCTGTTTGCCGATGATTAAAGTGTGTCCTATTATACAGCCCCTCAAGCCATATATGTGATGTGATACCCATGAGCGAAACTAAACACCACCGTCTTTTGATCCTGGGCTCCGGCCCCGCCGGTTACACCGCCGCCGTCTATGCCGCGCGCGCCAACCTTAATCCTGTGATCATCACTGGCCTGGCGCAGGGCGGACAATTGATGACCACCACCGATGTGGACAACTGGCCCGGTGACGCCCAAGGCGTGCAAGGCCCGGAGCTCATGGAGCGCATGCAGAAACACGCCGAGCGCTTCGGCACCGTGATCATCTTCGACCACATTAACAAAGCAGAGTTGCAGCAGCGCCCCTTCCGCCTCACGGGCGACAGTGGGGTGTACACCTGTGACGCCCTGATCATCGCCACCGGCGCATCGGCAATGTACCTGGGCATACCCTCCGAAGAGACTTATAAAGGCCGCGGTGTATCCGCCTGCGCCACCTGCGACGGCTTCTTTTACCGCAACCAGCCCGTGGCGGTGATCGGCGGCGGCAATACCGCCGTGGAAGAAGCGCTCTACCTGTCCAACATCGCCTCCCACGTCACCGTTGTACACCGCCGCGACAAATTCAAATCCGAAAAGATTCTCGCCGACCACCTGATGGAAAAAGTGAAAAGCGGCAAGGTCACCATCGAATGGAACCACACCCTTGATGAAGTGCTAGGCGACGCAAAGGGATCCAACGCCATACGCATCAAGAATGTGCAGGATGGCAGCACCAAAGACATCTCCGTACAGGGCGTGTTTGTCGCCATCGGCCACAAACCGAATACCGATCTGTTCGACGGACAACTGGAAATGAACGGCGGCTACCTCAAGGTCAAAAGCGGTGCCGAGGGCAACGCCACCGCCACCAGTATCCCCGGCATATTCGCGGCGGGCGATGTGGCCGACCATATTTATCGCCAAGCCATCACCTCCGCCGGATCGGGCTGCATGGCGGCGCTGGATGCGGAACGGTATTTGGATGGCTTGGGGAAGACTGGCTAATTCCACTACCTCGTCTGTTGCCGCACAGCGGTAACAGACACTTTCTCTGGTATGCAACTTACCCTCATCGACAGTCTCGATACCCTCCCCGCCGCCCAATGGAACAATCTGGCAGGCGATGAAAACCCCTTTCTGCGCCACGAATTCCTCGCCGCGCTGGAGCGCCACCATTGTGTCGGCGCGGAAGCAGGCTGGTGGCCTCAGCACCTGATTGTCGAAGAAAGCGGGCAACTGCTCGGCGCGGTGCCAATGTATCTCAAGAACAACTCCTATGGGGAATTTGTATTTGATTGGGCGTGGGCCGAGGCCTATCAGCGTAACGGGTTGCGTTACTACCCGAAGCTGGTGGTTTCCATCCCCTACACGCCAGCCACCGGATCACGTCTCCTATTGGCCGACGGACAGCAGCGCGAAGCCGTCGCCGACAGGCTCATCGAAGGCGCGCTCGATCATGCCCGCGGCCTGAACGTCTCGGGCCTGCACTGGCTGTTCACCCACGAAACCGACACCCAATGCCTGGAACAACACGGCCTGATGCGGCGTGTCGGCTGCCAGTATCACTGGACGAACCAGGGCTACCGCGATTTTGATGATTTCTTGTGTGGCTTTTCCGCGGAGAAGCGCAAAAAGATCAAACGCGAGCGCCGCCAGGTGCGGGAATCCGGCGTGGCTCTGGAACTGTTGGATGGTCACCTGATCAGTGATGAGCTATGGGACATATTCCATGCCTTCTACGCGTCCACCTTCGATGAAAAAGGCGGCATCGCCTCGCTGACGCCGGGATTTTTCAAGGAATTGGGGCGGACCATGCCCGGCCAGACGCTGCTCATCATGGCCCGCCACAGCGGACGCTATGTGGCCGGAGCTTTTTTTCTGCGCGGACGGGATACATTGTATGGCCGCCACTGGGGCTGCAATGAACACTTCCACAGCCTGCACTTCGAGGCCTGCTATTACCGCGCCATCGATTACTGTATCGAGCACGGCCTCACGCGTTTCGAGGCCGGAGCGCAGGGCGAACACAAGATCAGCCGCGGCTTTCTGCCCACAGCCACTTACTCCGCACACTGGATCGCCCACGAAGGCTTCCGTAATGCCATCGAAGACTTTCTGACACGGGAGAAAATCGTCATGGAAAGACACATGCAGGAACTCGCAGAGCATTCGCCTTATAAATCTTAAAACCCCATTTTATCCACGAAAAACACGAAACTCACGAAACAAAACAAAAGCCTCGACCGCTTCAACAACTCACCAAATGAGTGGCAAGTAATACGCAATATACAACTGAATATTATCGTATTTTTCGTGGATACCTAAGTTTTTCAGGATAAATACAGGGTGCGGCAGCATCAAATCACCCGCTCATTCCCCCCATCCACCGGCACTTGCGCGGCGGTGGTTTTGGCAAACAGCGGGCCGCACATTTCGGCGGCGAGTTCGGCGACGTCGCGGCTGGTGACTTCGACGCCCAGCACGTTGTTGCGCTTGTATTCTTTCACGCTCAGGCCGTAGTGTTTGGCACGGGCCTGGAGCACTTCGTCAGTCCAGATGCCGGTGTCGAACACAGCATTAGGGTGCAGGGAGTTGATGCGGATGCCGTCCTTGCCCCATTCCAGGGCGGCCACCCGCGCAAGCTGATTCAAGGCCGCCTTCGAGGCGGAATAGGCGGCGGCGCCGGGGCCGGGCGCGGGGACGTTTTTCGAGCCGATAATCACCACCCTCCCCCCTTTGGGCGCATGCTTGAGCAGTGGATGGGTTTCGCGCATCAGGATCAGGTTGGCGTCGAGGTTGATACCCATCACTTTGCGCCATTCCTCTATAGGCAAGACATCGATCCGGCGTCCCGGCGGGAAGATGCCGGCATTGAGAATCAGCATGTCCAGACCGCCGAAGGCACGCACACCGGTTTCCAGGGCACTGGCAATCGCTGCCTCATCGGTCACATCACATACCATGCCGAGAAAATCGGGGCGCTTATAGAGCTGCGTGATGGCCGGATTGATATCCAGCCCGATCACCGCCGCGCCGCGCGCCAGCAGGGCGTCCACGCAGGCCTTGCCAATGCCGGACGCCGCACCGGTAACCAGCGCGATCTCACCGGCGAACTGCGGCGGCTTGCCGCTCTTGCGCAGCTTGGCCTGCTCCAGATCCCAGTATTCCATATCGAAGATATCCTTGGCGGGCAGCGCTTGCCAGCCGCCCAATGCCGTTGCACGCAGAATGACTTCTATGGTGTGCTGGTAGATGTCTCTGACAATCGCGGCGTCCTTGACGGTGCGCCCCACCGTACACAGGCCCAGATCATGATCGAGAATCACTCGCGGCGCAGGATCAAGCATGGTCTTGGGTTCTTTCGCGGTGGGCGCGTACTCATCAAAATACGCCTTGTAGGCGGCCGCATAGGCATCGATATCCCGCCCCAGGCAGGGCAGACGCTTGGTGCGAATCACGTGATCCGGCGTGGCCGGACCCTGCTGCGAGATCACCGCAACATCGTCACGGCACGCGAAGGCCAGGCTGTTCGGATCCGAATCGGTGGCAAGTATCACAGGAAACCCCGCCACGGCAGAAATATCGCGGCGCAGATTCGCAATTTCCAGACGTTGCGGTTCGTTGGGAATTCCAACGATAGGCGCCGGCAGGCTCCACGCGCGGCGCCGCACCAGATACTGCTCGGCGCGTGTCACAAGGCTAATCATGCGTTCATAGGCAATCTTCGCGGTCGGCCCGAAGGAAAATATCCCATGATTCATGAGTATCATGCCCAAGGTATCTTTATGAGCCTGCTCGGCGTAGGCCTGTGCACACAAGCGCGCAAGGTCGAAACCGGGCATGATATAGGGCACGATCACAACCGCATTGCCATAGATCCTTTTGACGCGATTCAGACCCGCCGCCGTGTTGGTCAAGGTGACAATGGCGTCGGCGTGGGTATGATCGACGTACTTATACGGCAAGGTGGCATGCAGTATGGTTTCGACCGACGACGTGGGCGCGGAAGCGCGTGTCATATGCGTCACCAGCTCGTTGACCATCTGCGGATCCGACAGCGTCTCGAGCTTGGCCAAAGCCAGCATGTGATTCAAACGAACCGGCGCAAAACCGGCGGCCTCGATGGTCTCCAGATCCCAGCCACTGCCCTTCACATAAAGCAGGGTTTCATCCTCGCCGAGGATATTTTTTTCAGTGATTTTTACCGAGGTATTGCCGCCACCGTGCAACACCAGCGTGGTATCGCGCCCCAGCAGACGCGAGGTGTATACACGCAGGTCCAATTCGCCGGGATATTGGCTGGCTTCCTGGTCATTCCAAAGACTTTTCATGGGTTACCTCTCAGCGTACGGCGAATGATCCTAAAAATCTCAGATGCACGCCACAGAGTCACGGAGAACACAGAGGTGATACCGGTTCTCGTATTTATTGCTGATCACCGAACGGGTGAGAGCACTATCTTACGACAACCAATCGTTTTTTCTCTGTGAACTCTGTGTTCTCTGTGGCTAACTGCTTTTTATAAGTTGATTGTAAGGGAAGTTCATGTTTGCCGTCCTGAACCTGCAGAGGTGATGGCATGAGAGAGTGTGCCCAAAAGAAAGGGCGACCGCCTGGCTTTCAACGCCGAGGCCTGCTGACCTCCGCTATCAACCCTTCGGCAGCCGCCTCAATCATGTCCAGCACACGCTCGAAACCAGTGAGCCCGCCATAATAGGGGTCGGGCACTTCCTTCTCACCAAGGTGCGGGGCGTATTCCAGGAACAGCTTGAGTTTGTGCTGATAACCGGAAGGGCAAACCGCTCGCAAGTTATCGAGATTTTCCTCGTCCATCGCCAGGACGTAATCGAAGCTTTCAAAGTCCGTTACTTCCACCCGGCGCGCGCGTTGCGAGCTGAGATCGACCCCACGCCGCAGTGCCGCCGCCTGGGAACGCCGATCCGGCTCATGGCCAATGTGATAGGCGTGCGTACCCGCCGAATCAATCTCAACGATGGACTCCAGCCCATGCTGGATCACCAGGCTCCGAAACACGCCCTCAGCCGTCGGCGAACGGCAGATATTGCCCATGCAAACGAATAAAACACGTACCATTTTCTACTCCGGAATACGGTGGTTTAACTTTAAAAAACTATATGAACCGCAGAGCGCGCGGAGAGCGCAAAGAAATTCATATGGTTAGCGTAAGGCGCACTTTCACCCAGCGGGTGACTCGACACAACTTGCCAAGGTCTTTTTTCTCTGCGTTCTCCGTGCGCTCTGCGGGTGAATCGCCGTTTTTAAGCCTTACCTTGCTTTTCAATCTTACTACTTTTAGCATAGAGACATGACATACGCTGAATTCACTCCCTCTTGCTCTCTGACGCAATTGCGCGGCCTGATCGGCCTGCATGTCAACTATAACGGCGCGCGCTGCCAGATTATTGAAGTGTTGGAGGATGAGC
Source organism: Gammaproteobacteria bacterium Ga0074134 (assembly GCA_001464965.1). GTDB lineage: Bacteria > Pseudomonadota > Gammaproteobacteria > Ga007554 > LNEJ01. The sequence continues at coordinate 16,868 of LNEJ01000056.1, forward strand.
CCGCCCTGATTCTTCAGGATTGCGAGAGGCACACCACGATCCAGCCGGATCAACTCGGCGAGGCCCACCGCCGCGTCCCCTCCACCTTCACCATTCCTGTCCTGAGCAGCGATAAAACTGAACTCAGCCCAGCGTTTTTGGATCTGCATTTGCTTGATGCCTAACGCTTTTTCCATTTCTAAAGCAATCCATAGAGTGAAATCGTAGGGTGCGTCCCACGCACCAATGGTTGTGGTGCGTAAGACGCACCCTACATAATTATTAACCTCCAAGCACCCGCCGCACCCGTAGCAAGTCCTCCTCCGTATCAACGCCAATCCCCGGTGGCTCCAACGCCTCGGCGACATGAATCTTGCAGCCCTGCCACAAGGCCCTTAGCTGCTCCAGGGATTCGGTCTGCTCCAGCACGCACGGCGGCCATTGCACGTAATCCTGGAGGAAGGCAGCGCGATAGGCGTACAGGCCGATGTGCCGGTAGTGTTCGGAGCGGGCAGGCAGTTCACCGGTGGTTGCGGTGAAGGCGTCTCGATCCCAGGGGATCGCGGCGCGGCTGAAATACAGGGCATAACCCTGTTTATCCATCACAACCTTCACAAGATGCGGATCGAACAGTTCGCCAGCAGTCTTGAGGCGCTCGCACAAGGTGGCAATGCTGGCCTGCGAGTGCGATTGCAGGTTTTCGGCAACCTGGCGGATCAGCGCGGGCGGCATGAGGGGTTCATCGCCTTGCAGGTTGACGATGACTTGATCGCCCGCATAGCCCATCAGCCGCACCACTTCGGCGAGACGGTCGGTACCGGAAGGGTGATGCGTTGCGGTCATACACACATGCGCACCAAAACCTTCGGCCACGCTGCGGATGCGCTCGTCATCGGTGGCCACCACGACCTCGGCGGCGCCGCTTTCCAGCGCGCGCTCATAGACGTGCTGAATCATGGGCTTGCCGCCAATCTCAAGGAGCGGCTTGCCGGGCAGCCGGGTGGACGCGTGACGCGCGGGAATGATGACGCGGAACACTGTCAGACTTCCTCGTCCGCTCCCAGTTTACGCGCCTCCTCTTCCAGCATGACAGGAATTTCGTCGCGGATTGGATAGGCCAGGCGATCTGCCTTGCAAATCAGTTCCGCTTCCGCCTTTTTATAAACAAGCGGGCTCTTGCAGATGGGGCACACAAGAATATCGAGTAACTTTTTATCCATTTTTCACCTTCCTCAACGCCAGCAAGTTAAGCAATTGCTTGCCAAAATCCTCATCCAGTTCCGCATCCACCGGCAAATACCAGTGCTGTGCACCGGCAAACCCGCGGCATTTTACCGCGTCTTTTTCGGTCATGATAACAGGCGCATTGTCGCCGAATTGAATGTCCTGCGCCACAAACGGATGGTGATCCGGGAAAGCATGTTCGATGATGGTCATTCCGAGGCTTTTGAGGTGATCGAAAAACCGCGCCGGATGACCAATGCCTGCAACCGCGTGGATAACCTGCCCCTGAAACTCCGCGGACTGTCGCATCATGGATTCATCGCATAAATTACGGATCAAGCCGCTACGCAGCCGCATGGAGAATTGGCCTTGCCCTGCTTGCCCATTGTTCACCACGACCAGATCCACGCTGTTTAACCGGCCTTGCGGCTCGCGCAACGGCCCTGCGGGCAGGCAATACCCATTGCCGAAGCGGCGCGCGCCATCGATCACTGCGATTTCTATATCACGGCCCAGCGCATAATGTTGCAAACCGTCGTCGGAGATGATGATGTCACACGCCGCGCTTTCCAGCACCTTTCTGGCGGCGGCAACGCGATTCGGCGCAACTGCCATTGGGCATCCACTGCGCCGCGCCAGCAGCACCGCCTCATCTCCCACCAGGGCGGGGTCGCTGCCCGCATTCACCTGTTGCGGCCACCGGGGGGCATTGCCACCATAGCCGCGGCTAACAATGGCGGGCGCATATCCAGCCTGCTTGAGATACTCAACCAGCCACGCCACCAACGGGGTTTTGCCAGTGCCGCCGACGCTGATATTTCCAACCACGATTACCGGCACGGGCAGCCGCGTGATCTTGCGCAATCCGGTACGATACGCGATGCGGCGCAGCACGGCCACCAGACAGAACAGCCAGGACAGGGGCACTAGCAAGACCGATAGGGGATTATTGCTGTACCAATAATGATCCAGGCGCCGCATGCGCGTTAACTGATCTCCGCATCTGTACTTGCTGTTTGCGGCGATGCAAACTGCATGCGATGCAGGCTGGCATAATGCCCGCCACGCGCCAGCAGCTCGGCGTGCCTGCCCTGCTCCACGATCCGGCCATGATCCATCACCACGATCACATCCGCCTGCTCAATAGTGGACAGCCGATGGGCGATAATCAGCGTGGTGCGGTTGCGCACAAGCTGGGCAAGCGCGGCCTGGATCAAGCGCTCTGATTCAGTATCCAGCGAGGCAGTAGCCTCGTCGAGAATCAGCACGGGCGCGTCCTTCAGCAGAGCGCGGGCAATCGCCAGGCGCTGGCGCTGGCCGCCGGACAGCATCATACCCTTCTCACCGACGATGGTCTGCAAACCCTGCGGCAGTTTACGGATAAACTCCATCGCATGCGCCGCCTCGGCGGCACGCATGATATCCGCCTCGTTCACGCTGCCCTGGCGGCCATAGGCAATGTTATTGGCGATAGTGTCATTGAACAGTGTCACATCCTGACCTACCAGCGCGATTTGATTACGCAGGTCTTCAAGCATGAAGTCGCGGATGTCACAGCCGTCAAGCGTGATGCTGCCCATGGCCGGATCATAAAAACGCGGCAGCAAGCTGACCAGTGTTGTTTTACCGCTACCTGAGCGCCCGACAAAGGCGACCGTTTGGCCGGGCTCGATCTTCAGATTGATATTTTCCAGCACCCTGCCCTTCGTTGCGGCATAGGCAAACGAGACATTGTCATATTCGATGGCGCCACGCGCGCGTTCGATGCGAACAGTACCGGTATCCTTTTCCGCCTCACAATCCAGCAGGCCAAAAATACTTTCCGAGGCAACGATGCCGCGCTGTATCGCAGAATGAATTGTGGTCAGCCGCTTGAGCGGTGTGAGCAGCATGGTCATGGCGACGATGAACGACATAAACGTGCCCACCGTGATCTTTGCCAGCATGGAATCCATGGTCGCCAGATAGATGATGCCAGCCAGCGCAGACCCTGCAACCAGTTGAATCACGGGAACGCTCGCTTCCCGCGTCGCCGTCATCTTCATGTGCTGGCGCCGGTTGACTGCGTTCACGTCGTCAAAAATATCCGCCTGGTGGCGCTGGCCGCCGAAAATCTTGATGACACGCTGCCCTTCAATAGCCTGGCCCGCCGCCTCGGTAACCCCGCCCATGCTTGCCTGGATGCGGCCACTGATGCGCCGGAAACGCCTGTTCACATAGGCCACCAGAAATGCGATGAAGGGTCCGGTCAACATAAAGGTGATGGCCAGCATCCAGTTCAAGTAAAACATCCAGGCCAAAAGGCCAGCGATAGTCAGGGTATCCCGGACAACAACAGTCAACACACTGGTGGATGCCTCCGCGACCTGCTCCACGTCATAGACCAGCTTTGAAATAAGCTGCCCCGATGAGCTTTTGTCATAGAAACCAGCGGGCAGACGCAGCATATGCTCAAACATCTCCCGGCGCAGATTGTTAATCACCTGCCGCCCCACCCAGGTCATGCCATAGGAGGACAAAAATCCGCTGACACCGCGCAGCATGAACAATCCGATGATCGCCAGCGGTATGATGCGGATGGTATCCGGGTCTTTGTTTACAAAGCTGCCGTCCAGCATGGGCTTCATCAGCGCGGCGAATGCGGTGTCGGTGGCCGCCAGAATCACCATAGCAACGATGGAGGCAGCGAAGATTTTCCAGTAAGGGCGCGCATAGCCGAGCAGGCGGCGATAAACCACGGATGTGCTCTGGGAGGATGAATCAGTCATCACTATTTGTGAGCTGGCTTTTGCGTAGTGGCCAGTGACAGGTGAACAAAACCAAGCTGTCCTGCGGCATCCATGGCAGTAACAACGGCTTGGTGCGCAGTCTTGGCATCGGCACTGATCAGTAGTGGAATTTTCGTGTCATCACCCGCCGCCACGCGAATCGCCTGTTTCAGGGTTTCAATCTGGGTATTGATCACCCGTTGCTGATTGACGTAGAAACGCCCTTCGGCATCAATGGTAATTTCCAGCGGTTTTTCCGGCGCCTGACGCTGCTCGGCTGAGGCTTCCGGAAGATCAAGGGTAATCGCGGACTGCTTGTTGAAGGTGGTGGAAAGCATAAAAAAAACCACCAGCAGGAGTGCAACATCGACCAGCGGGATGAGGTTGACCTCGGGCTCTTCCCTGCGGGGCTTGCGGAAATTCACGTGCGTTTCTTCCGCGCCACTGGCGTGGCCTCTTTTTCGCCGCCGCGCTCGCCGTGCAGCATCTCAACCATTTTAAGGGATTCTTGCTCCATGTAGACCACCAGCTCGTCCACACGCCCACGAAAGTAGCGGTAAAACATCAAGCTGGGGATCGCCACCAACAGGCCTGCGGCAGTGGCAATCAACGCCTCGGAAATCCCGCCCGCCAGCAACGTGGGGCTGCCCATGCGCTCTCCCTCGGAAAGGGCGTGGAATGCCCTGATGATACCCGTCACCGTACCGAGCAGACCCAACAACGGTGAAATCGATGCAATCGTGCCCAGTGTATTCAGATAGCGCTCCAGTTCTGGCACCACCTGGCGGCCCACGTCCTCGATGGCCTCCTTCATAGTCACGCGGTCACGGCGCAAGTTCATCAAACCGGCAGCAAGGATGCGGCCCAGCGGAGAATCACTACGCAACATGGCCACATGGCTGGCATCGAGCTGACCGTCCTTCACCCATTGCCAGATCTGCGGCACCAGGCGCGAGGGACAAATACGTTTCCTCTGCAACGACCAGAGCCGTTCACCGATAATCGCCAGCGCGACGATGGAGCACAATATGATTGGCACCATCACCCAACCGCCAGCTTTGACTATTTCAAACACGCGGGATTCCTTACTCGATTACTCTTCAAAGCACAACCTAGCAATAATACTTGATTTGGGAGGGCAGTCATAGCAACTGCAACCGCAAATCACGTTACAAGAAATGCATCGTGCGGCGCAAAACTGGAGTGTGGTGCTTTCGGCACCTTGAGGACATTAAACCACGCATGGCAGCGAGCCGAGGGAACGGGTCAACCGGAAGTTCAGAGAAAAAAGGCGTTTTGAAGTATCCTGCCTTTGCCGGATTCCAACCCATCCCTGGCTGGCATGCGCCCTTCAGGGTAAATGACAGCCACCGGAAAAATTAGCGTTATTCGATTAGGCGAATCGCTGTCGACTTAGCAAAAAATAATTCGGTTATTTTATTTTAAATCAATGGCATGAAATTTTCATTAAAAATATGTTTACATGACGCGCGGAGATATGATAAAGGTATGCCGCCCTGATACGGCTTAAAAAGGACGCCATTGCTCACATAACTAAACATGGAGGTTGTTATGAAGAAATCGCATTATCCTCGGTATCTCGGTAGTGGCTGCTGCTTCGAGCCTGCTCTCGAATCCTGCCTTTTGTCAGCCAGCGGCCGATAGTCCAAACGAAGTTTTTGCCTCACCCATCACCACCAACAAATCAGGGCTTCAAACAAGGCCAGGCCAACAGCCCCAAAGCACCGGGAGCGAAGCGTCTAGCGCAATTGGCGCTGGTTCTCCGCCGTCGGCCCAAAATTTGAGAAAAATCATTGGCGCGACACCACAAGACTTAACGACATTATCCGCCTGTACCTGGTGGTGGGTGCATGGCAACCACAATTGGAGCTGGCGTGGCATCCCGTTTATAGGGTTCAGGGTCAACCTGAGCGCACGGAGCTGGGCCACATATAGGACAAGCACGGGCTTTTGTGGCACGCCGCTGATTATGGATAGATTGCATGTTGAGGCTCGAACTCATGGAATGAATGCTGATTCATTCGTCCAGAGAACCGCTTTCAACGTTGATACCGTGGACGTATCCGATTCGAGAACGCAACTTGGCGGCAACCGGGGAAGATGACCCAAGCTCCAAAATTTTGGGGTTGGACAAACGTGTTAGCGAGGAAAAACCGTGAAACATTCCGTTGCAGTGATGATTTTATCGATGTTTTATCAGTGTTCAATAGCCGAAAAAAGGCAGTTTTTTAAGAAATCGATCTTGAGCGGGATCGTAGCAGTTCCGCTTTTGATGCAGCAAGTATGGGCAGAAGAAACGCTCTCTTTCGGGGCGGGGCTTGGCGCCATGTATAGTGGATTAGGCATCAATGTGGGGCTTAAAACGAATAAACAATTAAAGTATCTTGCCTTAGGCTGTCCCGGCTATAGCTATAGCAGTAATCGCGACGATCATGAGGCGGTGTGCGGCCTTGGCATTGGAATACTTCGCACTGATTTATTTTCCGCCGTAAACAACAAGCATGGCCTTGGATTGCATGTCGGTGCAGTTGGAACCAAGCGAGAGAGCAATCCGGCCGCTCCCTTTGGGCTTGGTGATATGAAAGCCGTTTATGGAGCCGGTGTCAGTTATGTCTACTTTTGGAACGGAATTTCTGCTCCAGGGCTGAATCTGGGAATTACCCCAGCCATCGGATTCGATAATGGAGCCAGGGGCAGCTTATTTCTGCAGATCGGCTACCAATTCAAGTAATGGCTGGCAAGGGCACCCTATAAATTCAATCAAGGCACGAGGGCACACCCCGCATTCAAATCCCGCCGCTTTGTGCTATGACCAGCATTTAAACATCCGGCCCGCGACCTCGTCAATTAGATGATGCCGTGGCACAACAAACCCTCAATCCGCAGGATGCCTCAGCACTATCGTATCCGCGCGGTCCGGGCCGGTGGAAATAATGTCTATTGGCGTCTCGACTATCGCTTCGATGCGCTTGAGATAGGCGCGTGCGTTCTCAGGCAACTCATCGTAATACTTGATGCCCACGGTAGACTCTGTCCACCCCGGCATGTCGATATATACAGGCTCACAGGTGGCAAACGCCTCGGCGCCCACGGGCGGGGTGAGCCGTTCCTCGCCACCGCAGCGGTAGCCGACGCACAGCCGGATCGTGTCCAGGCCATCCAGCACGTCGAGTTTGGTGATGCACAAGCCGGAGACGCTATTGATCTGCAAAGTACGGCGCAGCGCCACGGCGTCGAACCAGCCGCAACGGCGTGCGCGTCCGGTGGTGGAGCCGAATTCATGGCCGCGCTTGGATAAATGCTCGCCCATCTCATCGAATAATTCGGTGGGGAACGGGCCGGAGCCGACGCGCGTGGTATAGGCTTTGGTGATGCCAAGGATATAATCGAGGTCGCGCGGCCCCATGCCTGTTCCCGTGGCCGCACCGCCCGCCGTGGTATTGGAAGAGGTAACAAAGGGATACGTGCCGTGATCAATATCCAGCAATGCCCCCTGGGCACCCTCGAACAGCACGCTTTCGTCACGACTGCGATACTGATGCAGCAACTCCGTCACATCCGCCACCATCGGCTTGAGGTAATCGGCCATGGCCAGCGTTTCATCAAGCACCTGCTGAAAATCAATGGCATCGGTCTTGAAATAATTCTGTAAAACAAAATTGTGATAATCCAGCACTTCACCGAGCTTGGCGGCAAATCGCTCGCGGTGGAACAAATCGCCCAGGCGCAACGCGCGGCGTGCTACCTTGTCTTCATAGGCCGGACCAATACCGCGGCCGGTGGTACCTATTGCCGCCGCACCGCGCGCAATCTCGCGCGCACGATCCAACGCCACGTGATAGGGCAGAATCAGTGGGCATGCCTCACTGATTTTCAGGCGCTCCCGTGCCGGCACGCCGCGCTTTTCGAGCATGGTGATTTCTTCGCGCAACGCCTGGGGGGAGAGCACGACGCCATTACCGATCAGGCACGAAACATTCTCACGCAAAATGCCGGATGGAATCAGATGCAGGACGGTTTTATCGCCGTCAATGACCAGCGTATGACCGGCATTGTGCCCACCCTGAAAGCGCACCACGGCGCCGACGCGGTCGGTGAGCAGATCGACGATCTTGCCCTTGCCTTCATCGCCCCATTGCGTGCCTATAACAACGACATTCTTGCCCATGTGTTTTCTCGACTTAATTTTTGCTGGTGTTGGTGATAACCATTACAAAGAAACAACCGTCCATTTGCCCTCGCGCCGCTCCAGAGTGCGGTCACAGCCCATCTCGCGGATATCGCCGCCCGCGCCCGGCAAGGCATGGATGACTCGTTCGCCACGTTGGCGAAGCTCACGCACCAGTGCTTGCAGGTTCTGATCGTCAGCATTATCGTCGGGCGCCAGAATCGCACGCACCTGGTAAGGCGTGGCGGCACTCAGGGAAATCAGGGTGTTGAGGTCGGCGCTAAATCCCGTGGCTGGGCGGGCACGCCCGAAGACCTTGCCGATATCATCATAACGCCCGCCGCGCGCAATCTCCTGTCCATGCCCCGGCACGAACGCCGCATATACCAGGCCTGTTTGATAGTGATAACCGCGCAATTCGGCAAGATCAAAATGCAGCGGGACGGAGGGCATGCGGCGGCGCGCCAGGGCGGCGATCTGCCGCAGGTTGTCCAGTGCGGCCAGCGTCCTGCCACCGGCAGTACTAAGCACGGCGCTCGCCTCAACCAGTACCTCTTCGCCACCGTTCAGATCCACCAGGCAGGTCAATCTCCGGCGCTGCTCCTGGCTCATCGCAAGCTGCGCCAGCAATTCCTCTATTTCGGGCTTGGCCTTGCGTTGCAGGGCGTTAAACAGGGCCATTTCCTGCTCGCGTTCAAGCCCGGCATCGTGCGTCAGGGCGCGGAAGATGCCGACGTGGCCAAGATCGATATGCGCCTGCTCTATGCCAGTTGCCGCTAGCATTTCCACCATCAGGTGCAACACCTCGACATCGCTCTCGATGCCGGCGTGCCCATAGAGTTCGGCACCGATTTGCAACGGGCTGCGGCTGCGGGTAAAGCCGGACGGATAGGTCCGCAGTACCGTGTCGATATAACACAGACGGGTGGGCGCTTCGCGCTTGAGGCGATGGGCATCAATGCGCGCCACCTGTGGCGTCATATCGGCGCGCACGCCCATCAGACGGCCCGTCAACTGGTCGATAAGTTTGAAGGTCTGCACATCGAGATCATCGCCGGTACCGATCAATAGCGATTCGAGATATTCGATCAGTGGCGGAATAACCAGTTCGTAACCCCAGCCATGGAACAAATCGAGCAAATCCCGGCGCAAGCGTTCAAGGTGCTCGGCCTGCTGCGGCAGAACTTCCTCTATGCCTTCGGGCAACAGCCAGCGGTCTTTCTCTGAAAAGGAGCGATCAATCATGGGAAGTTAGAGCCTGTCTGTGAACAAATCTGGCCAAAAACACAGGCGGCGGAATGGATGGGACAGAAATCGTTCAGCACAGGACATGGTATCTTCAAGGAGGAATACTGGAAGCAAGCTATTAGAATACCAAAAACCGGCCTAACGAACCAGACTCAGCAAGACAACACCCAGCACCATACTAACCAACCCCGCAATACGCAGTGAACGGTCATCCATTTGCGTGATAAGCAGCATGGTCCGGCGCATACCCTGCGGATTGAGAAACGGCATGATGCCTTCGAGCACCAGCACTAGCGCAACTGCCGCCAGGAAATCTTGCCACACATTCCCCTCTCATTGCCACATTTACGGGCATTCACCCACCCAGGACGGAGCCACACAAAAGGGGTGGCGGCGGTTTTCATTCGCCACACACCCCTTGCGTGTTTATCCTGCGCAGAAACTATTTAGGATTCGAGCTCTTGAAATACTTGAAGAACTCCGATCCCGGATCAAGGACGACCATATCATTCTGGTCTTTAAACGTCGTTTTATAGGCATTAATGCTGCGGTAAAAAGCGTAGAACTCCGGGTTTTTCTTGAATGCTTGGGCATAAATATCCGACGCCTGGGCATCGCCTTCACCACGTGTGCGCTCCGCCTCTCGATAGGCCTCGGCAATGATCACGGCGCGCTGACGATCCGCATCGGCGCGGATGCGCTCTGCCGCCTCGGCGCCTCGTGAACGCAGGTCCTTGGCTACCCGCGAACGCTCCGCTACCATGCGCTGAAACACCGAGCTGCTGACCTCCTCCGGCAAATCAATGCGCTTGATGCGCACGTCGACAACACTGATGCCAAACTCCTTGGCTTGCTTATTGGAATTGGCGGTCAGAATCGCCATGATCTGCTCACGCTCACCCGATATCACTTCCTGAATGGTACGCTTGCCGAATTCATCACGCAGGCCATTCTTGATAAGCTGGGCCAGACGCACGTTGGCACGCTCCTCATCACCGCCCATGGTGGTGTAGTAGCGAGCCACATCGCTGATTTTCCATTTGACGAAGGAATCAACAATCACATTCTTCTTTTCCGCCGTCAGGTAGCGTTCGGGCGCCGCTTCCAGGGTAAGAATGCGCCCGTCAAACTTGCGGACATTATTGATGAGGGGGAATTTGAGATGCAGCCCCGGTGAAAAATCGGAGTCCACTACCTCACCAAGGCGAAACAGTACGGCGCGCTGGTGCTCACCCACGGTGAACACCGACATCGAGCCGATGATCAATACAGTACCGATCAGGCCAATCAAGCCAAATATCTTTTTCTGGTCCATTAACGTTGCTCCCGTGCACGCAGGCTATCACGCGCGCGACTGACATCCGAAGGGATTACCGATGAGCCGTCCAGTATCTGCGGCTCAATGGCCGGACTGCCGGTAGCGCTGCTGCCGGCCTGCCCTTGCCTCTGGGTTATGCGATCCAACGGTAGATACAGAAGATTGTTGCCGCCTTTCACATCCACCATCACCTTGCTGCTCTTCGACAGCACTGATTCCATAGCTTCAATATAGAGACGGTCGCGCATCACCTTGGGCGCCTTTTGATACTCCGTCAACACCTGATCAAAACGGCTGGCTTCACCTTTTGCCTGCGCCACCACCTGGGCTTTATAGCCGTTCGCCTCTTCTATCTGGCGAGCCGCGCCGCCGCGCGCCTTGGGGATCACATCATTGGCATAGGCCTCGGCCTCGTTGATCAGCCGCTGCTCATCCTCACGGGATTTAACCGCGTCCAGAAAGGCGCTCTGCACCTCCTCCGGAGGCTGGGCATCCTGCATATTGAGACTGCTGACCTGCAAACCGGCACCATAACGATCCAGCGTTTTCTGAATCATCTCAATAGCGCGGGCACCGATCTCACTGCGCCCCTCTTTGAGCACGAAATCCATGTTGTTTTTGCCCACGGCATCACGCACCGCGCTTTCCGTGGCCTGGCGCAGGGCCGCATCGGGATCACGGGTATTAAACAAATAATCGCGCGCATCCTTGACCTTGTATTGCACGGCAAATTTGACGTTGATGATGTTTTCATCCTTGGTCAGCATCAGAGCCTCGTTGGATATCGAACCGGCCTGGGCACCCCCGCCACCGCCACCTGAGCGGTAGCCGATTTCCACTGTACGGATCTGCTCGACATTGACAACCTGCACCGCCTCAATGGGCACCGGGATATGCCAATGCGGACCGGGCAAAGTGGTGTCGACATATTGGCCAAAGCGCGTCACAACGCCCCGCGTTCCTTCGTCGACGATGTAGATGCCCGTAGCCACCCATACGACTACTGCAATACCCGCAATCACGCCTATGATCTTGGCGGGTGCGGTGCCCGGCCCTTTGGGACCTTCGGATCTGCCGCCGCCCTTGCCGCCAAACAAGCCGCCAAGTTTTTGCTGCATCTTGCGAATCATCTCGTCAAGGTCAGGCGGAGACTGTTTATTGCCACGATTGCCGCCGCGGTTACCCCAAGGGTCGTTATCGCGGGAGCCACCCGGTTCATTCCAGGCCATCAGATAGATACTCCATAATATTTTTATTAAAAGGTACTTCGTCAACGGCTTCCGCGCGCTCTTGTTTTTGACCATCATTCCATGAATAGTTCGACAACACCTGCCGCAGCATGTCCAGCCCCGCGCCCGTCACGGCGGATAGCCAGACCCGCTGCGCCCGGCCCTCGGCATCATAATCGACATGCGGGGGGCAACCCTCAAGCATATCGATTTTATTATAGATCTCAATACGAGGGATGGTGTCAGCCCCGATTTCCTTGAGAACCTCATTCACCTGCTCGATGCATTCATGGCGCTTGTCATTGTGCGCGTCGATAACATGCAATAACAGGGCCGCCTCACTGGTCTCTTCCAGCGTGGAACGGAACGCCGCCACCAGATTATGGGGCAGATGGCGAATAAATCCTACCGTATCTGCCAAAATGACAGGGTCGGCACCGGGTAGTTTGACGCGCCGCAAGGTAGGATCCAGCGTGGCGAACAACTGATCCGCCGCGTAAACCGTGGCGCCCGTCAAGCGGTTAAACAGTGTCGATTTACCGGCGTTGGTATAACCCACCAGCGACACTGTCTTGATAGCCGCCTTGCGCCTGGCCTTTCTGCGCCCGTCGCGCTGTCCGCCCACCTTTTCGAGGCGCTTATTGAGCTGCTTGATCCTCTCCGCAACAAGCCGCCGGTCGGTCTCAAGCTGCGTCTCGCCTGGGCCACGCAGGCCAATACCGCCCTTTTGCCGCTCCAAGTGCGTCCAGCCGCGCACCAGCCGCGTGGACAAATGGCGCAGCTGCGCCAGTTCGACCTGCAATTTCCCTTCGAAGGAATGGGCGCGTTGCGCGAAAATATCCAGGATCAACCCAACGCGGTCCAGCACCCGGCATTGCAGCAGGCGCTCCAGATTACGCTCTTGGCCTGGCGACAGGGCGTGATTGACGAGCACCACGTCAGCCTTCATGCTTTCGACGCAGGCGCGAATTTCTTCAGCCTTGCCGCTGCCCACAAAATACTTGGGGTCGGGAGCCTGACGGCTGCCACCAATAACAGCTACCGGTTCGACCCCCGCAGAACATGCAAGCTCACGAAACTCATCAAGCTCTTCGCGGATTCCCGCCGCGCGAAAATCCACATTGACGAGGATCGCGCGCTCCTTACTTCGGGAACGTTCGGACAAACTCACTCCGGCGAATAACCCCATACACTGGGGCGCGCGCTATTACTCATCATCACTCTCTGCCGCTGTCTCGCCAGCACCCGCATATTTGACATTGCGTGCCGGCACAACGGTGGAAATAGCGTGCTTGTAGACCATCTGGCTGACTGTGTTTTTCAGCAGCACAGCAAACTGGTCAAACGACTCGATCTGCCCTTGCAACTTAATTCCGTTCACCAGGTAGATGGAAACGGGCACCCGCTCTTTGCGCAGCGCGTTCAGGAAAGGGTCTTGTATACCTTGCCCTTTGGTCATGTGAGTGTCTCCTTTTCTTGTTGTGTAGTCCAAACGGTCTTTTAATCCGTGAGTCAGGCGCCAATAGCTTATGCCATCGGCAACCGTGTTGCAGTATAGCATAGCCCGCCATCAAGGTTTTATGATCAAGGCGCCGGCAAGATATTGCAACACCTCATCAAAAATATTTTGCCCGCCGTCAAACCATACCGCATCCGGCGCGCCACGCAGCCACGTCATCTGCCGCTTGGCGAATTGGCGCGTGGCTATGATGGCACGCTCGACCATTTCCGGGTAGGCAATATCTCCTTCAAGATAGCTCCATGCCTGCCGATACCCCACGGCACGTATCGAGGGAAGATCCACGTGCAGATCACCGCGGCTGTGCAATTTTGCGGCTTCTTCCACGAATCCCGCGTCCAGCATGGCATGGAACCGCATCCCAATGCGCCGATGCAGCACGGCGCGGTCCGCTGGCGACACCACCAGTTTCAATAGGCGATAAGGCAGTTGCGCGGCGGCATGTTGCGTGTATAACTCACTCATCGGCACTCCACTCAGCTCATAGACTTCCAGGGCACGCTGAATGCGTTGGGGATCGTTGGGGTGTATGCGTTGCGCCGCGGCGGGATCCACCTGCGCCAGCCGGGCATGGAGCGCCGCCCATCCCAACCTGTCCGCCTCCACCTCCAGGCGCGCGCGCACCGCAGTGTCCGCGGATGGCATATCCGACAACCCTTGCTGCAAGGCACGGAAATACAGCATTGTCCCGCCCACCAATAGGGGAATCCGGCCCGCCTGGGTAATCTGCGCCATCTCCCGCAGGGCGTCATCGCGGAATTGCGCTGCTGAATAAGCCTCGGAGGGGTCGCGGATATCAATCAGACGGTGCGGAGCAGCCGCCAGCACGTCCGGCCCCGGTTTGGCGGTACCGATATCCATGCCGCGATAGACCAGCGCCGAATCGACGCTGATGATGTCGCACGGCAGATGGCGAACCAGCTCCAGCGCAAGATCGGTCTTACCAGCGGCGGTTGGCCCCATGAGAAAAATGGCGGGGGGAAGTGCATCCTTGGGCATGGATTGAGTCACTGCGGGCAGGGGTTAGAGCCTGTCTGTGAATAAAATGGAACAAAAAATGCCAACGGAAGTAGATCAATCCTCGATCATTCGATAACGCATTGCAAGATGCGCCAATTCGACGTCGCCCTGCACCCCCAGCTTTTCGAACAAGCGATAACGGTAGGTGTTGACAGTTTTGGGGCTAAGGCAAAGCTTGTCCGAGATATCCGGCACTTTGATGCCCTTCGCCACCATCAACATCACTTGCATCTCGCGTGACGACAGCTTGTCAAAAGGCGATTCCGCCGCGCCCGGCAACAAGCTCAGCGCCAGACTCTGAGCGATGCCAGGGGCGATGTAACGGCCTCCTTTGTATACCGTCTCAATGGCGCGCACGATTTCGTCGATGCCACAGTCTTTGGTCAGATAACCGGCGGCGCCGGCCTGCATAAACTGGTTAGGAAAAGGTTCATTGCCATGGACTGTGACGGCAATGATCTTAATGGCGGGGGCTATCTGCAGCAGCTTGCGCGTCGCCTCAAGCCCGCCGATCCCAGGCATATTCACATCCATGAGCACGACATCAGGCTTGCGTTGCCTGACAAGGAGAATTGCCTCCTCGCCGCTACTGGCCTCGGCCATCACGTCAATACCAGGAATATCCGCAAGCATGCGCTTTATACCGCTGCGCATCAGCGCATGGTCATCAACCAAGATTACCTGAATCATGCTCGACCCCGAGTATCTGGCGGAGAGGGTGGGATTCGAACCCACGTGGGGCTCGCACCCCCATCCGATTTCGAGTCGGCGCCGTTATGACCGCTTCGGTACCTCTCCAAAGAGGACACTAGAATACGCGTTTTCTTGACTCAGAACAACTTATTCAGCACATCGTGCTGCGAGCCAAATCATGCAAGGTTTTCGTTGACGGCGGTGATATCTGCCATATTCTTGCAGTCCCGTCCCACATTAAAGCATGAAACCCAGATTGCGTTGCGACGGGCTCCAGTTGACCAGGTTGGGAAAGATATCCAGCAACTGGCTGTCCGACAATCCGAACCAGCGTCCCAGCGTGGCGCCCAACTGGTCGACCGACGTGGTCGGCAGCAGGCTGCCGTTACCGATCTGGTCGGGGCTGTCGTCGAAGTTGTTATTGTTGGCGTTCTTGGTGCCGTAGATGGGGAAGGTGCCATACAGGTCGCCACCGCGGACCGCTCCGCCCATTACGAAGTGGTGTGCGCCCCAGCCGTGGTCGGTGCCGTCGCCGTTGCTGGTGAAGGTGCGGCCGAAGTCGCTGGCGGTGAAAGTGGTGACCTTGTCCTGCGCACCGATCGCCGCCAGCGTGGCGTCGAAGTAGCTCATTGCCTGCGCCACGCGCGCCATTAGCTGGGCATGGTTGGCGTTCTGCGCGTCATGCGTGTCGAAGCCGCCGATGCTGACGAAGAATACCTGGCGCCGCGCGCCAATATCGATCTCGCTACTTGCATCCACCAGCCTAGCCACCATCTGCAGCTGTTGCGCCAGTGAATTGAAGGTGTAGGTGCCGGTGGCGGGGTTCAAATATTGCAGCTTTGGGTCGGTATTGGGATTGTAGTTGGTGGCCGACGTGCCGAACCTGGCGTCCGACGGCGGACGCGCGGCCAGTGCCGCACGCAGCAGTGACTCAGACTGGATGGAACGCGCCGAGACCGCCGCCAGATCGCTCTCGAAGACATGTCCGCCGCGCGTGGATTGCACGATGCGCTCCAGCGCCGCGCCAACCGCGGTGGAGCCGTAGATCTGGCCCGCCGAGTTGGTTCCCATACGGATCGCGCCGTTGGCCGATACCTGATATTGACGGATGTTCTCGCCGGTCAGCCAGACCGCGTTACCCGACACCGAGATCGATGTGAATACCGAGCGTGCGTTCATGGCCGCCAGCAGATCGCCCATGCGGCCACCCCAGCCTTTCGTGGCGCCCTCGGGCAGGAAGGACTGCCAGATGTTTTGCTGGTCGTTGTGAGAGAACAGGTTTTTGGGTTTGGGGTGCGAGTTCTGGCTGTACTGCACTTTGGTGGTCGGCATGATCAACGGCCCGACGTTGGGCAGGATGGCCAGCCGTTTGTCGGTGTCGAACATCGTCTGCAGCGCACCCATCACAGGGTGCAGCGCGAAGCTGCGTCCCTGCGCATTGGCCGGATTGATGGGCAGGACACCCCCCAGGGCGACGGGTGAGATGCCGTTACCGCCACGCGGGGTGCCTGGCGCCAGCAGCGCGATCGAGTCGGGCGCTTGGTTGCGGATCACCGTATAGTTGGCGAACGATGTTGCGTCGGTGGGCAACACCATATTGATCGAGTCGTTGCCACCAAACATAAACAGGCAGACGATGGCCTTATAGTCTCCGGCCGCCTGCGCAGAGGCGGTGCCCATGGCGAGGAGGTTCAGCGCCAGCGGTCCGCCCACGGCGGTGAGCGCCGTCAGGGCGCCAGCGTGGCGCAGGAACATGCGGCGTGATGTGTTGATATCGGTCATGTCGGTTTCCTTTGGATCGCGGCCTTATTTCTGCACTTGGTATTCGGGCGACACCACGGTGAGAAAGATGGCGGCATTGACGCGGTTGCGTTTGGCGGTGTTAATCTGAGCCTGGTTGGTGCCGGTGGCGTTGAGTGCGGGAATCGTGATGGAGGATACCGCCCCCACGATCTCGCTCCGCAGATCGGCAGGCATGGTGCCGTACATCAGTTTGTCATTGAGCCGGCCCACCAGCGCGTCGGGTTGTTCGGCCAGCGCGAGCTCTGCGCTGAAGTCGGGTTGCACATCGCGCCGGCTGACGTTGCCGCCGCTCACCGACACGGTGGCCCAGGCGCCGACACCAGAGGCGATGTTGTCGCGCATATAGTTCACATAACCGGCGGCGGAGGTTTCTTGCGTGATCTGCATCTCCGGCGCCGCCAGCCCACGGGCGGATGCCTGCGTGCCGGGCGCCACGTAACCCGGACGCCAGAAGTTGAAGACCGATGGAGAACGCATTGGCGTCTGGCCGAGCGCGGTACCGGCGTTGTCGGTGTTGCCTACACGCCACCAGCCGGAATCGGAACTGAACGGGAAGGCGCGCAGAAAAGCCGACAAGCGTAGCATCGGTTCGCGCACCTTGCCTGATGTGGCGGACATCACGCGCGCCTCGGGATGCATCAGGATGCGCTTGACCACCGCTTTCATATCGCCGCGCACGCCGCTGCCGTTGTCGTTGAACGTGGCGGCCACGGCAGCCACGTAGGCCGGGCTGGGATTGCTGGTGACCAGGCGCTGGATCAGTTGCTTGCCGATGAACGGACCAACGTTCGGATGCGCGGCCAGGCGATCCAGCGCGGCAGCGAGGCTGGCATCCGGGTTGCCATACGACTGCGCAGCGAGTGTCGTGCCGAGGAAGTTTTTCTCCTCAGTGCTGTGATACTGCGGATAGCCCAGCATGGATTTGAAGCTGCGGTCGGGGTCGGACAGGCCATCTACCGAGCCGTTGCTGAAGCAGGCGTTGTCGGGCCAGCTCGGGCAGGTCCAACTGAAGCCGGTGAAGACCTTGGCCAGCCCGGCGATGTCGGCCTGCCCGTAGGTTTCCAGCGGCTGACCGCCGCTTTGCTTCACCGTGCCGTCGGACTCAAGCTGGTACAGGCCAATCGAGAAAAGCTGCATGACCTCGCGCGCGTAATTCTCGTCGGGCACGCGGCCGGTGCGTGGATCGGCCTTGCGATTGCGCAGATGCGACAGGTAAACACCCATCATCGGATGGCGTGAAACACCCTCGAGCAACTGACGGTAGGTGCTCAGACCCTTGTCGGCCAACATATCCATGTAGTCGGCTACCGCGCGCGGATTATTACCGACGGTGTCATCCTGCATCGAGATAACGAAGATCTGCGACAACGCGAAAGCCACCCGCTGGCGCAACTGATCTTCGCCGGTGACGGCGGCCTTCCAGAAGCTGTTGTAGATGCCGTCCTGACCGGCCGAGCGTGTTGCGTCGCTGGCCTTCACCGCCGCGTCCTGAGCTTCCCAGTTGGCGCGATGCGGCGTCACTGGCTTAGCTAACTGCTCGTCGATCCACGCGCTGTAGCCCACGCTCATTAGGTGGTCGATGTCGGCGTCGGCGGGGCCGAAGGTGGCCTGGGTGAGAAAGTGCGCCGCCTGCGCGCGGTCGGCGGGTTTCTCGACGACTGACGGGTTGTCGGCGACGGCAGGGTTGTCAGCAACGACAGGGCCGCTCCCGCCCCCACAGGCCGCCAGCAGCGCCGTGGCGATAAGCACCAGTGTGAGTTTTTTGGCGGCCGTGAGTCTGGAGTTGGTGTGTGCGCGAAAAAGTTGAGCTGGCATGACTGGCTTCTGGTAAAAATGCTACATCATATAGGATCTTAAACGTATTGTGCCGATCATCCTGAAAACTTCAGTGAACAGGTTCTCAAGGCGGCGCAGATTCTGTGCATTAGGCATTCGCAGCAGGTTCCAACTGCCGTTTTTAGTTCAGTCCATCCGGGCTTGTTCGTATTTGCGGTATGGGTGAGGATGGTATTATTAGTTGCGGCCGCTCTTGTGTACAAGCGCATGCAGCGTCGCGCCACAACCCACATGAGTCCGGAGGCAGAACCGCCCATGAATGCCCTGCCGCACCACAGCCAGGACATCCCCTTGATCCGCTCGTTACAAAACTCCACGCTGTATGGCCATCCGGCACAATGTTTCGAAGTCATCGAAACGCACATCTCCTGGGTAATTCTGACCGGCCCCTATGCCTACAAGATTAAAAAGCCGTTAGACCTGGGTTTCCTCGACTTCTCCACTCTGGAAAAACGCCGCCACTACTGTGAAGAGGAGCTGCGCCTCAACCGGCGCCTCGCACCGCAGCTTTATATCGGGGTTATCGCTATCACGGGCAGCCCTGCTGATCCCGCATTAAATGGCGCAGGCACACCCATAGAGTATGCAGTCAAAATGGTGCAGTTCCCGCAAGAGGCGCAGCTCGACCGTGTCATGGCGCGTGACGGGCTCCGGCCCGCCCATATCGACAGCCTTGCGCAACTCATCGCCGGATTTCATCAACGCATTGCCATTGCCGGACAAGACACCCCTTACGGCAGCCCCGCGAATGTCTATCAGCCGGTGGAGGAAAATTTCTTACATATACGGCCGCATCTCACCGAACCCGCCGGCATCGAACAACTCGAACGCCTGCACACCTGGAGCGAGACCGAAACTACCCGCCTCCTGCCTTTTTTGCAGCAGCGCAAGGTGGACGGCTTTATCCGCGAATGCCACGGCGACATGCACCTGGCCAACATGGCATTGCTGGATGATCAGATCACTATATTCGATTGTCTGGAATTCAATGAAAACCTGCGCTGGATCGACGTGATGAGCGAGGCGGCCTTTCTGATGATGGACCTCGACAGCCGCGGCGCAAGCGCGCTGGGGTGGCGTTTCCTCAATGCCTATCTCACCGCTGGCGGCGATTACCAGGGGTTGCGCCTGCTGCGCTATTATCTGGTTTACCGCGCCTTGGTGCGCGCCAAGGTGGCGTGCATCCGGCTCGGACAAGCCAGCCTGAGCGAAGAGGAAAGACGCGCCGCCCATCTGCAATACCAGCGCTACGCTGGTTTAGCCGAAAGCTACACGCAACCCCGTGCGACGCCGCTCATCATCACTCACGGCCTTTCCGGCTCAGGCAAGACCACCCATACCCAGTTGCTGCTCGAAACATTGGGCGCCATCCGCGTGCGCTCCGATGTAGAGCGCAAACGCCTGTTTGGCCTCAACCCGGAAGCGCGCACAGTCTCAGGCATCGGCACCGGCCTGTACACCGCCGATACCAGCCGCCGCACCTATCAACACCTCGCCGGCCTGGCGCGCACCACCATCGAGTCCGGCTATCCGGTAATTATCGATGCCGCCTTTCTCAAACGCGCGCAACGCGATATGTTCCACGACCTCGCCGCGTGCATGGGCGCACCCTTCGTAATCCTCAACTACCAAGCGCCCGAAGCCGTGCTGCGCGCGCGCATCAGCCAACGGGGACAAGAAGGCCATGATGCATCAGAGGCGGATATCAAGGTGCTGGAGCACCAGCTCATCACTTTCGAACCCATTACGCCGGAGGAATCGGCCCACATACTGGACATTGACAGCCAACAACCACCCGCGCCGGAAAAAATCCGGGAGTTTATTGAAATTACGGGTAAAATTAAGACACTGAGAACCGTATAAAACCCTCATCCTTGTCATCGCATTATGTCGCAAGTACTATGACATCTTTTGCAGTCGCGGAGATCTCCCATGTTTCACGGCAGTATGGTGGCCCTGGTCACCCCCATGCACGCGGACGGCTCGCTGGATCACGACAGCTTGGCCAGTCTCATCGAATTTCACGTCGAGAACGGTACTGACGCCATCGTCGCGGTCGGTACGACGGGCGAATCAGCCACGCTCGATATGAAAGAACATGCTGACCTGCTGCGCGAGGTGATTGAGCGGGTGCGCGGGCGCATACCCGTGATCGCCGGCACCGGCGCTAATTGCACCCGCGAGGCCATCGAACTGACACGTTGCGCAATGGAGGCGGGGGCCGATGCCTGCCTGCTGGTGACGCCCTATTACAATAAGCCTACCCAAGAGGGGCTTTATCTGCACCACAAGGCGATTGCCAATGCCGTGCCCATCCCGCAAATACTCTATAATGTGCCAGGACGCACCGCATGTGACATGCTGCCGGAGACGGTGGAGCGCCTCTCCTCGATCTCCAACATAGTCGGCATCAAGGAAGCCACTGGTAATCTGGAGCGCGGCCGGGAGATTCTCGAGCGCTGCGGCGACCGCCTTGACCTGTACTCGGGCGATGACGCCACCGCCATGGAGTTGATGCTCATGGGAGCCAAGGGCGACATCTCGGTAACAGCCAACGTAGCGCCCAGAGCCATGCACGAAATGTGCGCCGCCGCGCTACGGGGCGACCGTGAAGAGGCGCACGCCATCAACCGCCGCCTCATGCTCCTGCACCGGGATTTGTTCGTGGAGTCCAACCCCATTCCTGTGAAATGGGCATTATATGAAATGGGATTGATACCACCCGGTATCCGTCTGCCATTGACTGTGCTCTCGGAACGCCACCACAACACCGTCAGGGCCGCCTTGCGCGAGGCTGGCGTGTTATAATTCCAAAAATGGCAGCAGGCTCCAGCTGCCATTTTTAGGATAATTTAACGGTGTCAGGAATCAGCAAGGGGTGAAGCGTTGCGCTCCCTCGGCAGTTTCCGGCACAACAAACATCACAGGATTGCCAAAAAATATGCTGTTCATCCGTCGTGTGCTCAGGGCAAGCGCAATTACATCGTGTATCGTGGCAATTTCCGCGTGCAGCATGGTTGCCAGCAAAGAAACTGAATATAAAAAGAGCGCGTCGCTACCTTCACTGGAAATTCCACCGGATCTTATTGCTCCAGCGATAGATGACAACGCCATCATTCCAGGCCGCGCATCGGGCAACATAGCGGCTCCCATCGCGCCTGCGCCACCCGCCAGCGCCCCCGCCACGACGCCCCAAGAAATGCAGGCGGACAAGCCGCTCGCGCCATTGCCGGAAAATATCCGCGTCGAGCGTGACGGCGGCCTGCGCTGGCTGGTCATCAATAAAGATCCTGCCCAGCTATGGCCAAAAATTCGCGGCTTCTTGACGGAAAACGGTTTTGCCGTAACGAAAGAAGAGCCACGCCTGGGTATCCTGGACACCGACTGGGTGGAAAACCGCCCCGGTGCCGGAAAAGGCGGACCAAGCTCCTTCTTGCGCAAATCGTTTGAGCTTCTGCATTCTTCGTCCACGCGCGACACGTTCCGCGTGCGTCTGGAATCCGGCATGACACCCGGCACCACCGAACTCTACCTCGCCCACCGAGGCATGGCGCAGGTCGCACAGGGCGATTCGATTAATTGGCGGCCCCGCCCCTCCGAGCCTGAATTAGAGGCCGAGATGCTCAAGCGCCTGGCACTGTATTTGGGTACGGATGAAACCAAAGCCACAGAGATCAAAAACGAGCTGACCGGCCAACCCGCGCCGCGCGCCACCCTGGCCAACGATGCGCAAGGCCAGCTCATATTGACCCTGCAAGAGGATTACGCCAACGCCTGGCGCCGTACCGGCCAGGCACTCGATCATATGGGCCTTAAAGTGGAAGACCAGGACCGTGCCAAAGGCATCTATCAGGTGAATTTCAGTGGCAGTATTGCCCAGAACGAAGAAAAACGGGGATTCCTCTCCAAGCTATTCTCCCCGGACGACAAAAAAACGGGCACCTCATATCAGCTCAACCTGGCAAGCCAGGGAGACAAGGAAACGCGCATTATCGCGCTGGACATGGCAGGTGGCCACGACAACTCGCCCATGGCACAGCGCCTTCTGACGCTGCTGCATGAACAACTGAAATAACGCCAATGTACCCTGAAGGGCACAGCGTACTCATGAAAGGCGCGATGCTCCCATGAGCGCCATGCGTTTCGCATCCATCGGCAGCGGCAGCCAGGGCAACGGCGCCCTGGTGGAAAAGGGTGGCACGTGCATCCTTGTTGACTGTGGTTTTTCCGTCGCGGAAACAGAGCAGCGCCTGGCACGGCTAGGCAGACGGCCTGAAAACATCACCGCCATAGTGATCACCCACGAACACGGTGATCATGTGAGTGGCGCGGGCCCTTTGGTCAAAAAATACGGATTGCCGGTATGGGCCACCGCTGGTACCGCTCAACACCGGTGGCTGCGTAACCTACCGGGACTGCGCCGTTTCAGTAGCCATAAACCCTTTGAAATCGGCGACCTGCAGGTGCAACCCTTTCCCGTGCCGCATGACGCGCGCGAGCCTACGCACTTCGTCTTTAGCGACGGCGCGCGCCGTCTTGGCATGTTGACGGATATCGGCCGCAGCATGCCGCATATCGAGCAGCACCTGACGGGCTGTGACGCGCTGATGCTGGAAAGCAATTACGACATTGACATGCTTGCGAACGGCGAATACTCAAAAAAACTGAAGCAGCGCGTCGGCGGCCCCTATGGGCATCTGAGCAATATACAAGCCGCGGAACTGCTGGAACAACTGGATTGCTCGCGGCTGCAACACCTCGTGGCGGCGCATCTGAGCGCAAAAAACAATACGCCAGATCTGGCGCGCGCGGCACTCTCAAGGGCTATGGGTTGCGAGCCGGACTGGATAGCCATCGCAGAACAGGACAGCGGCCTGGCGTGGCGTGATATTTTGTGAATTCCAAAAATAGTATCTTTTCAAATTTACGAGAACATGCAATGCAAAAACTAGCTGAACTCTATTCCGGCAAGGCCAAAACAGTTTACGCCACCGATGACGCGGACCGGGTGATTATGCACTTTCGTGATGACACATCCGCTTTTGACGGACAGAAGATCGTCCAACTGGCGCGCAAGGGCATTGTCAATAACAAATTCAATGCCTTTATCATGGGAAAATTGGCGGAAGCGGGTGTGCCCACGCATTTCGATTGCCTCCTGTCCGACAATGAATCCCTGGTTAAGAAACTGGAGATGATTCCCATCGAATGCGTTGTGCGCAACATCGCCGCAGGGAGCCTTTGCAGACGGCTGGGCATACCCGAAGGCACGGAATTGTCACCGGCAACCCTCGAATTTTTCCTCAAAAACGATGCCCTGCATGACCCGATGGTAAATGAATACCATATCAGGTCCTTCAACTGGGCAACGGACGCGGAAGTCGCGCGCATGAAAGACCTCACCTTCCGCGCCAATTATGTCCTCAAAACCATCTTTCTGGAGGCGGATATCCTGCTGGTGGACTACAAGCTGGAGTTCGGCCGTTTCCATGGTGAGGTAGTGCTAGGCGACGAATTCAGCCCCGACGGCTGCCGCCTGTGGGACGCCGCAACACGTAAAAAGCTCGACAAGGACCGCTTCCGCCAGGATTTGGGTAATGTCATCGAAGCCTACGAAGAAGTCGCCCGGCGGCTGGGCGTGGATTTGACATCCTCGTCCCCATGATGCCGCCCCACCTTTCACAACATCAAAACTGCACGTCTGCCATCAGCCAGAACTTGTCGATGTCTTTGGCCAGGGTTGACGTGTTGCGCGCCACATTGTTTGCATTATCGTCCGCGCTATAGGCGGCATATTTGGCGGTAAGCACCAATGACTTATTAATCTTCTTCGCCGCCTGCAGATTCCATTCGGAGCCATAGTCATAACCGAGATTATCGGAAGTATACTTACGATAAACAGCCGTCAGGTTGACACCACCGAGAATCGTGCTGGCGCTCAGAAAGGTATCTTTAATCCCATCTCTTGGCGTGGCTAAAAACTTGTCCGCCCAACCGTTAAAGGCATGCAGCGTGGCCAGTGGCGTAGAAAAACCATAGGTGCCGTCACCGCTCAACACCTCATGGTTCAGCTTGATTTGCACATCACTGACATCGACGCCCGCCATCAGGTTGGTGTAGTAACCGTCCACCGTGCTCGCACCACCCGCGTATTTGCTTTGATTTGCATATTCCGCAGTGTATAAAAATTTCACGCCCATCGACTCAGGTTTGTAGCCACCATCAAATCGCAATCCGAGGGTTTTGTTGGATAACGTGCTGGAAATGGGCTGTTCCTTGTCGTAATCCAGGAAATATCCATAGCCCACGATTGATACCGGTGTAAATCCCTTATAGGCGATGTTCAGCAGTTCACTCGACATATTAAGATTGCCCTGCGTACTGTTCGCCCCAAAGATACGCCTGACATTCATCACATGCCCATAAAATATCGTCGTGTCCGGCAGTGAATTATTGGTTACCGTAAAGGCGTCAAAGGCTTGAGCATTCTGGCGCCACTCCACGGTTCCGATGAAACGCTGGTTATCGAGATTGATACCTTGGCGGCCATACTTGAAAGTGGTATCAGGCAATCCTTTATAGCTTAAAAAAGCCTGCTGCACCTGCGCACCCTCGGGATCAGCAACGATCGGATATTGTGTCCGCCCGTTCACCGTACTGTTATAGTGCTCACTGCCTACCACATGCACATCCTGAAGCTGAATGAAGCCGGACAAATTCAGGTAATCGCCCGTCATATAGCCTAGCCGCGTGCGCAGCGTCGACGCTCCCGCTTGCTCGGTCTTCGTCGCATCATCCACCCATTCATAGCGATAACGGAGTTGCCCGGAAACCTTACCGCTGCTTAGCGCCTCGACCAGCGTATCCGCGGCATAGGCCACCGGCATGGATGCTGCCATACCCCCAACCGCCAGAACGGTGAAAAGGGAAGGATTAAGCAGTGTGCTATAAATACTTTTTTTCATGTTTCATACCCCTGGTTATAATCAATAATTCAAAAAATAATTTAGGCCGCTTCTTTTTTGTGCCGCGCGTACAAGAATTTCAATACCTCACCGCGCAGATGGACGTAACGCGCATCCTCGGCCAATGCCAGGCGATCACGCGGACGCGGAAGATTGACTTCCAGTACCTCGCCTATCGTTGCCGCCGGACCGTTAGTCATCATGACGATGCGGTCGGACAACAGCACGGCCTCGTCCACGTCATGCGTCACCATGATGGCGGTGCTGCCCAATGCCGCGACGATACGCAGCAACTCATCCTGGAGATGGGCGCGCGTAAGGGCATCCAGCGCGCCAAAAGGCTCATCGAGCAGTAACACCTTGGGCTGCATCGAAAGCGCCCGCGCAATGCCGACACGCTGCTTCATGCCACCCGAGATCTCATGGGGCAGCTTATACATAGCGTGCCCCAAGCCAACCAACTCCAATGCTTCTTTTGTGCGTTTTTTCAGGCTCGCCTTATCCTCCTTGCGGCCAAACACGCGCTCCACGGCAAGATGGACATTGTCAAAGCAGGTCAGCCAGGGCAGCAGAGAATGATTTTGAAACACCACTGCACGATCCGGCCCGGGACCTGCAATCTCACGGCCTGCGCAAAATAAGGCGCCACCGGTAGCATCTATTAACCCCGCCACCAGATTAAGCAATGTTGATTTTCCGCAACCTGAATGCCCAATGATGGAAATGAATTCACCCTGATCAATGCCCAAATCGATATCCTTTAGCGCAACAAATTTTCCTTTTTTTGTTTCAAAAACCATTTGCACTTTTTCTACCTGAACATATTTATTCATGACGAGGTCACCTAATATTACGAATGATCAATATTCAAACCGTTTTGCCATAAGCAAAAGTGCCTGTTCAAGAAGCAAACCTATGATGCCAACCACGAAAATGGCGATAATGATGTGCTCGACATTGAGGTTGTTCCATTCGTCCCACACCCAGAAGCCTATCCCCACGCCGCCGGTCAGCATCTCTGCCGCAACTATCACCAGCCAGGCCACGCCTATCGCCAGACGGACACCGGTCATCATGTATGGCAATACCGCCGGGAACAGGATCTTGGTGAAGATCTTCCACTCCGACAGGTTCAGCACGCGCGCCACGTTCATGTAATCCTGCGGAACCTTGCTCACGCCCACTGCAGTATTGATGATCATTGGCCAAATGCTGGAGATGAAAATCACCCATATTGCAGCCGGCTGCGCTTCCTTGAACACCAGCAGCCCTATAGGCAGCCACGCCAACGGAGATACCGGACGCAGCAAGCTGATAATCGGAGATGCCATGCCGCTGAAAAAGGCGAAACGCCCGATCATGAAACCCAGTGGAATGCCGATCATGGCCGCCAAGCCAAAGCCCATACCGACACGCTCCAGGGAATTTAGAATATTCCAGCCGATCCCCTTGTCATTCGGACCATTGTCATAGAATGGATCGCTGAACAACTCAACTGCCGAGGCCCAGGTCTTGATAGGGCCAGGGAGGTTTTCACTACGCTGAGCGATTAACTCCCAGAGCATCACGAACAGCATCAGTCCTATTATCGGCGGCAGAATACGCTTTACAAAAAACTCCAAACTTGCCTTGATGTTTATTACCCTGGATTTACGCTCTGAGCCAACAGGTTTATCCGCAGCCACAGGTTCATGTATTGCCTTATGCACCACAATCTCCTCAGCGGTGGAAGACAAATCCTCATTTAGTCGCGCCTGCTTGATGCTTACTACAGTCATGGCGGTCTACCTCATACCTTGATTTTGAAACTGTTGGCATATTTCTTCGGATCCTTGCCATCCCATACGACACCATCAATCAGCTTGCTGACGCGCATCACATCTTTTGGTACCGGCACCTTGACTTGGGCCGCAGCCTCTTTGTAGATGTCGATCTGGTTTACTTTCTTGGCGATGGCCAGATAATCCGGATCGTCCTTGAGCAATTTCCAGCGTTTATGTTGCGTCATAAACCACATACCGTCCGACAGATATGGAAAGGTGACTGCACCATCGTTGTAGAATTTCATATAATCCGGGTCCTTCCACTTCCTTCCCAAGCCATTGTCGTAATCACCGAGAAAACGGCCCTCGATAACCTCCTCCGGCGCATTGACATATGACTTGCTGGAAATGGTCTTGGCGACACCGGGCCGATTGGAAAGGGTATCTATATACTTCGATGCCTCCAGCACCGCCATCAACATGGCGCGTGTAGTGTTGGGATATTTCTGTGTAAATTCGAGTGTAGTGCCAAGAACTTTTTCAGGATGATCTTTCCAGATATCCTGAGTAGTTGCTGTGGTGAAACCCACCTTGTCGTAGATGGCCCGCGCGTTCCACGGTTCGCCCACGCAATAGCCATCCATATTTCCGATACGCATATTCGCTACCATTTGCGGTGGTGGCACGGTGATGGTTTTAACGTCGGTCAGGGGATTAATCCCATAGGCCGCCAGCCAGTAGTAAAGCCACATCGCATGCGTGCCCGTCGGGAAGGTCTGGGCAAAGGTATATTCACGTTTTTCACCCTCGATCTTATCAATCAGTTTCTTCAAGGATGCGCCATCGACCACACCCTTTGCCTTCGACTGATTCGATAGGGTAATGGCCTGTCCGTTGTTATTCAGGCACATCAACACAGCCATGTCCTTTTGCTGACCGCCGATACCCATTTGTACGCCGTACATCAAGCCGTATAACACATGTGCCGCGTCAAGCTCTCCATTCACAAGCTTATCGCGCACTCCAGCCCAGCTCGCTTCTTTTGAAACAGTCACATCCAGGCCGTATTTTTTGTAGAGCCCCAGCTCATCAGCCATTACCACGCTGGCGCAATCCGTAAGTGGAATAAAGCCAATCTTGAGTGATTTTTTTTCCGGCGCATCCGAACCTGCGGCCCATGCACCAGAGCGGATACCGGGCGAGACCATGCTCATCAGGGCAAAGCCGCCCAACACCGCGCCTCCTGTTTTAAGAAAATCGCGGCGCGACATTCCATCCTTTTTAATTACACAGTTCTTTTTCTTAAATTCAGCATCATCACTCATCTTCACTCACTCCCATTTTCGAATGCACAAAAAAAGCGCCCATTCGCACAGGAACATTTCCTGTACAAATGGACGCCGTTGTCCGCATGGCAAACCGCCGTTGGCTTGCCTGTGTTTGTGATGTCAACCCGCCATTGGGTAACTACACGTTAAAAAGTGTTATGCCAGAATATCCGCAGCCGTATTAATGCTGTTGGCCACGTCAATCAAGCGCATGTTACGATCCATCGCCATCTTGCGCAGCAAGTGAAAGGCCTCGTCTTCCGTGCATTTACGCTGCTTCATTACCACTCCCTTGGCGCGCTCTATATGCTTGCGTTCCGCCAGGGTTGAAGTAGTCCTTTCCAGCTCGCGCTTGAGCGCTTGAGACTCGTCAAACCTTGCCATCGCAACATCAATTATAGGCTTGACACGTTCGATACTGAGTCCGCCCACCACATAGGCAGTTACGCCCGCCTTCACGGCGGCACGGATTTTTTCACTATCGCCATCATGGGTAAACATCACTATAGGGCGAGGCTGATCACGACTGATTACACATATATGCTCTAAAGTATCCCGGTCCGGTGATTCCATATCGATAATAATCACATCGGGTTGTAATTCGCGGACACGCACATACAGGTTATCACCGGGATCAACTTGAGCGGCAACACTATGCCCTGCCTCCTTGAATGCCTGAAGAAGCAAAGCGTTTCGCTGCTGATCCTCGTCTACGAGCATGATGCGCATCTTGATGCATGTCCCGCATTAATCTGTGATATTCAATTGAATCTAACCAGAGCATGAGCAATCAATATGCCAACGTTATATATTTAAATTAATTACAATTAAATCAATATATTGAAAACAATCTTCCAGACCATCCCTCACCGTGGAGTTTTGGCATGCACTTTTTTGGTGAGAACTCCATTGCTGATGAGCGCCCATGGTGCATACCCATCACAGACACTGCAAACTCATTTGCGCAATTGCAACAATACCGCCTCCGCCTTGGCGCCGAGAAAAACATACAACCCCAGCCCCACCAGCAAACCCACCGCCGCCAGCATCATCCATACCGCCTGCACCAGATCATGACCATCGCCTAGCGCGGATTTGAACATCAGCAATAACGACTCAATCGATACCGCAATCAGAATCGCCGCCATAAAACGCGTAATGGTGCGGCGCGTTGAACTGTGGCGGAAGATGTCCTTGTGCATCAACACTTCCTCTTCAAGCGTGGTCTTTCCGAGATCAAACACCGCCAATGCGAGGGTAATAAAAACGATCACGCTGAAGGGTTTTAATTGCAGCTCGTGCGTATTATGTTCGGTATAAAGCAGCGATACCACTTCACTAAACGCGGAATGAAGCAGCGCTGCAACCACGGCAAACAATCCGGTCACAATCAGAATATAAATCAATTTGAAATAGGGCTGAAAACGCCGCCGTCCGGTATCTCCCATAAGAAACTCGACCGTTTCTCCAAGATCGATATCAAGCACAATATAACCCTTGACCTGCTGCTTTTCGTCAAATAGCTTCATTGCAGTGGAGATGCACAGCTTTCTGCTTGCGCTGGACAGATAGGGCTCTGTCACCACAACGGATTTACCTTCCTGCGCCAGCAGATAATAGGGCCGCTGACTGCGATCCTTTCCTTTGCCGTCACTGGCCGCCATGATTTTTCCGTGCGTATTGATATTGTCACTGGCTTGAATACCGCTGGCGTCCAATGCATATAGGAGATCCACGAAGGGATAGTGCTGAACCAGGCACTGTATCGACTTTTTTTGAGTATCCGCATCATACAGGAGCCGTTCATCGGCCATGCCGGTGATAATCGAGGCCAGCAATTCCTGTATTGCGGCACGGTATTCATGATAACGTTCGATAATACTGATATAACTCATGGTGCTCATGGACTTCCTCTTCACCAAGGACGCACTACGGTCCTGTCACCTTGCATGAAGCATTTATTACGCCAACAATAATTTTATTGCCATACAATACGTTGCATAAAACAATACGCCGCCATCAGATAACTTCGCACTCTTCTGGAACAACCCATCCACGCTAAGGTGACAAGATCGGGCAAAGGCGGGAGAATATGACTAGCGTGGCCCAATCCATGTGCCAAGGTTAAACACCAGAGAAAACCGCATGAAAAAAGACCAGAAGCAAGACACAATCATCCCCATCAATATCGCTGTGCTAACGGTATCCGACACCCGCACTGAAGAGACGGACACCTCCGGCAGGCTTCTGGCTGAAGGCCTGACCACGGCAGGACACACTCTTGCTGAGAAAGTGATCGTTTTAGATGATATCTATAAAATCCGCGCCATTCTGTCGGGCTGGATTGCGCAGAGCAGTGTCAACGCGGTGTTCATCACTGGCGGTACCGGTGTCACTTGGCGCGATATCACACCCGAGGCCGTGCGCCCGTTGCTGGACAAGGAGATTGATGGGTTCGGCGAGCTGTTCCGTTCCATCTCTTACCAGGACATCAAGACCTCAACATTGCAATCACGCGCGTTCGCCGGTATCGCCAATGGCACATTGATTTTCGCCATGCCCGGCTCGACCAACGCCTGCCGCACCGCATGGGATCATATCCTCCAGCACCAGTTGGACAGCCGTCATCGTCCATGCAATTTTATTGAGCTTCTTCCACGCCTGAAAAAAGATTGATCGCCACGCCCATGACTGACCCTTGCTTCAC
This sequence comes from Gammaproteobacteria bacterium Ga0074134, assembly GCA_001464965.1. Lineage (GTDB taxonomy): Bacteria > Pseudomonadota > Gammaproteobacteria > Ga007554 > LNEJ01. The sequence goes on from LNEJ01000056.1 coordinate 48,457, forward strand.
TGAAAAAGAATTGATGAGTGTCGATGACGCCTTGGTATTGCTCTTGACCAAAGCACAGCCAGTCGATGAGATTGAATACGCCGATATATCAAACACTCTAGGACGGATTCTGGCGCAACCCCAAACATCGACCCTCAATGTACCCACCGCTGACAACAGTGCAATGGACGGCTACGCCTTCACTTACAGCGATATCAGTGCGCAGGGCGAGGCGCGGCTGCGCGTCTCGCAACGCATCCCCGCGGGACAGCCCGGCCACCCTTTATTGCCCGGAACCGCGGCGCGGATTTTCACCGGCGCACCCTTGCCGGCCGGCGCCGATACCGTGGTAATGCAGGAGCACTGCCAGGTCGAAGAAGATAGGGTTATCATCCAGCACCCGATAAAAAGCGGCCAGAACGTGCGGCACGCAGGGGAGGATATTGCCGCTGGCACTATCATACTCACGGCCGGGACAAAGCTGCGTCCGCAAGACATGGGACTCGCCGCATCGGTGGGCTTGGCGCAACTGCCCGTCTATCGTACCCTGCGCGTGGCGATATTCTGCACCGGCGATGAACTTGTCGTACCCGGCAATCCGCTTACACCGGGCAAGATCTACAATGCCAATCGCTATACTCTCACAGGCCTGCTGCATACGCTTGGCTGCGAGATCATCGACCTGGGGATTGTGCCAGATAATCTGGCGGCAACCCGCACTGTCCTTGCTGCGGCGGCACGGCAAGCGGATGTTGTCATCACCAGCGGCGGTGTATCCGTAGGAGAAGAAGACCATGTCAAGGCCGCCGTCGATGGCTTGGGGCACATTGACTTGTGGCGCATCGCCATGAAGCCTGGCAAGCCGCTCGCCTTCGGCGCCATTGGATCGACGCCGTTTTTCGGCCTGCCTGGCAACCCCGTCTCGGTGTTTGCGACCTTCTGCCTGTTCGCGCGCCCGTTTATTCTGCGCCGCCAGGGAATGATTAACGTGCTTCCGCAAACCGTACATGTAGAAGCAGATTTCGATTGGCCAAAAGCAGGCCACCGCCGCGAATACCTGCGTGCCCGGTTGGCCACTGCGGATGACGGAAAAACCCGCGCCGTCATTTTTCCGAACCAAAGCTCCGCTGCGCTGTTTTCAGTCAGTTGGGCGCAAGGCATGGTTATCATCCCCGAAGGGCATACTGTGCAACGCGGCCAAATGGTCAGATTTATTCCCTTCACGGAATTGTTTGCATAATTCCATTTCGCGATACGAAGTGAAATGTAGGGTGCGTTCCACGCACCAATGGTAATGGTGCGTGGAACGCACCCTACAAATATAAACATCCCCTCAGCGGGGAAGGGCTAATGTGAGAAGGAAAATGACTGCACTAGCACGCAGCAACATCACCGGCGTCATTCTCGCTGGAGGACTGGCCCGCCGCATGGGTGGCGTTGATAAAGGATTGATTGACTTACGCGGTCAACCGCTTGTTGCCCATGTCATTGCTGCCCTTGAACCGCAAGTAGAAAATATAATTATCAGCGCTAACCGCGACCTTGATCGTTATACTGAATTTGGTTATCCGGTGGTTACCGATACCCTACCAGATCACCCCGGCCCGCTCGCAGGCATTCTCAGCTCGATGCTTGCTGCAACCACCGAATACATCCTCACCGTTCCTTGTGACACCCCTCTCCTGCCGCCAGACCTGGTGTTGCGCCTGTCATCCACGCTCACGAGCGAACTTGCCGATGCGTGTGCCGCACATGATGGCATGCGCATCCAACCCCTGTTCACCCTGCTGCGCCGCGAACTCGCCGCAAGTATTCTTGATTATCTCAACAATGGAGATAACAAAGTCGAACTCTGGCTGCGACGCCAGAAGCTCACGCTTACCGATTTCTCTGGCCAACAGGCTGCGTTTTACAATATCAATACCCGCGAAGAACTGATGGCTATTGAGAGTGAGGTGTGACGATAGATGGTTACCCTGCGATAAAAAAATGGATGGAGAATATCAAAAGCTTGCCAGGATATGTTGGCATGGTGGGTATTGACTAGCAGAATCACATCAATCGTCTGCCAATATATTGGTCGGCAGCCCATCGATGCTTGTTTGATTTCTATCCCACCAGTAGTCTCGTATACCTTGCTCGCCCTTTTTTTCTGCCCAACGCGATAGTGTCTCGCGCTCACCCTCGTATTTATACAATGGCACGGCATAACCGCATGAAGTCTGAACGGAGCTTATTTTCATGACTATCAATTGCCGCTCACCGGGCAGGGACCCAAACAGCGGATGCAAGGTTTCCCATTCTTTGCCCCGATGCCTGACAATACGACCATGACCGTACAGCCTGAGTATCTGTGGAGTTTCGGAGAAACTGCAAAACATGATCGTCATCCGTCCATTTTCCAGCACATGCGCGGCCGTTTCATTACCGCTGCCGGTGAGGTCAAGATAAGCCACTGTGCGATCATCAAGACAGCGGAAGCTATCCATGCCTTTTGGAGAGACATTTATCCTGCCATTATTTGGGGCAGTGCCTGTAAAAAATATGTGCTGCTTACCTATAAAATCCCGAAGGCTGTCATTTAACGCATCATAGAATTTCGCCATTTCAAGCTCCCTTATGTTTGCACTCTTTTCGACTCAGCGGCAGCGATAACCAGCGCGGTTTTAATCGCTGTATCGGGGTTGAGTGAGATCGAATCGATTCCCGCTTCGACAAGCCAGGCGGCAAACTCCGGGTAATCGGAAGGCGCCTGCCCGCAAATCCCGATTGGCTTTCCGACGCGCTTGGCAGCGTCAATTGCCATAGCGATCATCTTGCGCACTGCATCATTGCGTTCGTCAAAAAGATGGGCGATTGTTCCCGAATCGCGGTCAATTCCGAGCACCAGTTGCGTCAAATCATTCGAACCGATGGAATAGCCGTCGAAGATGCGCAGAAACTCATCTGCCAACATGACATTCGCCGGTAGTTCACACATGCCATAGACCTCCAAGCCCTGCTCGCCTTGCCGCAGGCCGTTGGCCGCCATAACATCAATTACACGCGCCGCTTCCTGAACCGTGCGGCAGAATGGGATCATCACCTTGACATTGGTCAGCCCCATATCGCGCCGCACGCGTAGCAGCGCGGCACATTCGAGGGCAAAGCCATCGGCGTAGCGCGGATCGTAATAACGCGATGCGCCACGAAAGCCGAGCATCGGATTCTCCTCATCCGGCTCAAACTCGCGCCCGCCCATAAGCTGCGCGTACTCATTGGTTTTGAAATCACTGGTGCGGACGATAACGGGCTTGGGATAAAAGGCAGCGGCGATGCGCCCCACGCCCTCGCTGAAACGCCGTATAAAAAATTCGCGCGGGCTTTCATCTCCGATGCGCGCAGCGATCTTCCGAATCGTCTGAGAATCGCCAAGCTGCGGATAGCGCGCCAACGCCATCGGATGGATACCGATATGATTGGTGATGATAAACTCGGTGCGGGCAAGACCGACACCTGAATTAGGAATAGCGCTCAACCCCAGGGCTTGGCTGGGGTCACCAACCGTGAGCATCACCGAGGTGCGCGTCTTGGCGGCAGCCGTCGCCTCGACCCGTTTCACTTCGAACGGAATGCGACCAGCATAGACGTGGCCTTCAGCCCCTTCAGCACATGAAACCGTAACGTCACTATCGTCCAGCAGGGTACGGGTCGCATTTCCAGTGCCCACGATGCAGGGCAGGCCGAATTCGCGCGAGACTATCGCAGCGTGGGCTGTACGCCCGCCCTGATCTGTAACAATCGCCGCAACCTTACGCATCACCGGCTCCCAATCCGGATCAGTACTTTCCGCAACGAGAATCTCTCCCTGCTGGACACTGGAAAGCCCCGAAATATCCTGCACTACGCGCACGCGGCCTACGGCCACTTTTTCACCAACAGCTTGGCCTGTCACTAACGGCGCGCCAGGTTTGCCAATCAGGTGGTAATACTCGGCTGTAGCCGCGCGCGACTTGCTTGAGTGAACCGTCTCCGGACGTGCCTGCACGACAAAAAGTTCACCTGTCACACCATCCTTGGCCCACTCAATATCCATGGGTTGCGGCTGCCCCTTGAGGCTTGAATAATGTTCTTCGATCACACAGGCCCAGCGCGCCAGGGTTAACACATCGTCATCGGTGAGAGAAAAACGGCGGCGTTCTTCGGCGGGCACCGTCTCGCCACGAGTAGCGCGGCCGCTGTCGGCATACACCAACCGCCTTTCTTTCGAGCCGAGACGCCGCCCGATGATAGGGCGCAATCCCTGTGCCAGGGTCGGCTTGAATACCACCCATTCATCGGGCGTTACTGTGCCTTGCACCACAAACTCGCCTAACCCATAGGCACTGGTCACAACCACAACATCACGAAAACCCGTTTCAGTATCAATTGTGAAAATCACGCCGGAACTTGCCTTATCGGAACGCACCATCGGCATGACACCGACAGAAAGCGCCACTTTGAGCTGGTCGTATCCCATCCGCGCACGATAGCTGATTGCGCGATCCGTAAACAGGGAAGCAAAGCATGAATGCACCGCATACAGCAATCCCTCGCGCCCGCGCACATTGAGAAAGGTTTCTGCCGCGCCGGCGAACGAGGCCTCGGGCAAATCCTCCGCCGTTGCCGATGAGCGCACCGCCAGTTCCGGCTTCCGTCCCAGGCGCTGACTAAGCTGCTCGTAAGCCGCGATAACCGTACTGCACAGCGCTTCGGGCAATGGCGTCTCCATCACAGCCGCACGCGCCTGGCTACCGCGCACCGCCAGCTCGTTTACATCTTCGGGGTCAAAGCTGGAGAAAATCTCACGCAGCCTATTTTTTAGATTTCTTTCTGAAAGCAATAACCAGTAGGCGCTGGCCGTTGTCGCAAACCCATCCAGAACGCCCACGCCCTGTGGCTTGAGTTCGTTGAACATCTGCCCAAGTGATGCGTTTTTGCCGCCGACACGCGCGACATCGTTCATATTGATTTGAGAAAAATCGAGCGTGTAAGGCGGTACAGCGTTCATAGCCATCTCCTCCGGAATTCTCTCAAGAAACTCAAGAGCACATTTTAAGGATATCACCCGCGTTGATTAACTGGGGGGCAGGCTTATAGCACCCCATGCTCCAGAGCTTGCAAGTAAATAAAGTCTGGGGCTTTTACGCCCGCCTTCTTTCTGATTTCCACCAGCTCCGGCGATTCAAAAAATCTTCTGGCTCTTTCCAGCGAGGACCATTGCGAAAAGTGGACGATATTATTTGCGTCATTATCGTATCTCAACAGCTGATAGCTGATCTCTCCCGCCTCTTTTCTCATGGCTGCGGCCTGATCGAAAAGGTGCTTCCATGCTTGATAATTTTCGACCTCATGAATAATTAGGACGTATTGCACATAATCTCCTGTTCTTGATCAAACTGGCGCGGCCAAATGTAGAGAGGGTTAGCGTTTTTTTGCGTAACCCACCAAACGTTGCGTAGCAACACAACACATTTTTTAATGAGTGCCTTGCGGCACATCCGGTGGGTCACGGCACAAACTGCGTGCCTAACCCACCCTACATTTTTTTCAAATCAGTATCATTCGGAACAGCATTCGCTATACGAGTTGTCGAGAGAATGTCTCGAAACGTATTGACTAAGGATTGGCATTGCGCATCCGTCCCCACGGATATCCGCAGGAACTGGTCAATCCGCGGCTTGGCGAAATGTCGCACGAGTATATTGCGCTCACGGAGCCGCTTCTGCAATGCAGATGCATCGTGTGACGCATGCCTGGCAAAGAGAAAATTGGCTTGCGACGGCAAGACATGGAAGCCCAGGGAGCGAAGCTCGTGGGCGAGCCACTCGCGACTCGCTATCACCTGATTGCGAGTGTATTCAAAATGCTCTTGGTCACATAGTGCGGCCACCGCCCCTTTAAGCGCGAGACGATCCAATGGATAGGAGTTGAAGCAGCTTTTCACCAGAGTCAACGCATCAATCAACGAGGGGTGTCCAACCGCGAAGCCTACGCGCAGTCCGGCGAGCGAGCGTGATTTGGATAGCGTCTGGACGACGAGCAGGTTCGGAAAATCGGCCACCAGCGGGATTACCGACTCGCCACCGAAATCGACATAAGCCTCGTCGACAACAACGACAGAGCCATCGGTTCCTTCCAGCAAACGCTTCAGTTCACCACGCCCAACAGCGGAGCCGGTCGGCGCATTCGGGTTCGGCAAGACCACGCCGCCGTTGGGCCGCAGATAGTCTTCGATGTGAACTTGCAGGTCGGCATCAAGCGGCACGGCTGAATATTCAATGCCGTAAAGACCACAATACACAGGGTAAAAGCTGTAGCTGATGTCGGGAAAAAGTACCGGCCGCCTGTGCTTCAGTAATGCGTGAAACGTATGCGCCAAGATTTCATCAGAACCGTTTCCGACGAAGACATGCCCAGGAGAAAGCCCATGCATGTCTGCGACCACCTGTTTCAGTTCCCGGCCTTCAGGGTCCGGATAGAGCCGCAAGTCTTCATTAGCTGCCTGCCGGATTGCCGCAAGGGCCATAGGTGACGGCGGATATGGATTCTCGTTCGTATTCAGCTTGATTAGATGGGGGATGGCGGGCTGTTCCCCCGGAGTATAAGGTTCAAGTCCCCGAATACATTCGCTCCAAAGATCGTTCATAAAGCATGTAACGCGGTATTATGTGACGTCCAACGCTCACTATCACCAGCAGGTACACTCATTCCTCACCATCCCAATAATCAATAGCAGACGACTTGCGGCTAAAAATTGAAAACGCCCTCCTTTCGGCTGAGCCGCCCGGCGCACTACCCACAAACACACCAAATTTTCCAGAATCGGGATATTCAAACACATCCGGTTCCTCCATGGTGCTCACAGCCAGATATCTCGTCTCTTCACTGGACGTATTCGTCAATTGATGCGGCGTTTCCGGGCCAGGAGGCACACAAATAATGTCACCGGCCCGCACTGTGTATTCCTTGCCGCCATACCTCAAAGTGGCCATGCCTTCGAGAATAAAAAACATCTCTTCATTGACGTAGTGGAAGTGGTACGGCCAGCCGGTTTTTCCAGGAGGCAGCACGACAAGACGATAGCCCAGCTTTTTGGCACCTAGTCGCGTGGCAACCGCGCCCAGTTTCGCCTCAAAGCGCTCACCATTGCCCCACTCAGTGAGTTCCACGTCTTGAAGATTCAGAATAGGTGACTTATCCATGCCATTCGCCTTCTGCTAGCCTAATGCGGCACAGGAATGTGTCGCCCTAAAAAACCACAGAGAAAAGATTTATCATTCAAATTCCATCTCAATGGGAGAATCAGCTTATTCCCTCTCCCCAACCCTCTCCCGCCCTGCGGGAGAGGGGGTAAATGCATCCTTGAGGTGGAAGTTCAACCAGGGGTCTATGCAAGCTCTCGAACATCCACAAAATGCCCCGTCACCGCCGCTGCGGCGGCCATTGCCGGGCTGACGAGATGGGTGCGTCCGCCTGGGCCTTGGCGGCCTTCGAAGTTGCGATTCGAGGTAGAGGCGCAGCGCTCGCCCGGCTCCAGGCGGTCGGCGTTCATGGCCAGACACATGGAACAGCCTGGCTCGCGCCATTCAAAACCGGCCTCGATAAAAATCCTGTCCAGCCCTTCTGCTTCGGCCTGACGCTTAACCAGGCCAGAGCCCGGCACCACCATGGCGAGTTTTACATTGCTGGCGACATGCTGGCCGCGCGCAATCGCGGCGGCGGCGCGCAGGTCTTCAATGCGCGAATTGGTGCAGGAGCCGATGAACACCTTGTCGATGGTGATATCGGTGATCGGCATGCCCGGCGTCAGGTTCATATAACGCAGCGCGCGCGTTATCCCTTCGCGCTTTACTGCGTCAGGCTCTTGGGCGGGATCAGGCACACGGCCATCCACCGGCACCACCATTTCCGGCGAGGTGCCCCACGTCACCTGGGGCTTGATCGACGCGGCGTCGATATGCAACACCCTGTCGAACACTGCATCGGTATCGCTGTGCAGATCTCGCCATGCCGCTACCGCCTGGCCCCACAGTGTACCGCTGGGGGAATAGGGCCGTCCCTTCACATATTCGATAGTCTTGTCGTCCACCGCCACCATGCCCGCACGCGCGCCTGCCTCGATGGCCATGTTGCAAACGGTCATGCGGCCTTCCATGGAGAGGGCACGGATCGCCTCACCGCCGAACTCGATGGCATAGCCTGTGCCGCCCGCAGTGCCGATTTCGCCGATGATCGCCAGCACGACATCCTTGGCCGTGACACCCGCGCCCACCTGGCCATCCACACTGATGAGCATGTTTTTTGATTTTTTCTGGATCAGACACTGGGTGGCGAGCACATGCTCGACTTCGGAGGTACCGATACCGTGCGCCAGCGCGCCAAAGGCGCCGTGGGTGGAGGTGTGCGAATCGCCACATACCACGGTCATCCCAGGCAGCGTCGCGCCCTGCTCCGGGCCGATGACATGCACTATGCCTTGACGCGGATCATTCATCCTGAATTCGGTAATGCTGAACTGCGCGCAATTTTTGTCCAGCGTCTCAATCTGCACGCGGGAAACAGGATCGGCAATGCCATGGCTACGATCGGTGGTGGGAACATTGTGATCGGCCACCGCCAGGTTGGCGTCCACGCGCCACAACCCGCGTCCGGCCAGGCGCAGACCATCGAAGGCCTGCGGCGAGGTCACTTCATGTACCAGATGACGGTCGATATACAACAGACATGTGCCATCTTCATTGCAGCGCACTACATGCGCGTCCCACAATTTATCGTACAAGGTTTTTCCGGCCACTTTCCTGACTCCTGCTTCTCTCTCACTGAAAGGTGGATTTTACGCCAGCGGGCAGGATTACACAAAAAACCCCCACGCTGATTAGCACAGAAATCCCCTCAACGAGTAGAATAGACACATTCATCACATTCAGGTTCAGATATGAAGGCGCAGATCATAGATGGCAAGGCAATCGCTGCCGATATCAGGCAGACTGTAAAGCGCGGCGTAGAACAGCGTCTGACGCACCACAAGCGCGTACCTGGCCTAGCCGTTATCCTGGTTGGCAACAATCCTGCCTCCGAGGTCTATGTGGCCAGCAAGCGCAAGGCCTGCATTGAGGCCGGCATTATCTCCAGGAGCTATGACCTGCCCGACAGCATCAGCCAGAAGGCCCTGCTCGCGCTGATTGACGAGTTGAATGACGCCCCCGATATCGATGGCATTCTGGTACAGCTTCCGTTACCCGCACATATCGACTCCGAAACCGTCATCGAGAGAATTCACCCCGACAAGGATGTGGACGGTTTCCACCCCTATAATGTCGGACGACTGGCCTTGCGCCTGCCCGCGTTGCGGCCCTGCACTCCGCACGGCGTCATGACCCTGCTGGAGAGCACCGGGCAAGCCCTCAAAGGACAAGAGGCAGTGATAGTAGGCGCTTCCAACATCGTTGGACGGCCGATGTCCCTGGAGCTGCTGCTCGCGGGCTGCACCGTCACCACCTGCCACCGCTTCACCCGCGACCTGCCCAGCCATGTGGCACGCGCCGACATCTTGGTGGTGGCCGTAGGCAAACCGGGGTTCATCAAGGGTGAATGGATCAAACCCGGCGCCACCGTGATTGACGTGGGCATCAACCGGCTGGCGGATGGCAAGATCGTAGGTGATGTGGAATTCGCTCCCGCCGCCGAACGCGCCGCCTGGATCACCCCCGTCCCCGGCGGCGTGGGGCCGATGACGGTGGCGACGTTGTTGCAGAATACGCTGGGGGCGACAGAACGGAGGGGATAACACCCCACAGACAGTCAGGCAGCCTTCAAGCGAGCCACATGAAGCTCGCCGCGATGTTGCTCAACCTGCCACAGACCTTACTGCACCTGCTGATTCAGCCAACTTTCCGCCGTGGTATCAAAAGCGATGGAGAGGCACACAGCCATCTCGGGACTAATACCGGCGTGCCCGTTGAGAATGGCAGACAAAGTTTTGCGGCTTACACCTAGCGCTTTTGCCGCATGGGTAACGGTGAGATTCAAAGGCTCAAGGCACAGCGTCTTGAGTATCTCACCCGGAGACGGAGGATTATGCATCAGCATCGTCTTTTACCTCAATAATAGTCTTCGTAATCGACGGCCTCGGAATCCTTTCCGATGAAGATGGCACGGCGTATCTACAGCCACCCCCCCAGCAAAACCAATTCATACTGTATAAGCAGCGCGTAGCCAAACAGCAGCCCATGTAACGTATGGCGCACCGTGAAGAGGCTGAATACGGCAAAGTTTTTATGCGCGACAAGGAACACCAGCCCCGCTGCGGTAAAGGCGAACTTTGTAACAAGGAAGAGTTGGGTATCTATTTCGAGCAGCCACGCCATGAACGGGTTGGCCTCGGATGCGCCAAGCTGCAGCAAGTGCAGGGTGAACGTTGCGTCAGCACAGCACAGAAGCAGGATTCCCACGGCGATATAAAACAACCCTGGCTCATACCAGTCAACATAGGAATTCACCCGGTCTCCGGCGCGACGCGCCCCTCGGCGCCTGCCCTGCCAGGCCGCGCGGCTGAAGGGTGCTGTAGCTGCGGAGCGGCGGTCTGCGTGATAGCGCTGTCCCGAGACCACAGGAATAACCATAGAGGTCATATTTTTATATCCTCAAAAGGGAACCGCCTACTTTTAACGCACTCTTGTATGCTACCTTGTCTTGCTAGCGGCTATCAACCTGAAAAAGCTATTGAACTGCGGGGGACGCGAAAGAAACAAAGAAATTCAGGGGGTTAGCGTAACAAGCACACCCAGCGTGTGACTCGGCACACCTTGTCAAGATCATGTTTTTCCTCTGTATTCTCTGTGCGATCTGCGATGAATCGCCGTTTTTTTAGGATCAAGGCATGAGTTTAGGTAAATAACGCAGCGGATCCACTGGCTTGCCCTGAAAGCGCATCTCAAAATGCAGCATCACCCTCTCCGCCCCGCTTTTCCCCATATCGGCGATACGCTGCCCGGCAGCCACCTGATCCCCTTCCTGGACGTGCAGCTTGTTGTTATGGGCATAGGCGGTTAAGTAATTGTCATCATGCTTGATAATCACCAGATTGCCATAACCGACCAGCCCGCTGCCACCATACACCACACGCCCTGGCGCCGCGGCCAGAACAGGCTGTCCGAATCGCCCGCCGATATCCAGGCCTTTTTTCCCCGGCGCATCACCAGAAAACGTGCTCAGCACGGCACCCTGGGTTGGCCATAGCCACTTCTGCGGGTCGAACGTTCTGAATTGGGGGGCGATAGCCACGGGATTAACCGGCGGCGAGACTAAAGGGATCACTTTGATCTCAGGAGCCACCGGGATAGCTGCAGTAGTTACGGCGGAGCTCGACACAGATGGCTTTTGGGGCAAAACCACCCCCCGGTTTGCCCGCGCCTCCACTACAGGCGCAGGGCCCGGGGTGGGAGCGCTTGGGGATGAAAGCTCACTGACAGGCGCGCCATCGCGGGAGGGGGCGACACGCAGCCACTGGCCATCGTGAATCGCATAGGGCGGCCTGATGTTATTCCACTCGGCCACTTGCCGGTAATCGTAGCCATACTGCCAGCCGATGGAGTACAGGGTATCGCCCTGTTTGACACGGTGATAGACGTGGTTACCGCACGCGCTTACCAGCCATGCCAGAATCAGGATGGCGATGATTCCCGCAGGCCTGCTCAACCTTGCGCCCTTCGTGAGTACTGGGTGCATCGCCGTTTAAAAATGCGCCTGATCTCTCCCTGAAAGAAGCGGCACAAAGCTGACGGTTTCCAGGGTTTCCTGCTGATAGCCGTCCGCCGTGCGGGTGATGGACAGCAGCGTTTGATTACGCCCCGAGGCACCGACCGGGATGATGAGCCGCCCGCCCACGGCGAGCTGCTCCAGCAACGCTGCAGGCACATCCGCTGGTGCGGCGGTGACGATAATCCCATCATAGGGTGCATACTCCGGCCAGCCCAATTTTCCATCACAGTGCTTGAGACGGATATTGCGCAGGCCAAGTTCCATGAAGCGTTGGCGCGCCAATTTCAACAGAGCGTCTATCCGCTCAACGCTGTATACCTGCCCCACCAATTGGGCAAGAATCGCCGCCTGATAACCGGAGCCGGTGCCGATTTCCAGGACTTTATCAAGCTTGCCGCCGCTGAGCAGGACTTCAGTCATGCGCGCCACAATGTAGGGCTGGGAGATGGTCTGGCCATGCCCAATAGGCAGAGCGGTGTCTTCGTAGGCGCGGCTGGCCAGGGCCTCGTCGACAAAGATATGGCGGGGGGTACTGCGTATTGCATCCAAAACCATCGCACTGCGAATACCCTCCTCTTGCAGACGATTGATCAAGCGTTCGCGGGTGCGCTGCGATGTCATACCGATGCCGAGGTGATGCGATTTCATGCCTTATTCAACCCTTCCAGCCAGCTTGCTACAGTGTCCAGCGCGGCATAGCGCGTCAGATCCACCTGGATGGGCGTGATCGAAACGCGGCGGTTTTTGATGGCATGAAAATCCGTGCCCGGCCCGGCATCTTGTTCAGGACCAGCGGGGCCTACCCAGAAAACCTCACGCCCACGGGGATCGGTGGCCCTGATCACTGGCTCGGATTTGTGCCGGTGCCCCAGGCGCGTCGCCTCGAAGCCTTCAAGTTGATCCCACGGCACATCAGGCACATTCACGTTAAGAATAGTGTCCGCCGGCAATGGATGGTACTGCAAGCGGCCCAGCAGCTCCTTCACGACCCTGGCTGCCGTTTCGTAGTGCCGCAGGTCATGCCCGGCCAGCGACACAGCCAGCGCCGGGAATCCCAGAAAACGCCCTTCCATCGCGGCCGCCACGGTGCCGGAATAAATCACATCATCGCCGAGGTTGGCCCCGGCATTGATGCCCGAGATCACCATATCCGGCTCATGCTCCAGCAGGCCGGTGATCGCCAGATGCACGCAGTCGGTCGGCGTGCCGTCGACACGCATGAATCCGCGCTCCGCGGGCGTGGCGCGGATCGGCCGTGACAGCGTCAGCGAATTGCTGGCGCCACTGCGATCCCGGTCCGGCGCGATGACAGTAACTTCCGCAACCTCCCGCAGCACTTCCGCCAGACAGATCAGGCCGGGAGCAAGATAGCCATCATCGTTACTTAACAGAATTCTCATTACCTGCCCCCAGCCGTTTTGGCAAATTTTATAACACGTGAGACATTAATATGTTTTAAACTCGCAAACTATACTCGAATCACACGGATTCTCACACCGGGAACGTTCACCTTCTATGATCACGCTGGAATTTTTTCCCGAATGGTTCATCCCGCTGATTATCGCACTGATCACCGGGCTGCTGATTGGACTCGAACAGGAAACCCCGCCCCACAACAATGCCAGACACATAAGCGGCATCGTTGCACTACCGCTGATAGCCATTGGCGGCTTCGTAAGCGCCCACTGGTGGCCCAATCAGCCGGTATTCCTGACCGGCCTGGCCATAATGGGCCTGCTGGTGACCGCCGCATTCGTACGAAACAGCATGATGACGGGCGCCACCGGCATTGCCCGGGAAGCCGCGACACTGCTCTGCTGGCTGCTGGGCGGGCTGGTTGCCACCGGAGAATGGGTGGCACCACTGGTGATTGCGATCATTGCTACACTTGTACTAGCCGCCAAAAAAACCGAACGTGGCGAGACGGCTGACAAGGCCACCATCGCCAAATTCATCCTGCTGGCGCTGATCGTCTATCTCATCCTGCCTGACCAAGGCTTCACCGAGTTAAACATCAACCCGCGTCAGGTCTGGTCGATGATGGTACTGGTATCTGGTATCGCCTGCATCGGTTATTTCGTCATACAAGGCTTTGGGCCGCAACGCGGCCTGCTCATCGTCGCCGTGCTTGGCGGGCTGGTCAGCTCGCTTGCCGTAACGCTGGCCTTTGCGCGCCTTAGCCACCACCGCCCTCAACTCGCACCCTGCCTGGCAGGCGGCATTATACTCGCCGCCATGGTCATGTTTATGCGCCAGATGGTGGAAATAGCCGCCGTGCAACCCGCCCTGCTGCCGATTACCGCCGTGCTACTGCTGCCCGCATTACTGACTGGCCTCTGGCTGGCATGGCGCAACACCGTAAAAACACCTGCGGGGGTAGCCAAAAAAACCGCGGCTACGGATATCCCCTTGAGCAACCCGCTGGAGCTTTCCACGGTAATCCAGTTTGGCGCGCTTTACGGCCTGATCTTCGCCCTGGCGCAACTGGCGTTCAACAGCTTCGGCCCCATCGGCCTCTACACCCTCGCCCTGCTATCCGGCCTCTTCGAGGTCGATGCCGTCACCCTTGCGTTGTCACAACTCAACGCATCAAACAGCATACCCACCGCCGTCGCAGTACTGGGTATTGCCATGGCGGCTGTGAGCAACCTTCTGGTCAAGGCCGGCGTGGTCTGGGGCTCTGCCGCACGCCCCGTTGCCCTGCCAGCCGTCGCCGGACTGGCCGCCGTCATGGGAATTGAACTGGTGGCGATCGGCACCGTGCTGCTGATGGCCTGGCGGGCCATGTAAGGGCACACGTACCTACCCAAAACCGCTTTACCGTCCCAGACCGAAACTGTATCCTTTTCTCGGGCAAGTCAGAGAGATATCTCTTAAACTGTTGTTCCGCGCCAAAGGATACCTATATACGCATGAACATTACCGCGATCTATCCTGGAACCTTCGACCCGATCACTAATGGCCACAGCGACCTGGTGCATCGCGCCGCTCGTCTGTTTGATCATGTGATCGTGGCGGTGACCGCTCATACCAGCAAGACCCCCGCCTTCACGCTGGAGGAACGCGTGGCGATGGCGCGGACAGTGCTGTCCGGGATTAATAATGTTGAAGTCTGCGGGTTTGACTCACTGCTGGTCAACTTTGTCAGGGCGCGCGGCGCGCAAGTCATTTTACGCGGCCTGCGCGCGGTGTCGGATTTCGAATACGAATTCCAGTTGGCAGGCATGAACCGCAAGCTGGCGCCCGGCATCGAAACGATGTTTCTGATGCCCGCCGAACATTACAGCTATATCTCCTCCAGCCTGGTGCGGGAAATTGCCCGGCTGGATGGCGATGTCAGCGAATTTGTGCATGAAGATATCAAGGCTGCGCTGCGCAAAAGGCTGCTATAATTCGACTATCTTGCCTTGCTATTTACAGAGGTATTAAAACATGGCCTTGATGATTACCGACGAATGCATCAACTGCGACGTCTGTGAGCCGGAATGTCCGAACGGGGCAATCTCCCAAGGGGAAGAGATCTACGTGATCAACCCTAACCTGTGCACCGAATGCGTCGGCCATTACGACACCCCCCAGTGCGTGGAGGTCTGCCCGGTCGACTGCATCCCCAAGGATCCCAGCCACGTTGAAAGCCGCGACGCGCTATACGCCAAATATCTTGGGCTAACGAAAAAAGCCGGGTAGCAAAGCATGTTAAGGCGGCACGCCAAGCTGCAACGCTGGCCTTTTCTCATCCTTTTCATCGCCAGCGCCTGGCTGGCACCGCTTCAGGCCGCCTCGCCACCCGCGGCTGCCATCGCCTCGGCACACCCACTGGCCACCGATGCGGGCCATGAAATCCTCGCGCTTGGCGGCAACGCCTTCGACGCCGCCGTCGCCATCACCGCCACACTGGCCGTTGTGGAACCCACCGGCTCCGGCCTGGGTGGCGGCGGCTTCTGGCTGCTGCACCGCGCCAGGGATCACCACGAAGTGATGATCGACGGCCGCGAGCGCGCCCCGCTTGCGGCCCACCGCGACATGTACCTGGATGGCAAGGCCACTCCCTGCGCCGCGCCCCCCTGCGCATCTGGCGAAGCCATCCCCAGCCTCTCCGTGGATGGCCCCCTCGCTGCCGCCATTCCCGGGGCGCCCGCCGCCATGGTGCATCTAGCTCAAAAATACGGCCGCCTGCCGCTCGCCAAGAGCCTCGCCCCCGCGATTCGCCATGCGCGCAACGGCTTTGCCATCAGCGAGACCTACCGGCGCATGGCCGGTCTTCGCCTGGACGCGCTACGCAAATCCGCAGCGGCGGCGCGCATCTTCCTGAACGAAAATGATGTCCCGCCCGCGGGATACATCCTCAAACAGCCCGAGCTGGCCGCCACCCTGGAGGCCATCGCCAAACACGGCACGGCGGGCTTTTATGACGGACCCATCGCCGAAAAGCTGATCAACGGCGTGCGCGGAGCGGGTGGCATCTGGACGCAGCAAGACCTCGCCAGCTACCGCGTCATCGAACGCAAGCCCCTCACCGGCAACTATCGTGGCCTGCGCATCACTTCCGCCGCCCCGCCCTCCTCGGGCGGCGTGGCGCTGATTACCATGCTGAACATCCTGGCAGGCTATGACCTGAACCGCCTCGATCCCGTCACCCGCGACCATCTGATCATCGAGGCCATGCGCCGTGCCTACCGTGATCGTGCGATATACCTGGGTGACCCGGATTACGTCACCGTCCCGCTGCGGCGCCTCACCCATCCGCTCTATGCCGATGGGCTGCGCGCCTCGATACGCCCGGACAAAGCCACACCCAGCAGCGCCCTTCCCGGCGAGGCCACGCTCGATGCGGGCAATGACACTACCCACTTCTCGGTGCTGGACCGCCAAGGCAACCGCGTCGCCGCGACACTCTCCATCAACTTCCCGTTCGGCGCTGCCTTCACGCCTCCCGGCACGGGTGTCCTGCTCAATGACGAAATGGATGATTTTTCCGCCAAGCCCGGCGCGCCAAATGTCTATGGGCTGGTCGGCGGCGAAGCCAACGCCATCGCCCCCGGCAAGCGCCCCTTGTCGAGCATGACACCCACCTTCCTGGAAAACGAACGCGGCGTCGCCATCCTCGGCACCCCCGGCGGCAGCCGTATCATCTCCATGGTGCTGCTCGCCACGCTCGACTTCGCCGCAGGAAACGATCCGGCCTCCTGGGTGGGCGTCAAACGCCTTCATCACCAATTCCTGCCTGACATGGTGCAACACGAACCCGGCACGTTCGACGCCAATCAAACCGCTGCGCTGGAAAAACTAGGCCATACCCTCAAGCAGGTCGATAGCCCCTACGGCAACATGCAAGCCATATTGTGGGATCGCAAGCTCGGCAAAGTGCTGGCGGCCAGCGACCCGCGCGGCGGCGGCAAGGCCCAAGTGCGTTGAGCGCAATTTTACTTGTCTTGCAGGACAACCGGGGGTTCGCTAAACTTTCCCGCTTATTCGGCGTCAAACCTGACGGAGCGGGAAATAAAACCCGTGTATCCCAAGCAACCCAACATCACAACAACATAACGGGATTCTTATCATAATGCCTTCCAATCAGCTAGACACCGCAGACAGTAAACCTGACCACCGTTACCTCCTCAAATTTTTGCTCATGTCAGCCGTTTTTCTCTTCATCGGAACGGTGCATGGCGTGATCCAAATTCAGCCTCCTGTGCGCGCCTGGCTGGAGTCTGTCGGCACCCCGCACAGCGGCCCCGGGCATATGATTGACCCGCTAGCCCATGCGCACATGAACATCGTCGGCGGGGTTATCCTGTTCCTAATGGCAGGCACCTACTACCTCTTTCCCACGATATCAGGGCAACCGCTGTATTCACGGCGGCTGGTAGAACACACTTTTTGGTGGACCTGCGCTGGCGTCACCTGTTTTTATTCGACACTGTTAATATTCGGCATCATCGAGGGCAATATCCTGCTCACCAACCCCGACGCGCTGCCGGACGTGCATCGTTATTACAAGCCGACCATCGGCACAGCAGCCACCATCATGGGCATCGGCTTTTGGGTCTATTTCGCCAACATCTTTCTCACCGCCAGACAGGTCTACAAAAACAAGCCATGACCCTGGAATGCGGTTGCCCGGAAGAGTACCCAAACTGGCACGAACAAGATATTGATCTTGGCGGGCAATGCGTACATGTACTGCCCATTCCCATGGTGGCGCACATGCCGCTGTCGTATGACCTCTACATGCACAAGCAGCGTGCGGAAATCCAGCAACTGGAAGTAAAAGAACGCTGGCCCGGCTTCGTGCTGATGGCCACCGGGGCTTTTCGCGGCAAACTCATCCGGCTGCTGGAAAATAACGACTCCCCCTCACGCCGCATCGAATATTTGCCCAGTCCCTTCCAGCTCAGGGCGCGGCTACACCCTGGCGACGTCGGCACCATCCGCCAGCCCGTGCACGAAATGCAAATCGATCTGCTCGATAAAGGCCGCACCCCCAAAGAACTATACCTGTGCTATATCACATGCACCCGCTGCTACGAACAGCGCGGTGGACATAAAACCCTGCTGTTACGCCGCTATGCCGAGAGCCAGGCACTGCAAAAACGCATCAAAAACGGGAAGAAAACTCAACAACCACCGGCTAAAGCCGGTGGGTTGGAATTACGGACTGAAAGTCCGGATACGCGTCGGCTGAACGACGCGTCTATTCGGGTTCCAC
>LNEJ01000057.1 GCA_001464965.1 Gammaproteobacteria bacterium Ga0074134
AGGATCGCCTCGTGCTCGGCGCAAAGCATGCCTAATGGCATCAAAAGCGCTACCGTGTCGTGCCATACCTCTCTTTGCTCAACAGTAAGCCACTCCGGCATGATGGGCGCGACAGAAATAGGGTTAACTACCGCTTGCACCTCTCTTCCGGCCCTAAAAGTGCCCTGCAATTGCTTCAACTTTGCCGACTTTTTAGGCCGTCCAGCACCAATTTTAGTAATCATTACCTTCTCCTGATTTCCGAAATATGACAATGCAAAAATTTGACTGCACGCACGCTTTTGGCGCATAAGCCCCAGAGTTTCATGCCCCCCCATGGGGTGACCCCATTGTCACCCCGCTCATCTGGCCGTTACGCGGCCTTGCGATTCCCGAGATAGTAGTTCAACGCGCACCCTGGCTCGTCTCCTGTTTCATAATCCAAGAAGGCCATCAAGGGCAGTGTCCCGGTTTCAACCCCTATCGCCGCAAGTTGGTGGCGAAACGACGTCTCTTGGCGGTTGGCTTCCCTTAATTGCAAAGCGGCCTCAGCAATCGCGTCGGCTAGCTTTGCATGTTCGGCACGAAGATCCCGGCAGATTGCCCCTGAAATTTCACTGTGCAATTGATTTACCGTCTGGCTTTGCATTTCAATTGCTCGTTCAAGAAGCGTTACTCGTTCTCTGTCACGCAACTCAACCTCGCGCAATGAATCCACGCTGGCAATATCACGCCGCTCTATGACTGCACGGGCTTTGTCATCGTTGTAACCCGTAGTCGCCCAGCTCCCCTGCAAACTGGCTTCTGACGCGGTATGTTCCCGCTGTGCCGCCTGTAACTCCTGGTGCAACTCGGCAAGCCGTTTGCTGGCCGCGTTAAACTCCGGGTTTGAGTTTAGTTTTTGTTTGATCTTATTGATGTCCATAATTTTTATCTCCGGTTAACAGGTGCGCCCATTATAGGTCAGGGTAAACTTCGGTGCCGGGCCTTTGCCGCCATCTTCGGGCAGATGCGGTTTAGTTTAGCCTTGGCCGCAGCATGGCGCTGGGTGGCCTGTAAGGCGGTATATGGCTGTGTTTTCATAAGGTGTTCCTTTCTATAATTTCCAGCGCTTTGAGTGCGGTAGCGCCGGGAAACCGCTTAATGTGTTACCTGTCCATGCTGTCCGATGAGCTGCATCAGCTTGAACGGGTCATGCTTTGCCCTATCAATCAGCATCTCGCAGGTCGCTACATGGCGTATGGCAATCGCCAGAATGACGTGATCCGGGTCGCTCTCAGTGTCGGTGTAGTACGCCCGTTGTATAGCGGGGTTCTCTTCCAGCAGGGCAATGACTTTTTGCCGCCGGGTTTCCCGCTGTAGCTCCACGAGTATCTCAGCCTTGCCTTGCCTGAGTTGCTGCACCAGTTCGTGTGGCAGGTTGTCAGCGGGTGAAATATCCAGATAGCCGCCATCCGCCATAATCGAATAGCCCTTGCGCCGGAGATCAAGAATCAACTCGGGTACGCCCATGATTAAATCCTCAAGTGAGACGGGTTAGGTGCAGCGGTTGCGGGGGAATCCTCCCGAAGGGGTTCAAATCTCCCGCCGAAGGGGCCGAAGGGGTTCACACTATTTTGTTGAACCTCTTCGTCCCCTTCGTGAACCTCTTCGTGTTTTCCATTGGGCAAGCTCCAAAACCAAACGCCTTTCATGCCGTCTTTTTTCGATACTACACCCAGCCGTTTTTTTGCCCTCTTGATAGTCGAAAGCGAAAAACCCGCGCCTTTGCATTCCTGCTCAATGCCTTTTTGCGCCACTGCTCCAGCGGCAAGCGCATCACGCAAAAATGCTTCTACACTTGCCCCATCGCTTTCATCTTCTCCGGTGTTTTCTGCCAGCAATTCAGTCGCCGTTCCATCCACCGCTTGCCCCCAAAGTACATAGCTGGAAAACACGCCCTTGTGACCGTCAATTTCTTTCTGGTGCAGGTCATATTCAAAGCCACCGCTATCAATCCCAATGTTGCTTTTTGCCCTGCAAAATATCCGTTTAACTTTACCGCCTTCATTGATCTTGCCCGTTGCCAATACCACCCGCGCCAATGCGGCAAAGGCGAGTGAGCCGGTTACTCTCTCCATCGGGTCTTTGCCGCCCGTCCCTTTGGAAAAGTGAGAAATACCTAACACGGCACAACCCAGCTTTTCACCAAAATCAACCAGTGGTTGTAATGCGCGCCGCACCTCGCCGTTTTTGTGACTGTCCCCAGCAACCGCGTTGACAACAGGATCAACCAGTAGCAAAACAACATTGCCAACCCTTTCAGCAGCATCCATCATGGCGCTTATGTCCGTTGCTGGATCAAAGCTGCGCACCTCGCCCCCGTGTTGAACATCACCGATAAAATGCACCTTTGTCATATCCGCGCCAGCGGCAAGCAATCTAGGCACTAGCGTATCTTTCGCGCTATCTTCTCCTGACCATATCAGCACGTTACCCACCGGTGCGCGTGTGCCGTCTGGAAAACGCCCACCTATGCTTATCGTTGCAATAATAGTGATTGCGATAGTGGTCTTGCAGGTACCCGCCATGCCCGCAAAAATATGGAATTTTCCACGCGCCAACCACCCAACCCATATCCAGCGGATTGCTTCGGGCTTGATGTCGGCAGCACACGTTATCTGCACCTGTGGCAAAGGGTTAGGCTTGCCCTTCTTGTGCAGTCCTACAGGGCCACCAGTTGCGTTTGTTTGTCCATGTGGGGTCATTGCATTACCCGAATCCAGAGCACCCGCTATGGCGCGTTTAACGGCTTCCAGCCCTTGCGCTTGATGCAGGTCGTTAAAGTCGGTTGCCCCGTCCGGTCGGTCTGTGCCAAAGTCGGGTTTTGCCAGCAGTCCACCCACCGCCCGCGCCGCTTCGGTTGCTTTGGTCAATCCGGGGTTGCCCTCGGTTTGGCTGTCATCATCGGCGCACACAATCAGGGGCAGGGCGGGGAATTTCTCGAGCATGGCCTTTGTCACCGCCAGCAGGTTACCGGCATTGAAAGCCACGGCCACCGGGTAGCCGGTCGCCTCATGAATGCTTGCACCAGTTGCGAAGCCTTCACATACGCACAGCGCCGCCGCGCCCTTCATGGTGCCGATACCGAAATAACAGCCCGCCACGCGCCCACCGGCTAAAAACTTTTTGTTTCCATCCTGCCCGATAAATTGTATGGAATGAAGTTTGCCTTCGGCCCGCATCGGGACAACCAGCTTTCCTTGATACAGTTTTGCGCCGTGCGATTTAATGCGCTTGCGGATCAGGTAAGCATGATCGTCTGTCTCAGATTGTGCCGTGTTGTCGATTGCTACCGCTTTAGTCTGGGCTTCGGCCTGCTGTTCTTTTCTGGCGGTATCAGCCTGCTTTCTCGCTTCCTCAATATGGCGCTTGAACGCTTCACGTTCAGACTGTGAAAAAGGCTTTTCACGCTTCGCCTGCCAGTCAGTAGAAAAGCCCGTCGAGTAATCGCCATAGATGCCGCCCATGCCGTCAGGAAACAGCTTGCACCAGCCCGCCTTGTTTCTGCTTCCTTTGCCTTCGCCGGGGAATTTGTGGAACTTGTCCGGCTCGATTATTGCCGGGGGTGTCAGGCCAGCCGATTGGATTGCATCGCGAAATTGTGAGGGTGCGTCAAGCATTGCGCAGTCCTCCCCGGCGAATGATCCAGGCCGCAACAGGAATGGGCAGCAGCCCACACACGGCAAGGCGCACGACTAAGGCTTTAAGTTTGCTGCTGAATGGGCTATAATTGCACTTGACAGTCGCAATACCATAACCCGCCACCGGCGTCATCCGGGGGGCGGGTTTTTTATGGGCGGTCATTATACGCCTCCACTCAGCAGCGCACGAATTGCAGCAGTTGGCCACGCAAGGCGGCCATTTATGCGGATCGGTTTAAGTGGGCCATTCTCAAGGCTGGCCCAACATCTCAATGTTTGCGGCTGTCGGTTTAGGTAAAATGCACCGGCGCTCGTTGGGACAGTTGGGCTGGTTACTTGCTCCAGCGGTGTGAAAATAGGACTTGCTACAGTTTTCATAGTGAACCACCTTTAGCCTTGCGGCGTTGTTTAGGATGGTTCAGGTTAATGGATTTAGGAAGCTACTACACGGGGACAAAACCTGCCCCCCAGACTTATATGCAAAATAAGTGAGATGTCAGAACGGCCAGAAGCCCTTTTCTTTTTCTGCCTTAATTGCTTTGCGCAATATGCGGTAAAGATCGGCCAATGGTGATCGCTTTGTTGGAATGCAGTCTTTCTTTTTACGATTGCTAGTGCGTCCTACACGCTCAAACATCCCAGCCGCAAAATTCTGGAATGGTGACAATTTTACACCTCTGTTATTTATGGTAGGTTTGCTCTTTGTTGATTTTATCCAGTAGCCCACAAGGTTCTGTGCAAAATAATTATCAATCTCGGCAATCCCTGGTGCGCCGCCTGTTTGCTTTGGCATGGATCGTAAGGCCTCCGCCGCAGCCTCCCTTATCAAGTCGGGTGGACATTTAAAATTGCTGTCTTTAAATTCCCCGGATGGATGTTTTGCTTTAAATATTTGATACTCGCCGCGCAGTAGCTCGCACTCGGTCGAGTTGTCAATAAGTTTTATCGCTTGTGAAACCTCTGTATCGTCGGCTTTTGCCAGGGCGCGTAATGTGGCCTTTATATCTCGCGTGGAAGGGTTCTCAAGAAGATCCTCGTACATGCTACGAAAGGATTGAATTATATCCGCAAGATCGGGATGGAGTTCAGCATCCTTTTGGTTTTGCGTAATCACCGATCCAGCAACCAACGCTTGTTGGGTGTGGTTCAGTCCGTAGCTTACGGCCTTGTTTATAAGTGATCTTGGGTCTCAATCTGTACCCCCTTCATGTGCAGCCTTCAAAAAAGGAGCCGCGCCAGGCCGGTGAAGGTTTCCGGCTTTTCGCCCCGTCGGGCTAGGTGCGGCAAACTCGTTATGCCACTACGCGCAAGCCCAGTTTCACGGGCACAAATTCAATTCCTGCCTGCTCCAAGATCCACGCTTCAATTTTGACGTGCCACATGCGCAACAGGTCGAGCGGGCGGCGGATATAGTTTTGCTCACGCACACCTTGCGGCGCGTGCCCCTGTATCTGTGCAGCGATTCCGGCGGGTGTTTCTGTCCACTCGCACAGACTGGCAAAGCTACGGCGCAACCCGTGCAAGGTCATATCCAGGCCAGCAACAGCGCAGGCTTTATGGTGGGCTGCACGGGGGTCTGTAAGGCGTCCAGATGCAGCGGTGGGGCTATTGAACACCCACTCACTACGTCGCGGCAGTGAGGCCAGCAGGTGCGCCACGTAAGGCGTTAATGGCACCACGCGCAATCCTTCCACCTTGTCTTTTATGGTCAGGCTGTTCCACTGAAAATCCACGTCCTCCCATCGCAGCTTTGCCAATTCTTCCCGGCGTGAACCGATGAGCAAAAGGGTTTGCAAATAGGCACTAATTACCGGGTTTCCGATTTGCTTTACGGCGGCAAACCATGCCGGTAGTTGTTCCCGCTGTAACACATCATTTTTTGGTTTTGCCTTGCCCAGACTTTCGCGGGCATCCCTGCTTTGCGCGGCGTTGGTCGTGATGATTGCCTTATAGGTGGGGTGTCTGGCGCACCAGAATAAGAACGCCTTCAATAAGCGCAATGCCAAGCGGGCGCGTGTCGGTCTTTTCGTGCTTTCGACTTTCGCCCATTCGGCCAGCCTGTCGGGTGTCAGGTCAACAAGGCGAACCGCTGCCAGCGATGCAAGCGTGCCGGGCATTGTCAGCTTGGGGCTTCGGGTTCTTTGTTTGCCACCGGCCTGCATGGCCTTTATGTGGTCATGATGATGTGCTTCGCTCCACAGCAGTTTCCGTGCGGCGATATATTCCAGCCAGGCCATGCCCAGCGTTACCGATTCGCGGGCTTCCTGCATCACCAGCGCGGCGGCTTGCGCTTCCTTGGCCAGCTTCGCCGCTTTCTTGTTGGCTTCATTGTCGGCCTTCACCTGGCGCGGATCGTTGCCTTGGTCAATTTGGATTTGCAGGCGGCGGGCTTCGGCTTGGGCGGCGGAAATACTCCACACGCTCACATCACCAATTGTGACGCGCATGGATTGCCCCTTAACCTTGGTTTGAAATATGTAGGACTTTGCACCCTTGACGGTCGCCCGAACGGCCAGCCCCGCCGGGTCATCGCACCAAAGGAAGGCTTGCGCTTTATCCTTGGGGCATTGAAAGTCTGTAATGCGCCCGGCAGTCAATTTCACCTTTACCGCTTTGACTATCGTTTTCACCTTTCCCATGTTGCCCCCCTGAATTTTAACCGCCATGTAACCAGTATGTAACCGCTTTTGCAGTATAGCGCGGTATACTTATCAACACAACAAACAGGGGTACTTTGTTAACCGATTGTTTTACTTGAAAACCGTCTTTTTCATGAATGGCAATCAACGGGCAAAAACATGATTTCATGCGGATTGAAAATCCCCGTGTCGGCGGTTCGATTCCGTCCCTGGCACCATTCACATCCAAGCCTTTTCTTAAAGCCGGTGCAAAGCCTCGCATCGAGAGATGCGGCATCGTTGCGAAAATCACAATCGGCCGCTGCGCTTGATTTCCAGATATCTGTTTACCATTGCCACAGGCAGCTTTGCCGGTTCCACATCCAGGCTGAAAACCCCGGCATATTTCACCTGCTCAAACGCTTTTTCACGCGAACCCAGATAGTGGTGCGTGGCCGCGAGCGTTAGGGCATCGTTAAAGTTATCCACGGGCTTTCTCAAGGTATCGCCTAAGATCATTTCACGCAGGCTCGCCAGCAGAACCAAGTGGCGCTTCTTGAGCAAATTCAGCGCGACCATTAGCTCCTCACTGTCCTCATCACGCAGATTGGTCACAAGCACCACTAAAGAACGTTTCCTGAGCTTCTTCATCAACTCAGTCACCGCATGCACGTAGTCAGGGGTTTTTAACATAGGCTGCATGTCGTACAGGCGGTTCATAAGCTGATTTAAGGTGGCGCTTCCTTTTTTTGGGTGTAAGTAGCGTTCTTCGCCGGCAAAGCTCATCATGCCCACGGCATCGCCCTGGCGTAGCGCGACATGCGCCAGCAACAGCATGGCGTTAAGGGCGTGATCAAAATGCGAAAGCGCACCATCTTGAGCCAGCATGCGGCGCCCGCCATCAAAAAGGAACACGATCTGCTGATCACGCTCATCTTGATATTCACGTGAAATCAGCTTATTCATGCGGGACGTGGCCTTCCAGTCCACCTGACGCAAAGTGTCGCCGTCCCGATATTCACGCAGTTGATGAAATTCCAGCCCCATGCCGCGCCGCCTGCGCTTGCGTATGCCCATCTGGCTCAGATGGTGATCAGTCGCCAGCAAGGCATACTTTGCTACCGCCGCAAAATCGGGATAGCCGCGCACCGCTTGCGGTTCCCCCAACATCACTTTGCGCTGCCATAACCGCAATGGTGAAAACAACAAGGCTTCTGTCGCACCAAAGCTTTGGTCGCCACGCCGCAGCAATCGTACCTGATAGCTTGCTTCGCCCCATCCATCGGGCTGTATCACCATCGCCTGGGGTAGATGGCGGCTTTCTGCCTGGGCAGGATGGTGGTCATAGAGGGTAAGTGAGACGGGGTTTTTATAGGCGTTGGCAACCCGTACTTTGATGGTGCGCCATACGTTCACGGGCAAGGAGCCGCGCAACTGGCGTCTGGCATAGAGTTGTTTTATATGCAGAACGGTGCGGCCATCGAATAAGGCGACGATCATAATTACGGCACCCATGACCAGCCACACTGCCGAAAGCACGGGAAATATGGACGCGACCAATGCCAAGGCAAACCATAGCCATAACAACAAGAAAAGGTTTTTGGCGGGCTTCATGTCCGCGGGGAGTCAACCTTATCGAGCAAGGCCTTTAATACATCATCCGTGTCATGGCCTTCTATTTCCAGGTCGGGCTCCAATATCAAACGGTGCCTCAAAGCCGCCGGGGCTATGGCTTTCACATCATCCGGCGTTACAAAATCTCGCCCCTTTAACAGCGCCGCAGCACGCGCGGCACGAATTAAAGCAATGCCGCCTCTTGGTCCGGCGCCTACCGCAATCCCAGGCCATTCGCGCGTAGCGCGCACTATGCTGACCGCGTAATCGCGCACCCGTTCATCTACGCGCAACATGGAAACAAGTCGCTGGATAGTCTGGATCGTCGCGGGATTCACCACCGCCGACACCTGGTTGACATTGAGCGTGTCACCCACCTGCCCCGACGTCACTTGATTCAACATGAGTCTTTCTTCCTGCTGCGAGGGATACCCCATTAAAACTTTCAACAAAAAGCGATCGAGCTGCGCTTCCGGCAGGGGATATGTGCCCTCTTGCTCGATGGGGTTTTGGGTAGCGAGCGTCATAAAAGGCGGGGCCAACATATAACTTTGCCCCTCAATGGTCACCTGATTCTCCTGCATCACTTCGAGTAAGGCCGCCTGGGTTTTGGCAGGTGCGCGATTTATTTCATCTGCAAGGAGTAAATTGGCAAATACCGGACCCTTGCGCACGTGGAATTGTCCGTTTTCAAGGTTATACATGGCATGCCCGGTAATATCCGATGGCATCAAGTCCGGCGTAAACTGGACACGCGAAAAATTACCTTCAAAGGTTTTGGCAATCGCCCGTACCAACAATGTTTTCCCCAGTCCCGGCACACCTTCGATCAATACATGGCCAGCCGCGAACAGCGCGATGAGCACTTGATCAACCATTTCAACCTGGCCGACTATTGCCTTGCCAACTTCGGTGCGAATGCGCTGGATAATGGCATGGGCTTTATCTATTTTTTCCTGCGGAACGCCAGCACTCATGAGTGACTCAGTCACAGCTTTCTCCTTATTATTTCCATGTTTTTTATTACGCTCGTAAACTCGTGCTGATTTCCGTATACCGGAAGATCAAGCGCTTTTTGAATCTGTTGCGTGCTCAACCCGCTTAGTAGTGACAACTCACGATAGAACTGTTCATCGGGCATGTTTACCCATCGCGGGTAACGCAGGAATATTGCCTGCTTCACAGATGCACGTACGCGCATCAGCAATGCAGACTCTCCGCCGTGCCGCCATAGAAAGTGCCCCCCTGCTGTAATGTGCTCCAGCAAACTGCGCCGCTCCATGACCGGCTCTGGCAACAACACGCCGAAGCGGCGGCTCGCCGCCCATAGCCACACCATCAGCAATAGCGCACCACTGATTAATGCCTGCCAGGCATGCGTGGCCAGCCATTGCGGGAGAGACGGCATGTCTTCACTGTAGACTAGCCATACTGCACCGTCCGGATGCACATCAAGAACGCGAGCCATGAACGCGGCGTGGTCGTATTTTCCGATAGCATCATTCTCCATAAAACCATAATCGCTCATTACGGTAACCCTGCCATTACCGTGCTTCACCCGCACAAGATAGGCGCCGGCGTTATCCTCGATCTTCCAGAGTGCCGCCTGTTTGCTTGTCAGCCTGTGTAAGGCATCAAAATCAACCTGAAATAACTCACCGTTGCCGGAAATATCAACGGTGGGAACCTTATATATTTCTGCGTTGATATGTTTTACTTTGTAGTCACCTTTGGCCTTGGCGTTAATTTCGGAAATGCCCAAGGCATCGAGCAAAACATCCTTCTTGTCCTCGGTGTAATACTCACCATGAGTAGCCACTACAAGATGGTTGCCTGCGGCGACCCAGCTCAGCAATGTCCCGATAGACTTTGGCCCCAGGCTATACCGCAATGTTGGCATTACCAGCGTGGTTCCCTGCGGTGGAATGTTGGGCATGCCGCGCACAGGCTGGGCGGTGCCTCCCAAGGCGACGATTAGCCGTTGCGCCGCCAGAAATGAATTTGTTTTTGCTTCACCTTGATAGCCAATATCAACCTTTTCATCTACCCACTTAAAATTATTGTAAAACCAGAATCCCGCCCACACCGACAGACCAATGACAACCGCGCCTACGATCAGCGTGCGCGCATTCATGATGTAGTTGTCTCAAAGTGATGATTGAATCCCTCGCAAAGCTCCCGCACTGCGCCGTCTTCGGGAAGGCGGTGCGCATACACCGTTATCTGCCAGGCGTGGGTCAACATGCCAAAATACTGTGCAAGCTCAGCTTGTGCGGCATGGCTAACGCGTTGCAGGCATTCACCCTCGGTGGCACTGCCAGAAATGGCAACGCCGTGACGGACGATCAGCATTGACAGTGCGCCCCGGTATAACAGGCTCATGGCTTCCGTGGTTTTGCCGCGTGACCACAAAGACCTCGCCTCACCCGGAATATCAGCGGGCAAGGATTCCTGGCGAACATCCAGGCCAAACAAAACGTCGGGGACGGTGGATTTTGAAAAGGGTGATGCTGATGAAAACAGCCTCAACCAGCGATCTCTATAAACGATCACCAAAACTATGATAGCGAACGCACACAGCCATAATATAAATTCGAAAAATGAAGCGAGATACCCAATAAACTCCACGGCACCCTGCGCCCATGAGTCGCTGCTTTGATCCCGCTCGTTCTCCTTGCCCATGTAGTGCAATTTTTTCTGCATCTCCTGCGTTTTGAATTCGGGTTTTCCAAGTATTTCAGTGATGGTCTTTTTGATCTCTGCCGGCATCTGCTGCCGATTCTCTGCCCACACAGGCAGTGCCGTCAGGAAACAAAAGGCAGTCAGGGCGTGTAGCACCATGCGGAACCATTGCCTGCCCTGACCTCTCATGCGGCCCGGCTCTTATCTAAAGACTTGGCGCTCTCGGCGATGCCGTGGAATGCCAACTCGATATCCCATCCTTCGAGCTGCGTGCGCCGATTCAAATACAACGCAAAACCTGCCGCCACATAAAAAGGCTCAACGATGCCGATGGCTATAAAATAGATCGCGTTGGTCAATAGCCCAAACCATAAAGGGGCGTTATTGCTAAAGAAAAACATTCCGATTTGCCCTTGGGCCGAATGGGGCGTCATGAGATATAAAAAGGCCATCAGCGATAACATCAGCACGCTTTCCAGGTGCACACATGCTATGGCCAGCCAGACTGCCTTGGGGCGTGTATTTTTGTTCAATATATTTTGCCGCGCGCGCCTTGCCTGGCCCCGCAATCCCTCAAGCTGAAACACTGGAAGCGTGAATGACCGCGCAAGATCAAAACGCCGGTAGGTTAATGCTGAAATCAGTCCCGTGCTAAAAAAGCCCGGCACGGCGCGCCAGGCCTCCCGCACTGTGGGTGTTTCACCGAATACGACGCGGCTATATACAAAGAGGGCCATGCGATCATACAGCGGCTTTAACCACCATATCACCAAGGCTACGACCCAGGCATTAACGATCTCAAATATTTGCAGCAGGGCAAAAAAGGGCAACAGCAGAGAAAACCAGATAATGTACAACGGTTTCCAACAGGCGCGCGCCATAACAAAGCCTAAATCAATAGCCTCATAAGCATTGCGGGGCCTTAGCGCCAGGGTAAGCTGGTTAATTTGCACGCCGTCTTCCCATCGCTGCAAAGTAAAAAATCACCAAAAACCAGAAAACACCTCCGACAATATATTTAATCTGGCTGGGAATAGTCGCACTTGATGACCAAAATGCTTCGAGAAATGCGGCGATAAGCAGCATGGCAACAACGCCATACATAATACGCACACTAATCCTGGCGGCTGCAAGGAGCGCCTGTTTGCGCGTCATTTGCCCTGGGGAAAGCAATGCCAGGCCCAGCTTGAGTCCTGCCATGCCACTTAACACTATGGCATTAAGCTCAAAGGCGCCGTGTCCTACCACAAAGGGATAAAAGGTGCCGGTATAGCCGACGTGGGTAAGATGCCCGGCTATGGTTCCAATGTACAGCCCATTGAAGAGGAGATAAAACAAACTGCCCAGACCAAAAACAATGCCACCGGCAAAGGTTTGAAAGCCAATGCCAATGTTATTGCGGATATAGTGGCCGAACATGAGAAAGTCACTGCCTGAGTCACGCGGCCTGCCAATGTGCTCCGCCGTAGGGCGATACATCGCCTCCATGGCTGTGGCATCCGCGGGGCTAATCAGCGTATAGGCCATTTCAGGCACGAAATAGACCGCTACGCCCATCACCAGCACGGGTAAATAAAAAAGCAGCGCGGCTAGCAAGAAAAGTCTGGCGTGCTGGCGTATCAAGACGGGAAAATCGGCTGCGGCAAAGTGTACGATGTTCGTCCACAATCCGCTGCGTGCGGTATAAAACACCTGATGCCCATTTAGCACCAGTTGATTCAGGCGTTCAACAACCACGGCGGGATAGTGACGGTCGCGCGCCAGCGCAAGATGGTGACACGCCTGGCGATATAATTCGGGAAATTCAACGGCCTGGGGCGCAGGATTTTCGTCGGTGGATTTCATCACGGGCAGCGCATTATCACCTTGTTTTTTATTGCGCGGCACCTTTGTCAAACGGCTCAGCAACTGCTCCAGACGTACCCATTGGGACTCATGGCGCGCAACAAACTCCTGCGGACTCATCGCCTGCCCACCAACCAATTCGCTATTGCAAATAGCCGCTTCACCCCCGCATCATCAGTGGCATGTGTCAGGCTCGAAGCCATGTTCGCCAGCTCTCTGGCACGCTCTGGCGTGAGGGTAACCGCCCGCTCGGCAAACGCGATGACGGCACGCTGCTGATCCAGCGCCAGAGGATAGCGCGGGGGCAAAGGCAACTCCGGAGGTAGCTCGCCTATTTCATCGGGGATGGAACGGTATACCACGATTGTACCCGCCGCCAGATCGCCCAAACGCTTGAAATCACGGCTAATGAGCATGGAAGCCACACCAAATCCGTATAACACCGGCAAGAAGTCTGCAAAACGCAGCAAATTGCGCGTGATCGAGGCCGACCAGCCCACCGGCACACCATTGTCTTGCAGGACGGTGATGCCCATCACTCGCTTGCCCGGAGTCGCGCCTCTGCTGAACACCTCAAACAATACCGGGTAAAACCATTCGAGCATAAAAATGGCCACCAGGAAGATGCCCTGGCCAAAGCGCCCCATCATATTGACCAGGGTCATCGACAGAATAATATACACAACACCGCGAATCAGAAAATCGATGCACCACGCGAAAAAACGCACCACCGGCCCGGCAATATGCAAGTCCAGGGTAACGCCTTCCGGTGTTTCGATGGCGCGGCGAGTGTCGAGCATCAGGCTTTTATGACGAGGGTATCGGCGATATTATCGTGCAGGCATTTACGTGACTCGCGGAAGATCATCAAGACATTCACCAAACTAAACACCGCACCGGCAATAGGTATGTTTCCTATCAACCCAGGCAGCATGTAACGCCTAAAAAAAATGCGCCGCAATCCCGCGCGGCTTCCATCCGAACGGACAATTTTTATCTTGAGTATGCGCTTGCCAATGGTTTGTCCGTAACGATGCCAGAATAGCAAGTTGGTGATGAACAGACCAAGCATTGCTATTACAGCAATGCCGATAACCCAAAACATCGCCTGGCTGGCAGGTGCGTCCTGCCCCCTTATTAGCGACGACAGCGACACTGCGGCAGCCATGCCAGGCACCATCAACATGGCAACATCCAGAAGGGTCGCTCCCAAACGCGTCGATCGCTCAGCCAACACAAAATCCTGCCCCTGTTCCGCAACGTCATCTACCCGAGCCTGAGGTGCTTGATAAGGATTCACACTGGACATCGAACTCCTCCTAATTATAAAGTGCATGTTAAGATGAAAAAGTGAGCGGGATAGCAACTATCAAGCATGGCAGTATCGTCCCCCAGCGCGCCAATCATGTGGAAAATTATAGCCATGTGGACATTTATCGGTCAGCGATAATCAGATCTGAATAGTCTTTTCACTATCTTCAACGCAAAAAACCTCTCTCGACTCTATACTATAATTTTATCAATCATGACCCTCACCGAACTTCGCTACATCGTCGCCGTTGCCCGTGAGCGCCATTTTGGGCGCGCGGCGGAGGCGTGCTTTGTCAGCCAGCCTACGTTAAGCGTGGCAGTGCGCAAGCTGGAGGATGAGCTGGGCGTGGTGCTGTTCGAGCGCGGCACCAGCGAAATAACGGTAACACCGGCGGGAGAGCGCATCATCGCGCAGGCGATGCGCGTGCTGGACGAGGCGCGTACGCTCAAAGAGCTTGCCAAACAGGGGGAAGATCCGCTCTCCGTTCCAATTCGCCTGGGTGTGATCTACACCATCGCGCCTTATCTGCTGCCCCGCCTGATTCCGGTGCTGCATAAGCGCGCGCCGCGCATGCCACTGCTGATCGAGGAAAATTATACCGGCGCCCTGGCCGGACGCTTGCAGCAGGGCGAGCTGGATGTGATCGTTATCTCGCTGCCCTTTGAGGCGCCTGGCATTGCCACCCAGCCGCTGTACGATGAAGATTTTGTGGTGGTGTTGCCCGCCGGGCACCCGCTGGCAAAAAAAACCTCCGTCAAACCGGCGGATATTGCCAATGAGACGGTATTGCTACTGGGGGCAGGCCACTGTTTCCGTGACCAGGTGTTGAGCGCTTGCCCGGCCTGCCATCGCGGCAGCGCCGTGCCCGGCAGCCTGCAAAAGACCCTGGAAGGCAGCTCGTTGGAGACCATCCGCCTGATGGTGGCCTCCGGTGCGGGTATCACCGTGCTGCCGGGTACTTCGGTAAGCACCCGGCACAATAATCTGCTTGCTGTGCGCCCCTTTGTTAAACCCGTCCCTACCCGCAGTGTAGCGCTGGCATGGCGTAACAGTTTCACTCGACCCGAAGCGATTCGCGCCATCCGGCAGGCTATACTTGCCTCTGATCTGCCGGGCACACGTCCCATTAAGTGATAGCTATTAACTATCATATTAATATTAACGATCAATTAGATTAATCGCTCTTGCGCATCTAATATGTGTCTCACGTGGTTACGGCCACAGTCAAAATGAGATATCACACTTGGATAGCCAGGAGAAAATCATGAAGCACGATAGTTCAATAACCATCCAGAATCTTGAAGCGGCCTTCGCCGGCGAGTCGATGGCATACATCAAATATATGTACTTCGCCAAAATCTGCCGTGCGCAGGGAGACGAGGAAACCGCCAAGGTCTTTGAAGATACGGCAGCGCAGGAGGTGCAGCACGCCTTCGGCCACTTAGATTTGCTCTACCCCAAGGATCGGATGGACGCCGCGCGCTGCCTGGATATGGCGATTGCCGGAGAGACCTACGAGTACACAGAGATGTACCCCAAGTTCAGGCACTTGGCGATGCAGGAAAGCAACGAGGCGGCGGTACGCGAATTTGACGAACAAATCGCCGAGTCCGTCGAGCATGCGCAACGCTTTCAGGCGACTCTGGAAAAGGCCGCCAAGCGTTTTGCCGCCTTGGCCAAGGTTGAGGAGCGCCACGCCAATCACTATCGCGCGACACTCGCCAAGGTACATGGTTAAGTCACTCACTTAATGCTGAAATTCAAGAGGAAAGAGACAATGACGAAGTGGCAATGTGTAGTATGCGGCCTTATCTATGACGAAAGCGCCGGAATGCCTTCCGAAGGCATCGTCCCAGGTACCCGCTGGGCGGACATCCCCGATAACTGGGCCTGTCCGGACTGCGGGGTGACAAAAAGCGATTTCGAGATGGTCGAAATCGCGGCATAATCTTACAAAAAGGCTGTTAGCCACAGAGAACACAGCGTTCACAGGGAGATGGGTTTTTCTCTGCGAACGCTGTGGTTCTTGTATCTGCGGTTTTTAGTTTATCTACGGCAATCACTCCTGGAGATCCCATGAACCCCATCATCATCGTCGGCAGCGGTCTTTCGGGTTACACCCTGGCCCGCGAATTCCGCAAACTCGACAAAGACACGCCATTGCGGATCATCACGGCGGATGACGGGCGCTTTTATTCCAAGCCTATGCTTTCCAATGCCTTGAGTAGCGGCCGGACGCCGGATCAGTTGGCCACGGCTGACGCCGCACAAATGGCGGCCCAACTGAACACGGTAATCCAGACATATAGCCGGGTGAATGCTATCGACACTGCACGCCATATCATTTCCGTGGATGGCCAGGAGCTGGAATACGCCAAGCTCGTGCTTGCGCTGGGCGCCGATGTGATCAAACCCCCATTGAAAGGCGATGCCGCTGATGCCGTGATCTCAGTGAATGACCTGGGCGACTACACGCATTTTCGCGCTGTCATTGCCGGTGCCAAACATGTCGCTATCATCGGCGCGGGGCTGATCGGCTGTGAGTTCGCCAACGACCTGCGCAGTGCGGGTATCGCCGTGGATGTCATCAGCACCGGCAGCGCACCGCTCAACCGCCTGTTACCCGAGGCGGCCGGGCACGCATTGCAGGAGGGCCTAGCGCATATCGGGGTCAACTGGCACATCGACAGGTCCGTTACCGCGGTAGACCGTGCCGCTCAAGGCTACCGTCTTACACTCTCTGATGGTTCAATCATCGAGGCAGATGCGGTGTTGTCCTGTGTGGGGTTGCGTCCGCGTACCATGCTGGCCGGTGCCGCGGGCATACACACGGCGCATGGTATCGCTGTGGATCGCTTCCTTGCCACCAGCGCGCCGGATGTTTATGCCATGGGTGATTGCGCCGAAGTAGAAGGCCTGGTGCTATTCTACGTCATGCCTTTGATGAACGCCGCGCGCGCGCTGGCCAAAACCCTGGCGGGTGAACCTACCCCGGTTGTCTATCCGCCCATGCCGGTGGTTGTGAAAACACCGGCGCATCCCGTGGCCGTTTCACCGCCACCGCCCGGTGTTATGGGCGAATGGAAAATCGAGGTTTTGGGATCCGGCGTGCGCGCGCTATTTTTTGATGCCGGCAACAAACTGCGCGGCTTCGCCTTGACCGGCACAGCGGTGAGCGAAAAAAATGCGCTAGCCAAGGAATTGCCAGCGCTGCTTTAATTCTTAAAACCTCTTTTTGTCCATGAAAACACGTTGTCACAAAATATAGGGATGGCTTCGGCAATTGACCGGATAGGTGGCAGGCAAGATAGCGATAGATAATGGAATATTATCGTCTTTTTTCGTAACTTTCGTGGATAACTGAGTTTTTAGGTTAAAACGGTGATTGGAGCCGCAGGGGCAGCCAGACATACGGCAATATATTGGCGCGCGTATTGCACTACATATCCCACGACCATCTAACGACGGAATAATGGCGCGTTCACAGCGGCCAAATCCTAGGAAGTATTCATGCTGGAACCACTACTACCGGCCGACGAAGCCGAGCGGCTTGCCGCGCTGCGCGCACTGAATATTCTTGAGACCGCGCCAGAAGACCGTTTTGACCGGATCACCCGGCTGGCCGCACGGTTGTTTGATGTGCCCATCGCCCTGGTTAGCCTGGTGGATGCAAATCGCCAGTGGTTTAAATCCTGCTATGGACTGTCCGCAACGGAAACACCGCGCAGCGTCTCCTTTTGCGGACATGCGATTCTCAGCGATGACACGTTCATCATTCCCGATGCCCTGCTTGATGCGCGTTTTGCTGATAACCCACTTGTCACTGGCGCGCCACATGTCCGCTTTTATGCCGGACAACCGCTGACTGGCATGGATGGTCTCAAGCTGGGTACGCTATGCATCATAGATCATAAACCAAGACATTTGAGCGAGCAGGATCGGGAGGCATTAAGAAATCTTGCCGCCCTGGCGCAGCAAGAGCTAAACCTTACCCAGCTCCATCAAGCCTGGGCACTCAAAAATATGGGCGGCACCCGCAAAGATGCCGAGGATGAGCCGCACAACAACCATCACCTGTTAAATGCCGTTAGCCGGGCACAGGCACGATTTATTGCGGACACCGATACCTCACTGATATTTAATGAATTATTGGTGGATCTGCTCGCGCTAACCAATAGTGAATACGGTTTCATTGGTGAGGTACTGCATACAGCGGACAATCAGCCTTACCTCCATACCTACGCCATTACCAACATTGCCTGGGATGCAGCAACGCGGGAATTTTACGAAAAAAATAGCGCGAACGGACTGGAATTTTACAATCTAAAATCCTTGTTCGGTGAAGTTCTACGCACCCAACTGCCTGTCATCGCCAACAGTCCGGCAACAGACCTACGCCGAGGTGGACTTCCAGAAGGCCATCCCGCACTCAACGCCTTTTTAGGTGCACCCCTCTACAGCGGCGGTCATATGGCAGGCATGGTCGGCATTGCCAACCGGCCAGGCGGCTACAACGAAGACGTGCTTTTATATTTGCAACCTATGCTTAACACCTGCGCCAACATCATCACTGCGCACAAAAATAACCGGCAACGCCAAGAAACAGAAGCGGCACTGAAAAATAGCCAACAGCAGTTACAGGCTGTTTTGGATAATTCCACGGCGGTAATTTATGTCAAGGACCTGCAAGGCCGGTATCTATTAATAAACAGCGCATACGAACGCTTCAGCCATCTTGACCGTACATCCGTAAAGGGCAAAACAGACCACGATCTTTTCCCCAAAGACATCGCTGACTCATTGCGTGCTAATGACATGAAAGCTGTCGAGGGAAAATCCTCGCTAATGTGGGAGGAAAAGGTGCCCCATGACGATGGGTTACATACCTATATCTCCGTTAAGTTTCCATTGCATGACGCCAGCGGGAATCTTTATGCCATTTGCGGCATGTCAACCGATATCACTCCACGTATACAGGCCGAAGATGAATTACGCGCCAGCGAAACACGCATCCGCGCCGTTTTGGACAACGTGCTGGACGGCATAATCACTATCAATGAGCAAGGCACCGTCGAGTCATTCAATCTCGCTGCGGAGCAAATCTTTGGCTATGTGCCTGGCGAGGTTGTCGGCAAAAATATCAAAATGCTCATGCCGGAGCCGTATCATGCTGGTCATGATGGTTATCTTGCCAATTACATGGGGGGTGGCGCAGCCAAGGTGATTGGTATTGGGCGCGAGGTCACCGGGCGGCGCAAGGACGGCTCGATCTTCCCGATGGATCTTGCGGTGAGCGAGATGACGCTGGGGGAGCGGCGGCTGTTCACGGGCATTGTGCGGGACATCACCGAACGCAAGAAAGTGGATCGGCTAAAGAATGAGTTTGTGTCCACGGTGAGCCACGAACTCAGAACGCCGCTCACTTCGATTCGCGGTGCGCTGGGATTGATCGCGGGCGGCGTGGCCGGAGAAATCCCTGCGCAGGCAAAAAGCCTGGTGGACATCGCCCACAACAACTGTGAACGTCTGGTGCGGCTGATCAACGATATTCTGGATATCGAAAAAATCGAATCAGGAAAACTGGTGTTTGATTTTCATCCTGTGGAAATCATGCGGCTCATGAAGGAGGCGCTGGAAGCCAACCTGGCCTATGCTGAACAATTTGGCGTTCAATATACGCTGGATGGCGATCTTTCCGGCGTCAAAACACTGGCAGACAACGACAGACTGATGCAGGTGATGGCCAATTTGCTGTCCAATGCCGCAAAGTTTTCTCCCATCAACGGTGTGGTGGCCGTTTCAGTTGCGCGGCATGGGCGGGAGATTCGCATCTGTGTCACAGACCACGGCCCCGGCATACCGGAAGAGTTCCATCACCGCATTTTCCAGAAATTCGCGCAGGCCGATGCATCGGATACACGGCAAAAAGGCGGCACCGGCCTGGGGCTGAATATCAGCAAGGCGATTATCGAAAAACATGGCGGAGAGATTGGCTTTGAAACACAATCGGGAGTCGGTACCACATTTTATTTCGATCTACCGGAATGGCGAGAACTGGCCGGCTAATGTATTCAAGGTAAAATCACGATGACAACACCTGTATTAAATCGCATCCTCTACGTGGAAGACGAAGCTGATATTCAAGCAGTGGCCCAACTCGCCCTTGAGGCCATCGGCGGTTTTTCGGTAACAATCTGCAGTTCAGGCAGGGAGGCCATTCAAGTTGCGCCAGGGTTGAGTCACGACCTGATCCTGCTCGACGTCATGATGCCCGACATGGATGGCCCGAGCACACTCAAGGCCTTGCGCGGCATAGCGCAGACCGCCGCCACGCCGGTGATCTTCATGACTGCCAAAGTCCAGCCGCATGAGGTGGCGCAGTACAAAGAAATGGGCGCGATCGCCGTGATACCCAAACCCTTTGATCCAATGACGCTGTCCGCCACTGTCCGCCGGCTGTGGGAGGAGGCCCATGGCTAATTCCTCTAGTGATGTAATGGCAAAACTGCAAGCGCTGCGCGATTCTTTCGCGGCGCAATTGCCTGACAAGATTCAGGAGATCGAAGCCGTGGGGGAGACGCTGTGCGGCGGCAAATGCAGTGAGACGGAAGAAGACGAAGCTCTTAAACTCATACACTATTTGTCGCACAAACTGACGGGTTCCGGCGCCACGTTCGGTTTTGGAGCCGTGAGCGATGCAGCACGCACTCTGGAAACATTCGTGAACGGTATGCTCGATCACGCCACCCGGCCCACCACGGCACAGCGTGCGCAAATCCGTGGCTATCTGGAGGGTCTGCAACAAGCTGCGGGCAAGCACGACCACAAGGATGGCGCCAACGCCGGGCAAGAATCCGCTATTCCAATGCCGCGCGTGCCGGAGAATAATGGCGAACACCGGCTGATCTACCTGGTCGATGATGACCCTCTTCTGGCTCAGGACCTGGCCCTGCAACTCGGTAATTTCAATTACACAACGCGTATCTTTCACAGTCTCGCTGAATTCAGGAAAGCGGTACGCCAAGCCATGCCGGCAGCGCTCATCATGGATATGGGGCTGCCAGACGGTAATGGAGCCAATGCCATTATGGAAATACAGGAAGGCCGCGCAGCTCCCTTGCCCGTGGTGTTTCTGTCCGGGCGCGGTGATATGGAGGCACGGCTGGCAGGGGTACGCGCCGGAGGCGCGGGCTATTTCACCAAGCCGGTGGACATCGGCGCCATGGTCGACGCGCTCGATGCGCTCACCGCACAGAAGGCGCCTGCACCCTATCGTATCCTGATCGTCGATGACACGCCTTCACTGGCGCGTTATTTCGCGCTAACACTGCGCGGGGCCGGAATGATCACAGAGGTAGTGACCGACCCCATGGACATCATGCGGGCGCTGGTCGAATTCGCGCCGGAACTGATCCTGCTGGATATGTACATGCCCGGCTGCAATGGCCTGGAGCTGGCGATGGTGATCCGTCAGCAGGAGGCTTACGTCGGCATCCCGATTGTATTCCTCTCCGCCGAGACTGACCTCAACAAGCAGCTGGAGGCAATGCGTCAAGGTGGGGACGACTTTCTGGTCAAACCGATCCAGCCGGACCACCTGATTTCGGCAGTGGCAAACCGGGCGCGGCGTTACCACATACTGCGCTCCTTCATGACGCGCGACAGTCTGACCGGTCTTTATAACCATACCACCACCAAGGAACTATTGAATAACGCCGCAGGACTCGCCCAGCGCCGCAATACCCCGCTTGCCTTTGCCATGATCGACATTGATCACTTCAAGTCGGTGAATGACACTTACGGGCATGCGACCGGCGACCGGGTTATCAAAAGCCTGTCACGGCTGTTGCAGCAGCGCCTGCGCAAAACCGATATAATTGGCCGCTATGGCGGCGAGGAATTCGCCGTGGCGCTCATCGATGCCGATGCCACTCGCGCGGCAAGCATCATGAACGAGATTCGCGTCAGCTTTGAACAAATACGCCATCGGGTGGATGGCAGGGAGTTTAATGTCACTTTCAGTTGTGGCATGGCGGTCTTTCCGCCCAATGGCAATGCCGCTGAATTCAACGAGGCCGCCGACAAGGCCCTTTATGAAGCCAAGCGCAGCGGGAGAAACAAGGTGGTGGTGGCGGACAGCACAATGCTATCCGGCAACTGACCCTCATATTGCCCCTCGCTGCCACCCTGCCAACAAAACCTAAAAAAGCTCTGAATAATTCCATCCTGGAATGCTCAGAGCGGCACATCCGTGTGCCACCGGAATCGCCGAATAATGCAGAGACTCCTTAACCAACCCTAATCTTACTGGAGACGAACGGTGTCTATTAAATCCAGCCTCCCCAAAATCCTGCTTTCCGGCATGTTATTAGCCGTCGCGCCGCTTGCCCAGACGGCGAGCCTTAATGATGGATACAAAGCGGCCATAAAAGGCGACTACGATGAGGCGTTCCTCATTATCCGCTCCAAGGCGATAGAAGGGGATGCGAATGCCCAATTCACCATGGCCATGATGTTTCATAGCGGCCTGGGCGTAAAAATGGACGAGCAGGAAGCGGTGAAGTGGTATCTCACCGCAGCCGAAAGCGGCTCGGTCAAGGCCATGGAATTTATCTCCGCAGGCTATGAAAATGGGTGGTTCGGGCTGGAGCGTGACCCAAAGAGGGCGCAATACTGGTATGACAGAATGGTAGAGGCGGGAGGCGATCAATAAGGTCCGCCTCGAAAGGACTGCTGAAGAGTTCACGGAAAAAGTCAGGTAGGGTGGACAAACGGTTTTTTGTTTGTCCACCCTACCTGATTACAGCGCCCATAAAACCTCGGGGCAGGCCGTTAAATCGCGGTAAATGGCGTCAAGCTGGGGGCGGCTGGTGGCTTGGACAGTGACGGTGACAGAGAGGTATTTGCCGCTTTGGCTGGCGCGGCTGTATACAGCGCCCTCGCCAAGATCCGGCACGTGGCGCCGGACCATCTCAACCACCAAGGCTTCAAATGCAGCACTTGCAAGCCCCATTGCCTTGATGGGGAACTCGGTTGGGAATGTGAGCGGGGATTCTTGCTCGCTGATCATACGGAAAACATCTCGTTATTCATTGGTATTGCGCACCATCCACGAAAAACACAAAAGGCACGAAAAAGCTTTATCCCAAGTTGTTCATTAGCGCCAAAACCGCTCACTTAAAAAAATAGGTTGAATCAGGGGGTGCCCAACATTATGCTCACACCCCACCCGCACGTACGGCCTGTTTATAATCCTGGTAAAGCGCGTACATTTTATGAAACAGTGGCCCAGGCTTGCCGTTGCCCACGGGTTTGCCGTCGAGCGTGGTAATGGGTACGACCTCGCGGGTGGAGGAGGTTTGCCATAGCTCCTGGGCGGTGCGCACTTCGTGTTCGGTGATTTCGCGCACCTGGTGGGGAATGCTGTGCGCGGCGGCGAGTTCCAGGATCACGTCATAGGTGATGCCGGGCAGCATTAGGTGGGTCTTGGGTGGCGCGAGCAAGATGTTGTTGGCCACCACGAAGATGTTGCTGGCGGCGCCCTCGGTGAGAAATCCGTCACGCAGCAGAAGGGTTTCCGCGGCCCCGGCGTCGATGGCCAGTTGGCGCAGCAGCACGTTGGGCAGCAGCGCAATGGCCTTGATGTCGCAGCGCAGCCAGCGGTTATCCAGTGCGCTGACTGCCGCAACGCCAGAGGCGCGCAGCGCTTGGGGCGGGGTGACCAGTGGGCTGCTCATCATGAAGATGGTGGGTGGCACATTCACGGGAAAGGCATGGTCGCGCTTGGCTACACCGCGTGTGACTTGCAGGTAAAGGTACTGGTCCTCGCCTTCGTTACGCGTGATCAGTTGTTCAAACAAATCCGCCCATGCTGCATCGGTGTGGGGGTTTATCAAGCGGATGCCGTCGAGACTGTGCTGCAAGCGCCGCAGGTGCTCCGGAAGCCGGAATGGGCGACGCGAGTAGACGGGGATCACTTCGTAGACGCCATCACCGAAGATGAAGCCGCGATCCAGCACCGGCACGTAGGCCTGTTCGATGGGCATGAACTTGCCGTTGAGATAAACGGTTTGGATTTGATCGGCCATGGTGCGGTCCCGGTTATTTTACGAGTAACAATACCCAATCCACGAAACGCCGCCACACCCCGCCTTCCTCGATGCCCTGCAGGGCAACCAGTGGCTGTTTGCTGATCACCTTGCCATCAAGGGAGATAGCAACTGTGCCATAGGACTGGCCCTTTTTGACCGGGGCGGTGATCAGCGGTGTGACGCTCATCGAGGCAGCCAGCTTTTTGTACTGGCCGCGCGGGATGGTGAGATAGAGATCCTTGCTCAACCCCAATGGCAGGTTTTCGGCTGCGCCTTTCCAGGCGCGCACGGTGGTGAGCGGTTTATTGGCTGCGTAGACGCGGTGCGTTTCATAGAAGCGGAAACCGTAATTGAGCAGGGTTTGGCTCTC
The DNA here is from genome assembly GCA_001464965.1 of Gammaproteobacteria bacterium Ga0074134. Taxonomy (GTDB): domain Bacteria; phylum Pseudomonadota; class Gammaproteobacteria; family Ga007554; genus LNEJ01. The sequence goes on from LNEJ01000057.1 coordinate 24,195, forward strand.
GTTGGCGCGGGCTTTTTCGCTCTCTGTGCCCAGTACCACCGAGATCAGGCGCATCTTGTCACGCAACGCAGAGGACACCAGGCAGAAACCGGCGCTTTCGGTATGCCCAGTTTTCATGCCGTCCACTGTGGGGTCGCGGTACAACAGCAGATTGCGGTTGTGCTGGGTGATGCCGTTGAAGGTGAATTCGCGTAGCGAGTACCACTTGTAATACTGGGGAAAGTCGCGGATCACGGCACGCGCCAGTGTCGCCAGGTCGCGCGCTGTGGTGTAGTGCTGCGGGTCGGGCAGGCCCGTGCTGTTTATGAAGTGGGTGTTGGTCATGCCCAGTATTTGCGCGCGCTGGTTCATCATCGAGGCGAACACCGGCTCGGTGCCCGCCACCTGCTCGGCAAGCGCCACTGTGGCGTCGTTGCCGGACTGCACGATCATGCCCTTGATCAGGTTCTCCACGGAGATTTGCGTGCCCACCTGGGCAAAGGTGCGCGACCCTTCGGTGCGCCATGCCGCTTCGCTGATGGTGACCATGTCGCTGAGCTTGATCTTGCCGGAGCGCAGCTCATCGAACACCAGGTAGGCGGTCATCAGCTTGGTAAGGCTGGCCGGTTCCATGCGTTGATCGGCGTTCAACGCCGCCAGCACGCTGCCGCTCTGGAAGTCCTGCAGGATATAGCCGCGCGCAACGATCTGGGGAGCGGGAGGAACCTGCGCCTGCGCAGTGATCCCGAGGGTGCCAAGCGTCAACAGCAGGGCGGTTATCAACCAGCGGCTGCATGACCGCAAACGACAGGATGCAGAGAAACGGGAAAAATGAGAGTGAAACATGTCATTCACAGCGGGTACTTCCTCTAGCGTTTGCGACGGCGAAAAAGATGGAACGGCGATACAGTACGGTTTATATGCAGGTGGTATATTGTAGCGCTTAACGGCCTCCTGAAAAACCCCATTCTCCTGGCGGTACATATTATGGAATAATCCCCGTTGCCATCTGAACAAGCATCGAAACTCATGAACCCAAAAATCACCCTGCCTGTGGCCCTGCATTTGATGGTCTGCGCAGCCGCCGCCAGCGCCGCCGAGCCCAGCGCCACCGAGATTGTGCAGCATTGTTATTACAAATACGCGGGTGATGACCAGCGCTCGCGGCTGCGCATCACCCTCAACGACCCTGCCGGGAAAAAAATCAGTACCGAGTTCACGCGTCTGTGGAAAGACTACAAGGGGCAGGATGGCATCATTGACAAGACGATCCTCTATATGACCTATCCACCGGACAGCCGCGGCCTCAACTTCATGCGCTGGTCTTACGCCTCGGAAGGCAAGGTGCCGGATCAATGGGTTTATCTGCCAGAGACCCGAATGGCGCGGCGCATCTCCCAGCGCGACCCCGGCAACATGGATTGGGGCTATACCGACGAAGACCTGCGCATTCGCGCCCTGGATGAAGACGTGCACCGCTACCTGGGCGCCACCAGCCAGGAAAGCCAGCAATATTACCTGGTGGAGAGCACCCCCAAAGGCAACTCCTCATACGGCAGACGCGTCAGCTGGTTCAGCAAGACGCCGGATTGGGAAGATTGCGTGGAAAGCCGCGTCGACTACTACGATAAACAAGGTACCTTGATCAAAAAGCAGACGGTGCGTTGGCAGAAAATCAAAGGCGCCTGGGTATGGAAAACGGCTGTGGCGCAGAACATGCTCAACAAGGCCACAGTCGTTTACGACATGGAACAGGTGGAGGTCAACACCGGCTTGAAAGACGACGACTTTAATCAGCGCGCGCTCAGGCAAGAGGGCGTGCGGCCATAAATAACCGCACCATCCTAAAAACTCAGTTGTCCACGAAACTCACGAAAATATTCACGTGTATATCGCAATTTTACTTGCCGCCCACCTGATGAATTAATGAAGAAATCCATGTTTTTTTATTTCGTGACTTTCGTGTTTTTCGTGGACAGAAAGGGGTTTTAAGGTTTATTTTACTTTCGACAAATACCCATCGAAAATTTCACCGCCCATCGCCATTTTTTTGGAAATTTCGGCGGCGGCCTTCTTGGCGGCTTCAAGGTTTACGGGCTTGCCAACCTGGATCACGCCCACCATACCGATCATTTTATGCAGATCGCACTCGTATAAATACACTCCTTCTTTATTCAAGGTTACGGAGAGATTCGTGCTGACTTTGCCTTTCCAGGTATTGGCGCCTTCCGGAACAAGCAAGGAAATGACATTATGGCCGGGATCTTTCGCTACAAATGTGACTGTGTCCCCAACATTTACTTTGATATAGCCCGGCTCGAACAGCATCACGCCATCGTCACCGCCATTCGACATTTGAACCTTGTGTTCTTCAGCAAAAGCGGCTGACGATACGGACAAACCCATAAACAATACAAATTTTCCTATACTGCTACGCATCATGTTTCTCCTGATGATCAATCGCTAACAACCTGACTTTCACGAATCCCCAGCTCAGAGAGCCTGGCGGCCATCTGGTCGGTCTCTTCGACGCTGGCCAGCGGACCGATGCGCACTCGATAGATAGTGCTTTGCGCTTTTTTGCTAGGGGAGATTTGTATATTACCGGATGCTTGCTCCTGTAAGCGCGAACGCAATTGTTCGGCCTTGCCGCGCTCAACAAATGCACCGACCTGCAGGTAGAGCTTCGCATCCCGAGCGTCGGTGGGAGGAGGCTCACTGCTTTGCTGGGTGGCCATTTGCGCGGAGGGCGGTGAGCCGGGTGTAATGGCGCGGATTTCGACGGGCCCGGTGCTGGTAATGCCGAGCTTTTGCGCGGCGGCGTAGGACAGGTCGATGATGCGGCCTCGATGAAACGGCCCACGGTCGTTCACCTTCACCACCAGCTTGCGGTCGTTTTTGAGGTTGGTGACCTCGACATAGGTGGGCAGAGGCAGTGTCTTGTGGGCGGCGGTCATGCTATACATGTCATACGGTTCGCCGCTGGATGTGCGGCGGCCATGAAACTTGGTGCCATACCACGAGGCAAGGCCGCGTTCCACATGGCCTTCGCTGCTGGCCATGGTGCGGTAGCTGATGCCCGCCACAGTGTATACCGCCGGATTGCCGAATTTGCTGCGCGGCTCATTACGCGGCACGGCATCAGGGATGGAGGCGATATCGACCGCTCCGCGCGGCGGCGGGCCATCCTTGTCCGGCGTTGGGATCACGCCGCCCCCCGGTACTCTTGCCCGGTCAGGCAGGGTGCCGCAGGCGCTCAACAAAACCGATGCAGCAAGAAGCAACAACATGGGACGGATATTCATGCGAATCAATCCTTGGCGTTGGCTGTCAGTGGCGATGCGCTATTGTCACTCACCCGCCGTGCCTTGCGCAATGCACGGATTTCCTGGCTGAGTTGGTATACCGCCATCGCGTACAGGGGGCTGCGGTTGTAGCGGGTAATGGCATAAAAATTCTGCAGGCCAACCCAGTACTCCGGCCCGGTCTCTGTCTGGAACTCAAGCAGGGCGCCGGGTTGATCATCGGCGAGGGTATCCTCAATGGTGACTCCGTTTTCCTTGAGCTTGCCCAGGCTGATACTGGGTTTTATATTCCCGGTCAGCACCGCCTTGAAGTTCTCGCCATCGACCTTCGCCCGGCTCGCCACAGGTTGATCAGGCTGCCAGCCGTTGGCGAAGAAATAATACCCAACACTGCCAATCACGTCCGCTACATTGTTCCACAGGTCACGCGAGCCATCGGCGTCAAAGTCCACCGCATATCTGCGAAAACTGCTGGGCATGAACTGCGGCATGCCCATCGCACCGGCGTATGAGCCCTGTGGAACAAGTGGATCCAGCTTCTCTTCGCGCGCCATCAGCAGAAAGTTTTCCAGCTCGCCAAGAAAGAATTTGCTGCGTGGCGGATAGTCGAAACCCAGCGTACTGAGTGCGTCCAGCACGCGGTAAGAGCCAGTACGCTTGCCATAGCCTGTCTCCACGCCGATGATAGCGGTGATGATTTCGGGTGGCACGCCGTAGGCGCTCTGCGCGCGCGCCAGAAGGTCGGTGTGCTTATCCCAGAATTCCACGCCGCCCCGGATGCGCGCCTCGTTGAGGAATATTTGCCGGTATTGAAACCAGGGCTTGGCCTCGGCGGGCTTGGTGATGGCGGCGATGATCTCCGGGCGTGTTTCAGCCTGGCTGAGCAACATGATCAGTTCGTCGCGATTGAAATTGTTGCGGGTGACCATGTCATCAACAAACTGGCGTACTTCGGGGCGCAACGCAATGCCGTCGGCCAGGGCTGGCTGAATGGGCACGAACAGCAGTGCTGCCAAGAACGCAAGAGGCCGTACCTTTGCGTGCGTGAGGTTGGTGTTATTGGTCATGTCGGTACCAGCTTGCGATGAGTGTGGATGGACATCAGGATACCGAACCCGGCCATCACCGTCACCATTGATGTTCCACCATAGCTGATCAGCGGCAGGGGAACACCCACCACTGGCAGCAGTGCGGTAACCATGCCGATGTTGACGAAGATATACACGGAGAACGTCAGGATCAGGCTGCCCGCCAGCAGGCGCGTGAAGGTGTCATGTGCCTGAGAGGCAATATACAGTCCGCGCATGACGATGAACAGATAGATCGCCAGCACCGCCAGAATGCCGATCAGGCCGAACTCCTCGCTCAGCACGGCGAAGATGAAGTCGGTGGAGCGCTCGGGAATAAAGTCGAGATAGGACTGTGTGCCGTTCAGCCAGCCCTTGCCGTACAAACCGCCGGAACCAATGGCGATTTTCGATTGAATGATGTGATAGCCGGTGCCCAGCGGGTCGCTCTCCGGGTCGAGGAAGGTGAGCACGCGCTGCCGCTGGTAGTCGTGCATCAGCGACCAGGCGATGGGTACGAATGCCGCCACCAGCGACCCGACCAATATGATATAGCGCCAGCGCACACCGCTCAGGAAAATCACGAATATCCCCGAACAGGCAATCAGCAACGACGTACCCAAATCAGGCTGCTTGGCAATTAGCAGCGTCGGCACTATCGCCAGCACGCCGGCGATAATCAGCTTTAGCGGGTGAGGGGGTAACGGGCTGTTCGCCAGATACCAGGCGACCATCATGGGCACGGCGATACGCATCATTTCGGAGGGTTGAAAGCGGAAAGCCCCAAGCTCCAGCCAACGCCGTGCGCCTTTACCGATGTCGCCCACCAATAATACCGCCACCAGCAACAGTATCCCGGCGCCGAACAACCATGGTGCCCAGCGCTGCAAGTGCTGCGGGTGAACCTGGGCAAGCACCAGCATCACGGCAAAGGCAAGCGCGAGCCGCATCACCTGGCGCATCAGCACATCCAGGCTCTGTCCCCCCGCGCTATACAGCACCACCAACCCCGCCGTCGACAACAGCAACAGGCCGCACAGCAGCGGTATGTCAACGTGGATACGCTGCAATAACCGGAACAAAAAACCCTGCTCCTTGGGCCGTGCATAGACGGGGATGGCTTTTTGGTTCATCGCAATCGGGAGTCAGACGCAGGAGACGTGCTCCAGGCCCAAGCTGTAAGTTTTTGTGTATCCATTCCAATGTCACTCATCTTGGGTAACTCCCTGAGCGGCCTCTGGTGACGCGGGAGAAGGCGTTGGTTCAACCTTTTTTGTCCCCTCAACGGGCGATTTTGCCTCCGGAGCCTTGGCTGCCGATTCCATGCCGAGCAAATCCTTCAGGTAATAATCCATCGCTATGCGTGCCACCGGCGCTGCCGTGCTGCTGCCGTGGCCGCCGTTTTCCACGATGACACCCATGGCGATCTGCGGCGCCTCAGCGGGGGCAAAGGCCACGAACAGTGCGTGGTCGCGTAACCGCTCCGGGGTTTGGCTTTCGTTGTATTTTGCACCCTGCTTAATCCCCGCCACCTGTGCCGTGCCCGTTTTACCGGCGATTTTATAGGTAGCGGTGCGCCCTATACTGCTATACGCCGTGCCGCGTCCGCCATGCACAACGCTCACCATGGAATTGACGGCGGCGCGCCAATTTTCCTCGTTGACCACGGGTACACGCACATTTTGCTGCGGCTTTTGCCTTGTGATGACGGCGCTGCCGGGTTCTTGAATTGCGTGCAACATATGTGGCTTCATTTGCACGCCCTGATTGGCTATCGTGGCGGTGATCGTTGCCAGTTGCAAGGGGGTGGTCAGCACATAACCCTGTCCGATACCCGCAATCAGGGTCTCACCACCATACCACGGCTGCTTGTAGGTCTTGCGTTTCCAGGCCGACGAGGGCATTACGCCCGACATCTCGCCGGGAAGGTCGATACCGGTTTTGTGGCCCAGGCCAAAACGGGTCATGAACTCGGCCATCTTGTCTATGCCCAGCTTGAGCGCCAGCGTATAGAAATACACGTCGCAGGACTGCTCGACGGCATGTTCGAGATTGATAACGCCATGCCCCTCTTTTTTCCAGTCACGGTATTGGTGGGCGACACCTGGAAGCTGAAAATGGCCGTGACAGGCAACCGTGTCTTCAGGCGATACCTTGTTGTATTCCAGGCCCGCCAGGGCATAAAACGGCTTGACCGTGGAGCCGGGCGGATATTGGCCCTGCAGGGCGCGATTGATCATGGGCTTGTCCAGCGAGGTTTGCAGCGCCTTGTATTCCTCCGAGGAAATGCCGTTGACGAACAGGTTGGGGTCATAACCCGGCGTACTGGCAAAGGCCAGCACCTCGCCGGTTTTGGGCTCGATCGCCACCACCGCGCCGCGCCGGTCACCAAGCACACCCTCAATCGCCGCCTGGAGCCTGATATCTATGGTCAAATAAATATTCTTGCCCGCCGTGGGCGGGATGCGCCCCAAGACACGCAGCGCGCGTCCCCGCGCGGTGGTCTCGACCTGTTCAACGCCGACGGTGCCGTGCAGCATATCCTCGTAGGTTTTTTCAACGCCCAGCTTGCCTATGTGTGTGGTGCCGCTGTAATTGGTGTCGAGCTTTTTCAGCTCGGCCTCGTTGATGCGCCCTACATAGCCGATGGCATGCACGGCAAGGCTACCCAGCGGGTATTCGCGCGTCATACGCGCCACCACCTCCACGCCCGGAAAGCGGTAACGGTTGACGGCCAGGCGCGCCATTTCTTCTTCGGTCAGATTAAAGCGCAACGGGGCGGCCTCGAAGCGGCGTTTCTGGGCGATCTCCCGGCGAAAGCGCTTGATGTCGCGCTCGCTGAGTGCAATCAGCCCGCCCAGCTCGCGCAGCGTGGTATCCATGTCGCCCGCCTCGTCCGGGGTGATTTCCAGGCTGAAGGAAGGTGAGTTTTGCGCCAGCACAATACCATTGCGATCATAAATAATGCCGCGCGGAGGCGGGATAGGCACGAGGGTGACGCGGTTCTCCTGCGATAGCGTGGTGTAATGCGCGTGATTGATGATCTGGAGAAAAACCAGCCGCGCGATGACCACCCCCATCAGTACAAGAATGGCAATAATAGCCACGATCACGCGAGCATTGAACATCTCGCTTTCGTGGAAATAATCTTTAAGATGGGTCTTGGTCATATGAAAATCATGCAGGGAAGGCGCCCCTGCATTTCTACGATGTCTCGCTGCGGCTGCGCAGAATGGACGACAGCCAGGGCCACAGCAGCATGCTGCTCAACGCAGACGACCAATACAGCCAGGTGTCTGGCGACCGCCCGAGGATGCCCATAATCCATAGCGTCAGTAACTTGTATAGGACAATCAGTATCAGTACGATCAAGAGTTGCTGCCAAAGTGGATAGGCACGTATGCGCTGGTGAAATTTGACAACAAAATAGGCAATAAGTGTCATGCCCAGCGCATGCTGGCCGAGCAGCACCCCCTGCACGGCATCGAGCATCATTCCCAGCAGCCACGCCACACCCACTCCGACGCGCTGGGGTTGCGCTAGGCACCAATAGGTGACCGCCAGCGCCACCCACTCGGGGCGAAACGCCTCGATCTCTACCGGTAACGGAATAATGGTCAGGACGAAGGCGGCAAACAGGGTCATTAAAATGAACCAGCCGCTGATGGGGGACTGTGTTTGATCCATGGCGCCGGTTTACTCAATGATGTCCGAGGACGGCTGTGGGGATGCGGGCACCGCTGGTTTTGGGGGCGGCGCTGCTGGTGCAGGTGTCGCCGCAGGAGGTGAAACAGCGGGAACAGGTTTTGTAATTGTCCCTCCCGGCGCCCCGGGGTTGGCTGGCGTGGTTTGCGCCGCAGAGGGTGTGGGTGTGACTTGAGGCTGTCCCTGCTCTCCGCCTACTGGCTTCTGAACAACCGCCCCCCCTGGCGCCTGCCCCCCGGCCTGTGGCCACACCAGCAATACCTCCCGGTTATGTTCGAGACGCGCGCTGGGCATGGCCTGCACCTGGATAAAATACTGTCCCTGCTGCTGTTTCACGAGCGTGACCGTCGCGACCGGATAATTGGGCGGGAAACGCCCATCCAGGCCAGAGGTAACAAGCAAATCACCCCGCCTGATATCGGTATTGCTGGGCAGGTTCTGCAAATCGAGCAACCCTGCCGCACCGGTACCGGTTGCTATGGTCCGCAAGCCGGTGCGCGTAACCATCACTGGCAGGGCGTGTGTGGTATCGGTGATCAGCATGGCGGTGCTGGACAGCGGACCAACCTTGATGACCTGGCCCATCACACCACGGGCATCAATCAGCGGCTGCCCCTCATAAACACCGTCACGGCTGCCCTTGTCGATCACGACCTTGCGTGCATAAGGGTCGATATCCACCGCCAGCAACTCCGCCGCCAGCACATGTTCGCTCACCTTTGGGGAGGCGCCCAGCAGCTCGCGCAGGCGCACGTTTTCCATCTCCAGCGCCGCCATCTTCTGCACCTGGGCCTTGAGCAACAGGTCTTGCGCATGCAGGCGGGTATTTTCCGCCATCAACGATTTGCGAGTGGTGAAGTTGTCCTGCAGCCACCCCCCCGCGGACACCGGCAGGTTGACGACATAGTAGAGCGGATAAATGGCCGCCGACAAAGCCGTCCGCACACTTTCCAGGTAATTCTGGCGGTGATCCACCGTCATCATGATCAGCGAGGCAGACACAAATACAACCAGGCGGGTGGCTAGCGAGGGGCCTCGTAAAAATAAGGGTTTTATGGCGTGCCTCTTGTCAGGTAATGGCTCGCAGGGAAGCCCCTGTGTAGCTGCCCTGTCCGGGCAACTCCGGGGGGCAGCCCCTACGCCTTATTGTTCCGATGCAAACACATCCATGCCGCCACCCTCGTCGATCATCTCCAGCGCGCGTCCACCGCCACGTGCCACGCAGGTCAGCGGGTCTTCGGCAATCACTACCGGCAGGCCGGTTTCTTCCATCAACAGGCGATCCAGGTCGCGCAGCAGCGCACCGCCGCCAGTGAGCACCATGCCACGCTCGGCGATGTCCGAACCCAGGTCCGGCGGCGTCTGCTCCAGCGCGGTACGCACCGCGCCGACGATACCCGCCAGCGGCTCCTGCAATGCTTCCAAGATCTCATTGCTGTTGAGCGTGAAGCTGCGCGGCACGCCTTCAGAAAGATTGCGCCCCTTGACTTCGATCTCGCGGATTTCCTTGCCCGGGTAGGCTGAACCGATCTCGATCTTGATGCGCTCCGCGGTGGATTCGCCGATCAGGGTACCGTAGTTGCGGCGCACATAGTTGATGATCGCGTCATCCAGCCGGTCGCCGCCGATGCGCACCGAGGCCGCATAGACGATGCCGTTGAGAGAGATGATGGCCACCTCGGTGGTGCCGCCGCCAATATCCAGCACCATCGAACCGCTCGCCTCGCCCACCGGCATGCCCGCGCCGATCGCGGCCGCCATCGGCTCCTCGATGAGATAAACCTCGCGCGCGCCCGCACCGGCGGCGGACTCCTTGATGGCGCGCCGCTCCACCTGGGTCGAGCCACATGGCACACAGATCAGCACGCGCGGGCTGGGACGGAAAAAGCGGGCTTCATGCACCTTGTGGATAAAATGCTGCAACATCTTTTCGGTCACCGTGAAGTCGGCGATCACGCCGTCCTTCAGAGGACGAATGGCGGTGATGTTGCCCGGCGTGCGGCCAATCATCAGCTTGGCCTCGGCACCGACCGCGGCAATGGTCTTGGGACTGCCCGGTCCGCGATCCTGGCGAATCGCAACCACCGAAGGCTCGTTTAATACGATTCCCTGTCCGCGCACATAAATGAGGGTGTTAGCGGTACCAAGGTCTATCGAAAGGTCGCTGGAAAACATTCCGCGTAAGCGCTTAAACATAGGTATGGTTCATTCCATGATGGAGTTATAGAGAGGCTGGCGAGATACATGCAACAATAACGCCATAATTTATCAACCGGGAGGGTTTTGAGCAAGCCGGTAAGTGTGGTAAGTTTCGCACTTACACTGTAGAACCGCAATGCGGAGAAAGTTTTTATGGCCTTGAGCAAATCCGACGTAGAAAAAATCGCGCACCTGGCGCGCCTGGAAATCAACGATGCGGACATCCCGCTCTACGCCAATAATTTGACGAACATCCTCAGTTTCGTCGAGCAAATGAGCGCCGTCGACACCACCGGCGTCGAACCCATGGCGCATCCACTGGCCGCCAGCCAGCGCCTGCGCCCCGACATTGTCACCGAAACCAACCAGCGCGAACTGTTCCAATCCATCGCGCCCCAGGTCGAAGCGGGGTTGTACCTGGTGCCGAAGGTGATTGAATAAGAAATGGTTATGGGTTATAGCCGCAAACCGCTACTCTGAATTGGAAAGTTATGTTGCATAATAAAACCATCGCCGAATTATCCGCTGACCTGCATGCAGGTGAATATTCCAGTGAACACCTAACCCGCATCTTTCTTGCGCGCATCGAGCAGTTCAACCCGCAGCTTAACGCACTCGTCACCGTGACCGCAGAACAGGCTCTTGCCGATGCGCGCGTCGCCGACGCACGACTGAAGGCCGGTACTGCCGGGCCGCTCACCGGCATACCGCTCGTGCAGAAGGACATCTTCTGCACCAAGGGCGTCAAGACCAGTTGTGGCTCCAGGATGCTGGACAACTTCATTGCCCCCTATGATGCCACCACAGTTGCCAAGTTGAGGGATGCGGGCATGGTGATGGTCGGCAAGGCCAATATGGATGAGTTCGCCATGGGGTCAAGCAACGAGACGAGCTTCTATGGCCCAGTGAAGAATCCGTGGGACACCGCCGCCGTGCCCGGTGGTTCCAGCGGAGGCTCCGCCGCAGCGGTTGCGGCGCGCTTGGCACCGGTAGCCACCGGCACCGACACTGGCGGCTCGATCCGTCAGCCCGCCGCGCTGTGCGGTATCACCGGCATCAAGCCCACCTATGGGCGGGTGTCGCGTTACGGCATGATCGCATTTGCCTCCAGCCTCGACCAGGGCGGGCCGATGGCACGCACCGCCGAGGATTGCGCGCTGGTGCTCAGGGCAATGTCCGGATTCGACGAGCGTGATTCCACCAGCGTGGATATGCCAGTGCCGGACTATCGCGCCACGCTCAATGACTCGATTCAGGGGTTGAAGATCGGCCTGCCCAAGGAGTATTTCGGTGAAGGCCTTGATGCACAGGTCGCGCAAGTGATCGACGATGCCATCAAGCAATACCGCGCGCTGGGCGCCGAGGTGGTGGAGATCAGCCTGCCCAACACCCAGCTTGCCGTGCCTACCTATTATGTGGTCGCGCCCGCCGAGTGTTCGTCCAATCTGTCGCGTTTCGACGGTGTGCGCTTCGGCTATCGTTGCGAAAATCCGCACGACCTGCTCGATCTCTACAAGCGCTCGCGCGGCGAGGGCTTCGGCCCCGAGGTCAAGCGCCGTATCATGATCGGCACCTACGCGCTGTCCGCCGGGTACTACGACGCCTACTACATCAAGGCACAGCAGTTGCGGCGCTTGATCAGCGATGATTTCATCCAGGCCTTTAAACAGGTGGACGTGATCATGGGCCCCACCTCGCCGACGGTGGCGTTCAACATCGGCGAAAAGGTCGCTGACCCGGTCACCATGTATCTGTCAGACATCTACACCATCGCCGTCAACCTCGCCGGCCTGCCCGGCATGTCCATCCCGGCGGGATTTGTCGGCAAGCGCCCGGTGGGCCTGCAACTCATCGGCAATTATTTCGCCGAAGCACGGTTGCTCAACGTCGCGCATAAATATCAGCAGGCGACGGACTGGCACGGCCGTGTGCCACCGGGGCTTGAATAAGAATATGAAGGTTGGGCTAAGGCATGAAGCCCAACGTTGTTTCGTAAAATGCTGGACTTCGTAATCGCTCAGTCCAGCCTGCGCTGAGATTACATTGAGGAATGAGAATGGAATGGGAAGTTGTCATCGGTCTTGAAATTCACGCGCAGCTTGCCACCAGGACCAAGATTTTCTCCGGTGCTGCCACCGCCTATGGCGCGGCGCCCAATACGCAGGCCTGCGCGGTGGACCTGGGTTTGCCCGGTGTGCTGCCGGTGCTGAACGGTGAAGTGACGCGCATGGCGGTCAAGTTCGGTCTGGCGACCGGCGCCAGAATCGCGCCGCGCTCAGTGTTCGCGCGCAAGAACTACTTCTATCCCGACCTGCCCAAGGGCTATCAGATCAGCCAATACGAGCTGCCCATCGTCGGTCAGGGCAAGATTCAAATTGAACTCGATGACGGCACCACCAAGACCATCGGCATCACCCGCGCCCATCTGGAAGAAGACGCCGGAAAATCGCTGCATGAAGACTTTCACGACCTGACCGGCATCGACCTCAACCGCGCCGGCACGCCGCTGCTGGAGATCGTCTCCGAACCGGATATGCGCTCGGCCAAAGAGGCCGTGGCCTACATGAAGAAGATCCACTCGCTGGTACGCTACCTGGAAATCTGTGACGGCAATATGCAGGAAGGCTCGTTCCGCTGCGACGCCAACGTGTCGGTGCGCCCCAAGGGGCGTGAAAAATTCGGCACCCGCGCCGAGATCAAGAACATCAACTCCTTCCGCTTCGTGGAAAAGGCTATTAATTACGAAGTGGAGCGGCAGATCGAGTTGCTCGAAAGTGGCGGCACAGTCGTGCAGGAGACCCGCCTGTACGATGCCGATAAGGACGAGACCCGCTCCATGCGCAGCAAGGAAGAGGCCTTCGATTACCGCTATTTCCCCGACCCCGACCTGCTGCCTCTGGATGTGGATGACGCATTCATCGCCGAGGTGCGCAGCACACTGCCAGAGCTGCCGGACGAAAAGCGCGAACGTTTCATCTACGAATACGGCCTCACGCCCTACGACGCCAGCGTCCTCACTGCCAGCCGCGAACTGGCGGACTTTTTCGAGGCAGTCGAGAAGGCCTCCGATGGCGAGGCCAAGCAGTCCGCCAACTGGGTGATGGGCGACCTCTCCGCCTCCCTCAACAAAGCAAATCTGGAAATCACCAACAGCCCCGTCACCGCGCAAATGCTGGGCGGCATGATACAGCGTATCGCCGACGACACCATCTCCGGCAAAATCGCCAAGGAAGTGTTCGAGGCGATGTGGAATGGCGAGGGGGATGCCGACGCCATCATCGAGAAGAAGGGACTCAAACAGGTCACCGACACCGGCGCCATCGAGCAGGCCATTGACGCAGTGATCGCGAACAACCCCAAGCAGCTTGAACAATACCGTGGCGGCCAGGAGAAACTCTTTGGCTTCTTCGTCGGTCAGGTGATGAAAGCCACCCAAGGCAAGGCCAACCCGGCGCTGCTCAATGAATTGTTAAAGAAAAAACTTTCTTCCTGAGCAAGCGCCCTTTTCAACGGGGTACTCGTAGAGCTTGCACAAGATCTTGATCAAGGCTGTATGAGTGTTGATAACATTGAGAGCAACAAGCCAGGCTGAGAAAATGAAGTGAAGGCTGTTGCAGCGTAAGATTTGTCCTGGAGCGAGCGCAGAAGGTGCTATCAAAATTTCTCAGCAACGGCTCCGAGCAGAAGCAGGTGATCATACGCAATGATGCTCTTGGCCGGGAAAACTCAGGAAGCTATTTTTACATCGTCCACACATTGCCTGGCCGCATGATATTCGGGTTGAAGCAGGCCGCGCCACTCCTATTGATCAGCATGATATTGATGTTGATTCCAGGGGAAAACCTTTTTTATGCGTTTTTTCTTTTGCTGTTCGTGCCGTATCAAATATTTTCTTTATTGCGCCTGCGGTTCGTAAGCGTATCAATCTGTGGACGATGCCCGGCTTGTTGCAATGACATTACCCTGGCGTTGGAGCCGCCTGAACGGTTAGTGCTATGGAAATACTGCCCCGCCTGCAATGCGCCACTTAAAATAATAGAAACAAAGTGAAAGCCGCATCAGGCACCCATTGCCATTCATACCCGCCTTTGAGGTAACCGTCGTGCACAGCCAAACTATCGCAGACCGCATTTGTCACTTTAACCACGGGCGCGATCCGGAACGGCTTAAGCTCAAATACCAGGCGATGGCCGCCAATGCCTTTGCTTTTCTGCGCGGCACATGCCATTTGTTCTACGAAGATCTGCCCTATGCTTCCCTGCCGGGCGGCGCGCCTGCCGTCTGGACGTGCGGTGATTTACATCTGGAAAACTTTGGCAGTTATAAAGGCGATAACCGGCTCGTTTATTTCGACATCAATGATTTTGATGAAGCCGTTCTCGCACCCTGCACATGGGAGCTGCTGCGCTTTCTGGTGAGCGTATTGATCGCCGCCAAGACACTGAATGTCAAGAAGCCGCAAGCGCTGACGCTATGCCGATGTTTCCTCGATGCCTATGCGAGCGCATTGAGGGACGGCAAGGCTCGCTGGGTGGAAAGGGAAACCGCTGAAGGGATGGCGCGGGATTTGTTGAAAAGTCTGGGACAGCGCAAGCGCGCAGACTTTCTTGATCGCCGCACAAAGCTACAGCGCGGCAAGAGACGGTTGCGAACGGATGGGAAAAAGGCGTTGCCGGTTTCGGACGCCCAGCGCGAGAAAATCGCCGCATTCATGACGGAATTCGCGAGCCAGCAACCCAACCCCAAGTTCTTTAAATTGCGGGATGTGGCACGCCGTGTCGCAGGCACTGGCAGCCTTGGCATCGAAAGATATGTGCTGCTGATCGAAGGCAAGGGATCACCAGACGGCAATTATCTGTTGGATCTGAAGCAAGCCATGCCTTCCTGCTTGAAGCCCTACCTCACATTGCCTCAGCCTCGATGGAAAAACGAAGCCGAACGGATTGTTACGATACAGCAGCGTGTACAAGCCATTTCACTGGCATTCCTGAAGCCTGTGTCCATTGACGATGCGGCCTATGTGATAAAAGGGCTGCAGCCCAGCGAAGACCGGATCAACCTGAGCCAATGGGATGGGAAGCTGAAACGCCTGGAGAGTGTTATGGCAACCCTGGGGGAGATTGTTGCGTGGGATCAACTGCGCAGCAGCGGTCAGCAAGGCTCCGCCATCGCTGACGATCTTATGGCGTTTGCAGCAATCAGGCAGTGGCAACCGCAACTGATCGTGCTTGCCATGGAATACAGCAAGAAAATAGAGAATGATTGGCGGCACTATTGTGCGGCGGTGAAAACAGGGCTGCTTGGATAGTTTTTTCGTTTGCCCCCCTGCGGCAAATGCTTCTTCAATTACCCAGTCAGTCTGGCAGACGGCCAGAGACAAGATCGCATAGCCTGTAAAGCTTTCCAAAGTATACCTGGGCGTCCCCGACGCACTTTGGATTTACGATTTGCATATCCGACATGCACGCTCTCAACATTCCGGCGTGCTCGGCATCAAGCGCGCCATTGGCATCGAAAAAAGCGTTGATGCAGCGGGACGCGTTGGCCGCAATTTCCGCCGGATCAAAGCCCTCAATCTTTTTTCCGGCAACCGTGGCCGGAAAAGGGAGTTTCTTCCATTCATGCCAAAGTTGTTTTATGTCATTCATTTGCTTGCCCTGTTTTGCTTGTCCTGGCGCTGTTCATCCCTTGGTCCTCACAATCCGTGCAACCATATCTATTGAGCGCACCCGCCGCATGATTTTAGCCAGGTGTATACGGTCGCGTACTTCGATGATCAGGGTGAGCGTGCTGTATTTGCCGTCGCGCTCTTCGATGCTGACATTGTCGATGTTGGCGCCCATTTCCGCAATGGCGGCGGCTACGGTGGCCAGCGCACCACGTTTGTTGAGTGCATCGACGCGAATTTCAACCGGAAATTCGCTGGCGATACCGGTCGCCCACTGCACGTCGATCCACTTTTCCGGGCGGTTGCGGAATTCCGCGACATTTTTGCAGGACTCGGTGTGAATCACGATGCCTCTGCCCGCCGTGACAAATCCCAGGATCTGGTCGCCCGGGAGGGGATGGCAGCATTTGGCGAAGGTCACCACCATGCCCTCCGTACCCTTGATCATCAGTGGCCGATGCGCGGGGCGCTCGCCTCCTTTGAGCCATCCCGGCACGTAGCGCGTCAGAACATCCTTGATCCCCCGGTTGCGTTCGATCGCTTCCTTTTCCAAGGGTGCCAGGCGGCGTGCCACCAAGGCCGCCATACGGTTGCCCAGGCCGATATCCTCGTACAGGCTTTCAATGGACTTGAGCTTGAATTCTTCCAGCACCGCGGCGAAACGTTCGCGCGGCAGCTTGGCGAGGGCGGTGTTGAACTCCGCCAGCGACTTGTCCAGCAGGCGCCGGCCCAGGCTGATTGCCTCTTCGCTCTTGAGGTTCTTCAGGTAATTCCGGATGTTGGCGCGCGCCTTGCCTGTCACCACAAAATTGAGCCAGGCCGGGTTTGGTTGCGCGCCAGGGGCGGTCACGATTTCGACGGTCTGGCCGTTGTTTAGCGGGGTACTGAGCGGCGCGAGATGCCGGTCTATCTTCGCCGCCACGCAGCTATTGCCGACATCGGTATGCACCGCGTAGGCGAAATCCACTGCGGTGGCGCCGCGCAGCAGGCGCATGATCTTGCCCTTGGGCGTGAAAACATATACCTGGTCCGGGAACAGGTCGATCTTGACGTTTTCAATGAATTCCAGCGAATTACCGGCGCTCTTCTGAATTTCCAGCAGTTCGCGCAGCCACTCGCGGGCGCGCGCCTGTGCGCCGCCACCGGCTTTGTCGCCCACCTTGTATGACCAGTGCGCGGCGATGCCCGATTCGGCCACCTTGTCCATATCTTCGGTGCGTATCTGAATTTCAATGGGCACGCCATACGGTCCAAACAGTACGGTATGCAAACCCTGGTAGCCATTCGATTTGGGGATGGCGATGTAATCCTTGAACTTGCCAGGCACAGGCTTGTAAAGGTTGTGCGCCACACCCAGCGCCCGGTAACAGGCGTCCACCCTGTCGACAATGACGCGGAAGGCATAAACATCAAACACCTCGGAGAAGGAGAGGTGCTTGTTGCGCATCTTCTGGTAAATACTGTAGAGGTGTTTCTCGCGCCCCAGGACACGCCCCGTCAGACCTTCCTGGCTGAGCCGTTCTTCAATGGCTGTTGCTATTTTTTGCAGGATTTCCTTGCGATTGCCGCGCGCCTTGCGCACCGCCTCGGCAAGGATACGGTAGCGCAGCGGGTAGAGGGCGGCAAACCCGAGCTCCTCCAGCTCCAGACGCATCGTGTTGAGACCCAGGCGATTGGCGATGGGGACGTAAATCTCCAGGGTCTCATTCGCAATGCGGCGGCGCTTCTCGGGTGCCATGGCACCCAGCGTGCGCATGTTGTGCAGACGATCAGCGAGCTTGACCAGAATGACGCGGATATCGCGCACCATGGCCAGCACCATCTTGCGGAAATTTTCGGCCTGGGCTTCGGCCTTGGAGCGGAATTTGATCTGGGTAAGCTTGCTGACGCCATCCACCAGCTCAGCGACCTCCTCGCCAAACTGACTGGTCAGATACTCCTTGCCCGTACCTGTGTCCTCGATGACATCGTGCAGGATGGCGGCAATGATGCTCTGGTGGTCCAGGTGCATCTCGGCAAGGATGCGCGCCACGGCCAGTGGATGGGAGATATAGGGCTCGCCGGAAAGGCGCTGCTGCCCCTCATGCGCCGCCTCACCAAACTGATAGGCGCGGCGGATCTGGGCTATCTGGTCATGCTCGAGATAGGTGTCGAGCATGACGCACAAATCATCTATCGAAAACGCCGGGCCAGCTTTGGCGCCATCATAAGCAACGCCAGCGTTGGTCTCGACGTTGGCGGAAAGTGGAAGATCGTATGCTGAGGGGGGGGTGTTTATTGTTGCGCTGTATAGGTATTAGCCTATACCTCTCCCTGTAGCTCCTCTTCCTGGACCTGGGATACGCCAGCGTGCTCCGCGGCGACAACCTCATCCAGAATGGTGCGGTCTATACGGCCTGCGGCAATCTCGCGCAATGCCACCACTGTCGCCTTGTCGTTTTCCCACGCAACGCTAGCCTGAGCGCCCGAGGCGAGCTGCCGTGCACGTCTGGCTGCCACCAGCACAAGCTGAAAACGGTTATCAACGTTGGCAAGACAATCTTCTACGGTTACACGTGCCATAAGCAGGACTCCTAAAGCGGTTATCGGGCTGATATATTTAAAATTATACTATAGATACAACGCATGGCGTCCAGGTATTTTCAGATAGCCGCCAGCAGGTCCGCCAGAAGCTTTTCCAGGCGCCGGCTCTGCGCCGCCATTCTGAGCCGCCGCGCCCGGACGATGGCCTGCAGGTCCGCCAGGGCAGTGTCGAAGTCGTCGTTCACCACCAGATAATCAAATTCGGGGTGATGTGACATTTCCGTAACCGCTTCGTGCGTGCGCCGCGCGATGACCTCATCGCTATCCTGTCCACGCGCGCGCAGGCGTTGCTCCAGGATGGCACGCGACGGCGGCAGGATAAAGATGCCGACACTCTCCGGAATTTTTTGCCGCACCTGTTGCGCGCCCTGCCAGTCGATCTCCAGGATGACGTCGACACCCTCGCGCACTTTATCCAGCGCACCGGTCAGCGAGGTGCCATAAAAATTATCGAATACACGGGCATATTCGACGAAGACCCCAGCCTCGATCATGGCGCCAAACGTGGCCTGATCGACGAAATGATAATGCACGCCATCCTGTTCGCCTGGGCGCATCGGGCGGGTGGTGTGCGACACGGATACGTTGATCCCTGCCGTTTTCTCAACCAATGACTTAACAAGACTGGTTTTTCCAGCGCCGGAAGGGGCGGATATGATGTATAAAGTTCCCTGGGGTACAGAGACGCTGTTGATGTTTGACATAAAAAATCCCGGCTCACAGATTTAACAAAAGAAGAAGACACACGTTCAAACGGATTCATGCAAAGGTGGCGAATGCTGGCCATAATCGCCGGGGCATTTCCTTTGCGAATACGGCTTGCATCATCGCCAAGAACGACATCCAGCCGGAAGTAGCAGGGGATGCTCGACGCCCCGCATCGTCTTGAGCGCGATGCTAGGCTACGATTATCGCTTCAAGATCTTGATATTCTTTGCCGACTCAATACAAACAAACTGCATAAGTCCCCTCTTAGCCTTTGAGAACGGACACACCTGCATATCCGCAGTGGCCTCTTGGTCCAGATTGACACGGTCCTTCAGGTCGGCAGGCATGAGCTCGTTTTCGGAAGGAAGTACACCGATTATCCGCTTACTTCCCTTTGGAACAATCCGAATAACGGGAGAACCGTTATAGACTGAAATGCGGCCAGTGACAGAAAAGCAACTGCCTACTACGGCTGGATTGCTCTTACAGCCTTTCGTTGTGTCAATTGGCCGCTCATTTGCCGACGCCATCGGTGCCAATATGACTGGCAGCAACCACAATGCAGATTTAACGGCCATACGTGTTCCCGTATATTCCGGCGGAAGGCAAATCAAGGGTTGGGTAGCTGTTGTTCAGTGGACCCACTTGGGTTTGAATCGGAAGATTGTAGAAGTTCGCACGCGAAGCATTCGCCCGAAAATTGAAGTTGCGCCCCCCGTTAGTTGGGTCGGTGCCGCGACTTCGTTCTAGGCGAGCGAGCTGCACAGCCTGAAGGCAATCGGCGTATAGGGCTCTTTCGCTCGGTGGCACGGATGCAACAGCAGGTGCGGTGCGGGGTCTATTCCCTCCCGCACTATCCGCATTCATGATCGTGTGGGCGATGTTCATGCGTGCCCTTTGAATATTTGTACCGGAAAGCGATCGTGTTTCGTTGAAGATGATATTGGCAATCTGTGTATCAGATAAAGGCATGAATTTTCCTCTCAATTAGGCCTAACAGCAAGTGTACCCAGATTCTCGGTAATCCAAAAGCGGCGCATCTCAAATCGGCCATGGTCTTTATCCAGCTCTCCTATCTTGCCGGTTTGATCTAAATTTAAATGATTTAAATGTGCTCGCCCTGTCCTGTCAGCGCATCAGTGAGCTTGTAAACCAAAAACGCGGTATAACGCCAAGTACCGCGCTACGCTTAGGCAAATTCTTCGGCGTATCTTGGCAATGGTAAAAATGTTTGCATGGAAATGAAGCGGATCGTCGTCATGTCATTGCGGAAATCGCATATGAATGCGCCACCCTGTATGACTTGACGAGCGAGACGCTATCTACCCATAGATACGATGCCACTCTGTTGATTTAGAAATGGAATTAGATATTTTCGAAAAACCAGAAAATTATCGTTGACTTTTTTGGCGGATGGTGCATCATAAATCACATTGCGCCATAATCCCACAAGAAGGAAATAGGCATGTGCAGGGGGTCTGAATATTTTACCTTCCCTTCCGGAAGCTCCCGGCTTCGCGTCGGTGCCCGCTTCCGCGCCTCTGCGCGTCCTCACTTATATCACTGCAACCATCCTTACACCGCAGGCAGACTTCGCAGCCCCGAGACCGTTTCCATGTAATTCCAACCCATTAACCAATCAGGGAAGATAGACTAATGAAGAAGAATAACCGCAGCGCCCAGACCTCCGTCTGTTCACCGCGTCACATCAACCCCATCCTCAAACCCCTCGCCGCCGTGCTGATCGCCATCGGTTGCATCAGCCCGGCCCTGGCCGTCAACCAAACCTGGTTCGGCGGCACTGGCGACTGGGGTGACAGCACCAAGTGGTTTCCAGGAGGGGTGCCCGGCGCGGGCGATCTGGCCATCATTAATGCGGGAACATCGACCTTATCTTTCGCTGCGGTCGTCAATGGGCTTACGCTTGGTGGTGGGACGCTAGCTGGAGCGGGTAGTCTGACCTTGTCCAGTGGCTCCACCTGGACGGCTGGCGCGCAGAGCGGCACTGGCACCACCCAGTTCAACGGCAATCTCAACATCAGTGGTGACAACAACAAGTTCATCGGC
>LNEJ01000058.1 GCA_001464965.1 Gammaproteobacteria bacterium Ga0074134
GGCACCTGGAGCGACACCAATGCCTTCGCTACCTATATCGACGGCGGCATCGCCTTCAACAATACCGGCACCTACAACAAGCAGGGCAACACCGTCACCACCCTCGGCGGCGCCTTCAACAACAGTGCGACCGGCACCGTCAACGTCAATGCCGGTACGCTCAGCCTGACCGGCGGCGGTACCAGCACCGGCAGTTTCGCCATGGCCAGTGGTGGCACCCTGGATTTCGGTGGTGGCACCCACACCCTGAACAGCATCGCCGCCAGCGGTGCGGGCACCCTGCGGGTGAGCGGTGGCACGGTCAACCTGAGCGGTGGCACCTCCACCTCTAATTTCCTGCTCTCTGGCGGCACCTTCGCCGTCAATGGCAACTTCAGCACCGGTAGCTTCAGCCAGTCCGGCGGCACGCTGGGCGGCACCGGCACTGTCACCGCCACGGCGGGTGGCTCCACCTGGACGGCTGGCGCGCAGAGCGGCACTGGCACCACCCAGTTCAACGGCAATCTCAACATCAGTGGTGACAACAACAAGTTCATCGGC
>LNEJ01000059.1 GCA_001464965.1 Gammaproteobacteria bacterium Ga0074134
GGCACCTGGAGCGACACCAATGCCTTCGCTACCTATAT
This sequence comes from Gammaproteobacteria bacterium Ga0074134, assembly GCA_001464965.1. Taxonomy (GTDB): domain Bacteria; phylum Pseudomonadota; class Gammaproteobacteria; family Ga007554; genus LNEJ01. The sequence goes on from LNEJ01000059.1 coordinate 39, forward strand.
CGACGGCGGCATCGCCTTCAACAATACCGGCACCTACAACAAGCAGGGCAACACCGTCACGACGCTGCTTGGCGCTTTCAACAACAGCGCGACCGGCATCGTCAACGTCAATGCCGGTACGCTCAACATCGCCAGCAACTTCGCCAACGCGGGTGTGATCGCCGTGGATACTGGCGCCACCTTCCAGGTGAGCGGTACGACCTTCGGCAACACGGCGACCGGGGTGATCCACGGTAACGGCACCGTCGATGCACCAACATCCGGCCTGAGCAACAGTGGCAACATCACGCCGGGCAACTTAATCGGCCATCTCACCATTGCTGGCGACCTGCAACAAACTTCGACGGGCGATCTGAGTTTCGATCTGGCCAGCTTGAGCAGCTTCGATCTGCTGACAGTCATGGGCAACGTAAGTTTGGGCGGCACGATCTCGGTTTTGAACGCGGGTTACTCGCCGATCATCGGCGACAGCTTCAAGGTGATGACCTTTAACGACCGGGCGGGAACGACGTTCAGCAGCCTCAGCGTCAACGGTTTTGGTGCGGGAGTGGACTTCAATGTGGTCTACAATCCCCAGGACGTGACCTTGCAGGTGACTGCGGTGCCGGAGGCGGAAACCTGGATGATGATGCTGGCGGGGCTGGGATTGGTGGGTTTCATGGTGCGGCGGCGTAATACGCTGGCGGCCTAAGGAAAACGCCTGAAGATCGTTTATGGGAGCGCACTGGATCAAGACCCCGCCAGCAACTCCTCCACCGCCGCAACAGCCACGCGCCTTATTGGACGGCCGTCGGTTGGGCTGCGTGGCGCCTGGCGGATGCCGTCCACGGGGAATACCACCAGCTCAATCGCCACATCCTGCGCCACAAAACGGTAGGAGGGGTAGCTGGCCGGGCTGCCATCCATCAAGGTGATGTGCTTGTCCGCCAGCTCATGAGGGATATGTTTGTGTGCCAAAAATAATCCTACTTCCTCGGGGACGTCCGTGAATACATGCAGATTGACGGTGCTATGCCCGGTGGCGGTGCCGTTCAATACCGGGCCGACGAGGCGGGGATTGAATTGCTCCACAAAGCGCATCGCCTGCACAGCGGTCTGGCGCAGTTGCTTGAGTTTGGCGGGTTGCGTATCGGACCTGAAAAGCCGGAGGTACTCTTCCAGTGCCTGTTCGATCTCGTCATTGCGCGGCAGGTTGCGCGTGTCGGCGGCACCGAGGCGGGCAGCCGCTTTGCGCTTGGCCGCGCCATAGTCATCAACACCCTCTTCGGCCATGATGCGCGCGGCCTCCATGGCGAGGCGCTGGCGCATGCGCTTATCGGTAGCGCTACCGGCGCGAGAAGTCATCAGAACAATTGCTCAGGAGCTGCCGCGCCACCTTCAACACCGCCATCAAGTACCGCGGGTTGCGCTTCACCCTCGGCGGGCACGGCATTTTCAGGGAAAGTCTCCAAAATCGCGCTCGGATCATTCGCACCGGCACGCAGGCCGGTAGTGGGATTGATACGCACCGTCACCAGGCCTGGGGGCTGTTCGAGAGAGCGTTCCGGCACGCCGTTAAGCGCCGCCGCCATGAAGCTCATCCACATCGGCAAGGCAGCAGAACCGCCTGTTTCTTGCGCGCCCATCGGCGTGGGGGTGTCGAAGCCCAGCCAGCTTACCGCTACCATGCCGGGATTATATCCGGCGAACCATGTATCACGCTGTTCGTTGGTGGTGCCGGTTTTTCCCGCCAGGTCTTGACGGCCAAGCTGCATCGCGCGCTTGGCCGTGCCGCGGCGGATTACGTCTTGCATCATAGAGGTCATGAGATAGACATTCTGCTCTGAAATAACGCGCGGCGCGTCCGTGCAGGCGGGGCACACCCTGGCGGGCTTGGCCTGCATCAGCACAGCGCCTTTCATGTCCTCGATGCGCTCGATGTAGTATGGTTGCACCCGATAGCCGCCATTGGCAAATACGGTATAGGCGCGGGCCAGGTCGAGCGGCGTGACACTCATGCTGCCCAGCGCCAGCGACAGATTGCGCGGCCAGTTCTGGGTCTGAAAGCCGAAGCGGGAAACATGGTTGAGCGCGGTTTCAAGGCCCATCGCCTGCAGCAGGCGTATAGAGACCAGGTTGCGCGAGAACACCAGCGCCTCGCGCAAACGCATGGGGCCGAGAAACTCTTCGTTATAGTTTTGCGGGCGCCAGGTATTGGGATCATTGGCATCTCCAAACATTAGCGGGGCGTCATTGATCAGGCTGGCAGGGGTATAGCCATGCTCCAGCGCTGCGGAGTAGAGGAATGGTTTAAAGCTGGAGCCGGGCTGACGGATGGCTTGCGTGACGCGGTTGAATTTGCTCCGCGCGAAATCAAAACCACCCGCCAGGGAGACTATCGCGCCATCATCCGGCTTGATCGCAACCATCGCCCCTTCGACCTTGGGGAGCTGTGCCAAGCGCCATTGACCGCCCTGCACGGGCTGCAGACGCACCACATCCCCTGCACGGAACATAGCTGCGCTGCCGGGCGCAGCAGCGACAGGCCGGGGCGAAGCACGATAGCCCTGCGCCCAGGCCAAACCAGCCCAAGGTATCTGAACCTTCCTGCCGTCGGCCAGCGCGACCGAAATAACTTGCGGCTGCACCCCGATCACCACGCCGGGCAGCAGCCCACCCGCTGTTGATAGACCCTCTAGTGCCTTGCGCCATTCCTGCGCTCCTGCGGATGCAGGCAGATTGACGTGACGCTCCGGACCACGGTAACCATGTCGCCCATCATAGGCCAGCACGGCGCCGCGCAACGCTGCGGTGGCAGCGCGCTGGAGGCGGGAATCGAGGGTGGTATAGACCTTCATGCCGGAGGTGTATGCCGCCTCGCCATAGCGTTCAACTACTGCGGCACGCGCCATTTCGGCGATATCCGGCGCCTCAACCTCGGGGGCCAGCGCATGTAAAGATGCCCGGTCCGGTTCGGCGAGAGACGCTTGAAATACGTCATCGCCAATGTGCCCCAACTCGTGCAAACGCCGCAGCACGTAGTTCCTGCGCTCCAATGCGCGGGCCGGGGCAACAATAGGGTTGAATCGGGAAGGCGCTTTGGGCAAACCGGCGATCATCGCCATCTGCGCCACACTGAGATGCTTGAGATCCGTGCCGTAATAGACCTGCGCTGCAGCGCCAATGCCATAGGCGCGGTTACCCAGGTAGATCTTGTTCAGATAAAGCTCAAGAATTTCTTCCTTGGTTAACTCGCGGTCAATCTTCATCGCCAGCATTATTTCGCTGATTTTGCGCGAATAGGTCTTTTCCGAGCTGAGGAAGAAGTTGCGCGCCACCTGCATGGTGATGGTGCTGCCGCCCTGCCCCTTTTCGCCGGTAGTGAGCAGATACCACGAGGCGCGCAGCAGTCCCTGATAATCGATGCCGTGGTGCTGGAAATAGCGGTCATCCTCCGCCGCCAGCACGGCCTTGACCATAAGATCAGGCACCTCGGCGAATTTCAGAGGGACACGCTTCATCTCGCCAAACTCGCCGATCAATTTACCGTCATGGGTATACACCCGCAACGGCACTTGCAGGCGCACATCCTTGAGATGCTCGGTGGAAGGGAGCTTGGGGGCAAGATAGGAGTAGATCCCTCCGGCAGCCAGACCGCTCACGGCAAACAGGCCCAACAGCACCAGTAACACTATGCGCAGTTTTTTCAAGAAATCGTTCATTGCACTCAAGGAAGGGAAATCGGGTGCCGATAAGGCATGTAAGAGGATGAGGCCTAATTATAAAGCCTTTAACGGTGATAGACCAACACCTCTTGTAATTTTACTCGCAATTTCAGGGATTAAACACGGAAATGCTGAAGTTTCCCGGAAGAAAATCGCCAGCCCTGCTCGGGCTCGATATCAGCTCTACATCGGTCAAGGTACTTGAGCTAAGCCAAAGCGGCACGCGTTATCGCGTCGAAAGCTACGCGGTTGTGCCCCTGCCACCCAATGCTGTCGTCGAAAAAAGCGTTGCCGATGTCGAGGCCGTCGGCGCCGCCATCAGTCGCGTAGTCAAGCGCGCGGGAACACGCTGCAAAAACGTGGCTATCGCAGTCGCCGGTTCGGCTGTGATCACAAAAATCATTTCCATGCCAGCTGCGCTCTCGGAAGACGAGATTGCCAGCCAAATCGAGGTAGAGGCCGATCAATACATCCCCTACCCGCTGGAAGAGGTTAATCTCGACTTCGTAGTGCTGGGACCTTCGGAGAAAAAACCCGACACCGTGGATGTGTTGCTCGCCGCATCGCGCAGTGAAAATGTTGACGTGCGCGTAACGGCAGCCGAACTGGGCGGACTTACCGCCAAGGTGGTGGATATTGAAGCCTACGCCCTAGAAGCGGCGATTTCCCTGCTCGGACAGCAAATTCCCGATGCCGGGATTGGCAAAACTATCGCCGTTGTTGACGTGGGCGCCACCATGACCACCCTCACCGTGCTGTACAACTCCAGAATTATCTATACACGGGAACAGGTGTTCGGCGGCAAACAACTGACAGACGAGATTCAGCAACGTTACGGCCTGTCCTACGAAGAGGCCGGCCTTGCGAAGAAGCAAGGCGGATTGCCCGACGACTATATTCCCGATGTGTTGACTCCCTTCAAAGAGGCCATGGTGCAACAGGTCAGCCGTTCCTTGCAGTTCTTCTTTTCTTCCAGCCATTACAACAGCGTGGATCATGTAGTGCTAGCTGGCGGCTGCGCGGCGATACCCGGAGTGGATGAAATGATTGAGGACAAGATAGGCACCACCACTTCTGTCGCCAACCCATTCATGAACATGACATTAGCTTCAAAGGTCAATGCTCAGGCGCTCAGCAGCGATGCCCCAGCGCTGATGATCGCCTGCGGCCTTGCAATGAGGAGCTTTGACCAATGACCCGCATAAACCTGCTGCCCTGGCGCGAAATGGCGCGTAAGGAAAGTAAACGGCAATTTATCTCGATCGCAATTAGTGCCGCAATATTGATGGGGATGGCGATTCTTTACGCCCACATACATATGGCCGGAATGATTGACGACCAAAACTCCCGCAACACATTCCTGGAGGAAGAAACGGCACGCATCGACAATCAGATAAAAGAAATAAAAACCCTGGAAACAGAAAAAAACAATCTTCTTGCACGCATGAATGTCATTCAACAATTACAAAGCCGGCGCTCCCAAATTGTCCACATCTTCGATGAAATCGAAAAAACATTGCCTGCGGGCGTTTACTTGACGGGCATGAAACAAGAGAAAGGAGATCTCATTCTAAGTGGCGTGGCGGAATCGAATGGCGACGTATCTTCCTTTATGCGCAACCTTGAGGCGTCTGACTGGTTTGAATCGCCTTGGCTGGAAGTCATCCAATCCATAAATAAATCGTCTGACAAGACTGCCGAAAAAACCAAGGAAGCGCACTACAACAACCAGTTTACGCTACATGTCAGGCAGACCGGCAGCAATGATGACGATAAGGAAGCAAAGGACAAGAAAGGCAAGGAGAACAAAAAGAAATGAAAATCTCCGACTTGAATCAATTGGACTTCGGCAATGTGGGCAAGTGGCCCATGCCAACCAAGGTAGCGGCAATAGCGATTGTATGCATCATCGTACTTGCCGCCGGTTTCTGGTTTGACACGCAGGAGCAGATCAAGGTACTGGGACAAGCCGAGGAAAAAGAAAAAGAATTAAAAGGCATTTTCGAGCAAAAACAAAACAAGGCCGCCAATCTTGATGTTTACCGGAAGCAGTTGGTAGGCATCAAAAAATCTTTCGGCACCATGCTGCGCCAGTTGCCCGGAAAAACTGAGGTGGAAGGACTGATAGACGATGTCTCGCAGAAAGGAATCAGTAGCGGCCTGCAGTTTGATCTTTTCAAACCGGAGCAGGAATCCCCTATTGAGTTCTATGCGGAATTGCCGATAAAAATCAGGGTGGCGGGAAACTACAATGAATTTGGCGACTTTGTGAGCGGGGTCGCCGCCCTGCCTCGCATCGTCACGCTGCACGACATATCCATAACTTCCGTGTCAGGCAACAAAGATGGCAAGGACAAAAAAGATCTGAAGGGCTCATTGGTTATGGAGGCGACCGCAAAGACCTATCGCTACCTCGAGGAGGAATCGAAGTGAGCTACGCAAGGCTGCGCAACCGCACGGCTGCATTAACGGTGATCGTCTTTTTACTGGCGGCATGCAGCACCGATCATGTTGAGGATTTGCGCCAATATGTTGCGCAGGTCAAGGCCAAGCACAAAGGCCCCATAGAGGCGCTGCCCAAAATCGAGCCATTCGTCCCTTATGCGTACCAGGCTAACGACCGACGCGATCCCTTTGGCCCAGCATCGGCAAAAATTATCCAGGGAGCCTCCAGCGCTCCCGTCATCCAGCTTGATAGCGCGCGCCGCAAAGAGCCACTCGAAGGCTTTCCTCTAGACGCGCTGAAAATGACTGGGACACTGGAACGTGGCGGCGAAAGATGGGCGATCATCAAGGCTTCCGACGGGAATGTTTATTGGGCAAAGCGCGGCAACTATATTGGCCAGAGTAATGGAAAAATCACTCAGATTACCGATACAAAAACCGAGCTTATTGAAGTAGTGCCTGACGGGATGGGGGGTTGGCAGGAGAATCCAACATCTCTGGTAATGGCCGAATAACCCCCCACAGGGAGTAACAAAAATGATTCAGGAATCAAAAATGGTTAATATCCTTAAAACAGCCAGTGGCGTACCGGGACGCACCAGGGTGCCTATCCTCGCTGCCGGGATAAGTATCTTCATGGGTCTTTTTTTGATCCATGGCGCCGCCACCGCGGCCGGCCCGCGTCCGGCACCGTCCACCTCGATGGATGCAGTGAGCTTTTCATCGCTGTCAGGAAGTCAGGTGCAGATCAAGTTCGCGCTTTCCTCTCCCGTCGCGCAACCGCTCAGTTTTAGCACGGACAATCCGGCGCGTATCGCGTTTGATTTTCCTGACACCGCCAACAAGGTTAACCCAAAGAATCAGCCCATCGGACTGGGCATGGTCAAAAGCATCAACACCGTTGAAGCCAACGGACGTACCCGTGCGGTACTTAACCTCGTCAAGATGGTGCATTATGAAACTCGTACCGAAGGCAGCAACTTCTACGTTACGTTGAAAGAAGACAGCGCGAGTCCGGTAACGGCAAACTCCAAACAGGGCGCCACTGGAACGGCCTCTTCAGCGCCGGCTCATGACATAAGCAAGATTGATTTCCAGCGCGGCCCCAAAGGCGAAGGCCGCGTAATAGCGAGCCTGTCTGACCCCGCCACGGTAGTGGACGTGCGCAGGGAGGGTGGAAAAATCATCGTCGATTTTTCAAATACACAGTTACCAAGAAACCTTGAACAACGCCTTGATGTGACAGATTTCGCCACGCCTGTGCAAAATATCGAAACCTCGGCGCAAGGCAAAAACGTGCGCATGGTTATCTCCGCAGCAGGAAATTATGATCACATTGCATATCAGGCTGACACTCGATTCACCCTAGAGGTAAAAGCCATCTCCAAGGAAGATCAAAATCTCAGGGAAAAGCAACAACCCACCTACAAAGGTGAAAGACTCTCGCTCAACTTCCAGAATATTGAGGTGCGCGCAGTACTGCAAATTATCGCCGACTTTACGAAGCTGAATATGGTCACCAGTGATACTGTAACCGGCAATCTGACATTGCGGCTGCAAAACGTACCGTGGGACCAGGCATTGGATATCGTACTCAAAAGTAAAGGCTTGGCAATGCGCCAAACGGGCAATGTGATTCTCGTGGCGCCCAACGAGGAAGTTGCGACGCGTGAAAAACAGGAGCTGGAATCCAAGAAACAGATTGAGGAACTGGAACCCCTGCGCTCCGAGCTGATACAGGTCAATTACGCCAAGGCGGCAGACCTTGCCAATCTTTTGAAATCGAAAGAAAACTCACTTCTCACCAAGGATCGTGGCAGTGTTACCATCGACGAACGCACCAATACCCTGCTGGTACAGGATGTCGCCGACAAGCTGGTGGAAATCCGCAGGCTTCTTATCAAGCTGGATGTGCCGATACGCCAGGTGCTGATCGAGGCACGGGTTGTCATCGCCAATGACACTTTTAGCAAGGATCTGGGTGTGCGTTTCGGGGCCAGTGCAGTGAAGGCCAACGGCAATGACGGTATCATTACCACGTCGGGAAGCGCTGTCGGCACAGACACCGTTGTGTCGCGCGCCCTGGGAAATCTGCAGTCGAGCGGCCAGCCTTTTCCTGTGGGCCTGCCATCTCTGCCAAACAGGTTAAATGTAAATTTCCCGGTAGTTAATCCCTCGGCAGGCAGACTGGCGCTCGCCATCCTGGGGTCCGATTACCTGCTTGATCTGGAATTATCCGCCATGCAAGCCGAGGGACGCGGCGAGGTCGTCTCCAGCCCGCGCGTCATTACCGCTGACCGCAAAGAGGCAACCATCAAGCAGGGCACCCAAATCGCCTACATCCGCCCGGGCGGCATAGGTGGCACAGCAACCGTGGAATTCAAGGACGCGCTGCTTAGCCTCAAGGTGAAACCGCAAATCACCCCGGATGAGCACATCATTATGGATCTTCTGGTCACCAAAGACACGGTGGGGCAAATACTCAATGGCGTGCCCAGCATCGACAAAAAGGAAGTCAGCACCCAGGTGCTGATTGCCAATGGCGAAACCGTGGTGCTGGGCGGGGTTTACGAGACGGTGCGCAGCAAGAAAGTCACCGGCATTCCCTTCCTCAGCGAGTTGCCCGGCATTGGCAGGTTGTTCAGAAATACCGGCAACGTGGACGACAAGGTCGAGCTACTGATTTTTGTAACACCAAAGGTTGTGAATGATGCTGTCAGCCTGCGTTGAGCATCGACCGACGCCATGATTGCGTAAAAACCGCTTTTTATCGCTACCAAGTATTACTGAAAAAGCCCAGAGATGGGCTTTTTCAGTTTATGCCCTTACCGCCGCCGGAAAATCGGGGCCGTACGGATTGCTGGCTCCCCTGAATCAAGGTTAAAGAATTTCCAACACGGCTTCCGGCGGACGTCCCGCCGCTGCCTTGCCATTAAACACCACGATGGGCCGCTCAATCAGTATGGGATGCGCAATCATGGCGGTGATCAGATCATCACGTGTCAGCCCTGGATCATCCAGCCCCGCTTCCTTGTATGCCGCCTCCTGCCTTCGCATCAATTCGCGCGGTGCCATGCCAAGGAAGGAGAGAATCTTTTTCAGCCCAGCCTTGCTGGGTGGGTTTTTCAGGTATTCGATGACGAACGGCTCAATGCCTTTGTCCCGCAAAAGCTGGAGCGTTTGCCGTGATTTGCTACAATGCGGATTATGGTAGATGGTGACATCGGCGCGCATGGTGGTTATCCCAGAATGTTGAGTGCTGCATTTTATTTTATCAGGCGCGCCGCCCTTGGATGAGATATGTTTATGAACAGTGACTACAACGTGCAGGTGCAGGCGGAATCGTTTTACATCGAGGATCAGTCTATCCCGGAGCGGGACCAGTATGTGTTTGCCTACCGCATCACCATCCGCAATACCGGGGAGGTGGCGGCCAAGCTCATGACCCGTCACTGGGTTATCACCGATGCCAATGGCAAGGTGCAGGAGGTGCGCGGCGAAGGGGTGGTCGGCGAGCAGCCGCATCTTAAACCGGGCGATGAATTCCAGTACACCAGCGGCGCGATTATCGAAACCCCGGTCGGCACGATGGAGGGTAGCTATCAGATGGTCGCCGATGACGGCGGGCATTTCGACGCGGAAATCTCTCCATTCATGCTCGCCGCACCGCGCGTGCTGCACTGAAAGCTCCGGATTAAATGGACGAGGTCGCTGATTTCATGATAAAAACCTTATCTCCTGCCGCGGATTGAGACGACCATGCACAACTTCCCCTGCCCGCGTTGCGAGGCAAACAGCATAACCCTCAAAGACAAGTTCCGCGCGGGGTTGTGGGTACCCATCTTTTGCAGCAATTGCGGCGCGAAATTGACACCCGTGCCTATTCTGCTGGGACTGCTGCACGCCATCTATGTCTGGAATGTTTTGTGGATGTATGCCACCTTCAAGTTCGACCTCACCGTGTGGTGGTACCCCATCGTAATGGTGGAGTGGGGTGTGCTTGAGCTGTTAAGCATCTGGTACATGCCGCTCGCCGTGCTGCGATCCGACCCTCGCCAGTAAGCCCGTCCCCATGGCGCGGATACTCGGTGTCGGCATCGCCACCCTGGACATCATCAATACCGTGGATGGCTTTCCCGCGGAAGATAGTGAGGTGCGGGCCTTAGCTCAACGTATATGCCGTGGCGGCAACGCCACCAATACCCTGGCAGTGTTGAGCCAGTTGGGGCACGCATGTGCCTGGGGCGGCGTGCTGGCGGATGAACCCGATGCCAGGCGCATCCTTGATGATCTTGCCCGCCACCGCATCGATACGAGCGCTTGCCGCCAGGAGGCGCAGGGCAAGGTGCCTGCCTCGTACATTGTGCTGAACCGGCGCAACGGTTCGCGCACCATTATTCATTACCGTGACCTCCCCGAATACAGCTTTGCTGACTTCAGCCGCATCGATCTGTCCGGCTTTGGCTGGTTGCACTTCGAAGGCCGCGCGGTTGACGAGACACGGCGCATGCTGGAACGGGCCCGCGCCGAAGCGCCGCACACTCCGTGTTCGGTCGAGATCGAAAAACAACGCGACGCTATCGAGAACCTGTTTCCCCTCGCCGATGTGCTGTTGTTCTCGCGCAACTATGCCCGGTCATGCGGCATCGAAGATGCTGGCGCTTTTTTGCGCCACGCACGCCTCCTGGCACCCCATGCCGACCTGGTGTGCGCCTGGGGTGATAAGGGAGCATATGGCCTGACGCAGGATGGAACGGCGCACCACAGCCTTGCCTTTCCACCCGCTACGGTGGTTGACACCCTGGGTGCGGGCGACACCTTCAATGCGGGCATCATTCATGCCCGTTTGAACGGTTATACCTGGGAACACGCCTTACGATTCGCCTGTGAGCTTGCGGGAAAGAAGTGCGGGCGGGTGGGGTTTGATATCCACGCACCAACCACCCTCACCCCAACCCTCTCCCGCCTTGCGGGAGAGGGGGTGTAAAACAGACTTGCTTCCTGTTACTTCTGCGCAGCCGGGCGGCCGACGACTACTGTGATCATCCTGTCAGGCTGTATGCGCCGCTTGAAGGCATCCTGGATTTGCGGCAGGGTGACGGCATCCACCTTGGCGATAAAGGTGTCCAGGTAGTTCAGCGGTATGTTGTAAAAGCCGATCATGCCGATGTAGTCGACGATCTTTTTGTTGGTGTCGATGCGCAGCGGAAAGCCGCCGGTGATGTTTTTCTTTGAGGCTTCGAGCTCCTTGGCGGTGGGGCCTTTTTCAACAAAGGTACGCAGCGTGTCGCGCATTACCTTGAGCGCCTCATCGGCCTGATTGGATCGGGTTTGCAGGCCCATGGTGAACGGCCCCCGGTCGCGCATCGGCATGAAGTAGCTGTAAACGCTATATGACAAGCCGCGCTTTTCGCGGATTTCCTCGCTCAGGCGCGACACCAGCCCGCTGCCGCCCAGGGTGTGGTTGCCCACGTACAGCGCGAAATAGTCGGGGTCGTTGCGGCTCATGCCTGGCTGGCCGGAGAGGATATGGGTTTGCGCTGAAGGGTATTCGATGGTGACGGTTTGGGATGCCGCCAAATCGTTCACCTTGGGCAAAGCGGGCGCAGGCTCGCCTTCCGGAAGCTTGCCTACCAGGGTGTCGGCCAGTGCTTGCGCCTGGGCACGGTCCAGCGCACCGACGATGGCCACCACGGCATTGCGCGCCACATAGTAGCGGCTGTGGTGGCTGACGGCGTCATCGCGGGTGAGCGCATTGAGTGATTCCTCGGTGCCTAGCGGTGGCGCGCCATAGGGGTGGTCGCCATACATGGCCTTGTCGAATGCCTTGTCGGCAATGGCCTCCGGCGATTGCTGCTGCTGGCGCAGGCCGATCAACATGCGCTTGCGCACACGCTCGAATGCGTCCTGCGGAAAGGTGGGCTGACGCAGAATCAGCGCCAGGGTGTCGAGGGCCGGTTGCAGCACCTCCGGTTTGCTCAGGCTACGCAGACTGACCGTGGCCGTGTCCAGCTCGGCGGCGGTGGCGAATCGCGCGCCCAGATCGCCGAAGCGCTCCGCAATCTGGTCAGCGTTCAGGTCGCCAGCACCATCGTTAAGCAGGCCGTTGGTAAGTTTCGCCAGGCCGCCCTTGCCGCCATCGCGCGCACCACCCGCGTCGAACATGACGCGCACATCGACTATCGGCAGCTCTGGCGCGGGCACGAAATAGATGCGCGCGCCGTTGGCGGTCTGCCATTGCTGGATCGCGGGGGCGGCGCTGGCAAAGGTTGCGGGCAACAGGCTGAATACTGCGACAACCGCAAACACAGCGATTTTTCTTGCGTTGTTAAGCATGGGGTGTGGCTTCCTGGGCTGGGAGGTCGTGGAATTGGTCATATTGAGATTAACGGCCATGGCGGCCTCCTCCGGCGGGCATCGCACCGTGCGCTGGCTTGTCGCTCATCGGCTGCGGATCGAGCACCGCCACGGTAAGGCCGTCGTCCACAAGATATTTGCGCGCCACCTGCTGGATCTGTTCAGGGGTGATGGCGCTGAGCTTGTCGACATACTCATCGAGCAGCTTGGGATCCAGCCCCACTGTGACCAGCGTGCCGATCTGCATGGCCTGGTAAAACGGCGAATCCAGTTCGTAGACCTTGCTGGCGATAACCTGAGCCTTGATGCGGGCAAGCTCCTGCGCGCTCACCGGCTCGTCCTGGAGGCGCTTGATCTGATCACGGATCGCCTGTTCCAGGTCCGCCACGCTGCGATCCTGGGAGGGCGTGCCGGCGAAGTTGAAGACATCCGCGCCGCGGTTATACATGTTATAGCCTGCGCCCGCTTCGGCGGCGATCTGTGATCCGCGCACCAACTCTTTGGCAAAACGCGCACTGTCGCCACCATCCAGCACGCCGGCCAGCATCTCCAGCGCGTAGGGCTCCCAGCTTTCCTTGGCGGTCTTGATGACCGGTACCTTGTAGCCCATCAGAAGATAAGGCAGCTCCGCTGGGGCCTTGACGGTGACGCGGCGCACCCCCTTTTGTTCTATTTCCTGGCGCGGCTTGGCGGGGGTTATCTTGCTGGGTTTGAGTGGTCCGAAATACTGCTTGGCCAGCTTGAACACGTCATCGGCATTCACATCGCCCACCACCACGACCGTGGCGTTATTCGGGGCATACCATTTCTGGTACCACTCACGCAGGTCCTCGGCACGGAGGTTTTCCAGGTCATCCATCCAGCCAATAATGGGGTGACGATAGGGGCTGTTGACGAAGGCGGCGGCGGTGAACTGCTCCTGGGTCAGGGCCTGTGGCTCATCGTCGGTGCGCAAACGGCGCTCCTCCATCACCACCTTGATCTCTTTGGCGAATTCCTCTGGTTGCAACAGCAGATTGCGCATGCGATCCGCCTCCAGCTCGAAACTCACTTTGAGGCGGCTTTTCTCCATTTGCTGGAAATAGGCGGTGTAGTCCTGGCCGGTAAAGGCGTTCTCACGCCCGCCGTTGGCGGCGATGATGCGCGAAAATTCCCCGGCAGGGCGTTTGGGAGTACCCTTGAACATCATGTGCTCCAGCACATGGGAGACGCCGGTGATGCCATCGTGCTCGTAGCTGCTGCCTACCTTGTACCAGACTTGCGACACCATCACCGGGGCGCGATGATCCTCTTTGACAATCACGCGCAAACCATTGTCCAGCGTGGTTTCGCGCAAAGCGTTCTGCGCCTGCGCGGATGACATGAAAGACAGGCTGAAAAAAGCTGTGAATAGCAGAAAGCGTATCGGCATATAGATGTAGTCCTTGTTGTTGTCTTGAAGCCAGACTGAAATCGGGGCATGAATGATGTTAGAATGCCCTGCATCATCACGCCTGATCTCAGACACTGAGCTTATTGACCGAGAATAGCATGTTTGGTTTCCTGAAAAAAAAGGGCGACGATAAAATTCCGCCCGATTCAATCGCAGCCCCGGACGCTGAAGCGCCTGTCGAGCAGCCCGCTGGACTCTTCAATCGCCTGAAAAACCGCCTGACGCGCACCCGCCAGGGCCTGACCGAGGGTTTGGCCAGTCTGGTGCTGGGCAAAAAACAGATCGACGCGGAGGTGCTGGAAGACCTCGAAACCCGGTTATTGAGCGCCGATGCCGGCGTGGATGCCACGCGCAAGATCATTGGTGATCTGACGGCACGGGTGGCGCGCAAACAGCTCGCCGATGCCGACGCCCTGTTTGCAGCACTGCGCGAGGATATGCTGGCAATTCTGCAACCGTGCGACAAGCCCCTGGTGATTCCCGCAGGCCGCAAAACGCCATTTGTGCTGCTCATGGTGGGGATTAACGGTGCGGGCAAGACCACCACCATCGGCAAGCTCGCCAAGCGCTTTCAGAACCAGGGACACTCCGTAATGCTCGCCGCGGGCGACACCTTCCGCGCCGCGGCGGTGGAACAGTTGCAGGTATGGGGCGAGCGCAATGGTATCCCGGTGATCGCCCAGAAACAGGGGGCCGATCCGGCCTCGGTGGCCTATGACGCCCTCCAGGCCGCCACGGCGCGCGGCGTGGACGTGCTGATCGCCGACACGGCGGGCCGGCTGCACACCCAGACCAACCTCATGGAAGAACTGAAAAAGATCAAGCGCGTCATCGCCAAACTCGACCCCGGCGCCCCACATGAGGTGATGCTGGTGGTTGACGCCGGCATTGGTCAGAACGCGCTCAATCAGGCCCAGCAGTTCGGCCAGGCAGTGGGCCTGACCGGCATCACCCTCACCAAGCTGGACGGTACCGCCAAGGGCGGCACCATCTTCGCCATCGCGCAAAAAACGGGTCTGCCCATCCGCTTTATCGGCGTCGGCGAAGGCATCGACGATCTGCGCGAATTCGATGCCGCGGAGTTTGTTGATGCATTGCTGGGAGGGGAACAGCAAGAGGCAAGTAAATAAGCAGGAATTTGCATGAGCACCCCCTGTTCTATATTCTTCTTTTTACTCACCACTTTTGAAAACATGATCCAGTTTACCAACGTCACCAAACGCTATCCCGGCGGCCATCAGGCCCTGAGCAATGTCAGTTTCGAGCTGAAATCTGGAGAAATGGCCTTTCTCACCGGCCACTCCGGCGCCGGTAAAAGCACCCTGCTCAAGCTGATCACCTGTATCGAGCGGCCCACTGCTGGGCAGGTGATGGTCAATGGCAAGAATCTCGGCAAGCTGGGCCGCCGCCATGTCCCTGCGGTGCGGCGCCAGATCGGCATGATCTTCCAGGATCACAAACTCATCAATGAGCGCACCGTATTCGACAACGTAGCCCTGCCGCTGGTGATCGCCGGCCTGCACAACCATCAGGAAATTGCCCGCCGCGTGCGTGCTGCGCTCGACAAGGTGGGGCTGCTGGGCAAGGAAAAACAGTATCCGGTGACGCTCTCCAGCGGCGAGCAGCAGCGCGTCGGCATCGCCCGCGCTGTCGTCAACAAACCGGCGCTGTTGCTGGCCGACGAACCCACTGGAAACCTTGACCCCGATCTGGCGGCGGAGGTGATGGGATTGTTCGGGCAATTCAACCAGGTCGGCGTCACGGTGCTGATCGTCAGCCATAACATCGACCTCATCAGCCGCTTCCGGTCACGCATACTGCACCTGGAAAATGGCGGGCTGGTGTAGGGTGCGTCCCACGCACCACCGCAAAACGGTAACAGATGCACATAGCGCACCCTATCCCCTAAACTTCCGAGTAAGCCACATAACACATTGATGCGCATAAAAAACTACTTTCTCAACCACCTTTACGCCTTCTTTTACAGTCTGGGCCAGATGAGCCGCGCGCCGCTGTCCAGTGTCATGACCATGGTGGTGATTGGCATCACCCTGGCCTTGCCCGCCGGGCTGTATGCCGTGCTGAAAAATGCCCAGCAGCTCAGTGCGGGCTGGGATGATGTGGCGCAAATCTCGGTGTTTCTCAAAAAGGACGTGGACAGCCAGGCTTTGGCTGGTCTGGCAAAGCGTTTGCATGACCGGCCGGATATCGCCAAGATTACGACCGTTCCGGCGGCCCAGGCGTTGGAGGAATTCAGAAAACTTTCCGGTTTCGACGACGCCTTGCGTGCCTTGGATGAAAATCCCCTACCTTCTGTATTGATAATTCAGCCGGCAGTGGGATATGCTGACCCAGCGGCCGTCGAACATTTGCAGGCGTCGCTACGAAAACTGCCGGAAGCCGATTTTGTCCAATTGGATATCCAGTGGGTACAACGCCTGCACGCAGTGCTTGAAATCGCCAAACGCGGCGTGGAGATCCTCGCCGTGTTGCTGGGGCTGGCGGTGCTGCTGATTGTGGGGAACACCATCCGCCTGGGCGTCCAGAGCAACCGTGACGAAATCGCGATCACCAAACTGATCGGCGCCACTGATGGCTTCGTCCGCCGCCCCTTTTTATATGCCGGAGTCTGGTACGGGCTGCTGGGCGGTATCATCGCCTGGGGGCTGGTCAGTCTCGCGCTGTTGCTGCTGGATGAGCCGGTGAGGAAAGTGTCGGCCCTGTATGACAGCGCCTTCGCCCTGGGTATGCTGGATGCCTGGACCATTCTGTTGCTGCTATGCTCTGGCACGCTGCTCGGCCTGCTTGGGTCGTGGCTGGCGGTGGGCAAGCATTTGCGGGCGGTTGAACCCGATTGACGGAGTGCATGGAACTTTTTCCGCGTTAGCACTCTAATGGTAGGAGTGCTAATATTGGCACCTATTTAGGGATTTCTTGAGATAGATCAAATCATGGGACCGGAAAAACTGCTATATACATACCATAATTCTAAAATGGAGAGGGGGGTACAGCAATGAGCAAAACCATGCAGCTGGATTTAGTGTTGCCGCCAGTAGGCAGCATCGAGGCTTACACCCAAGCGGTGGCGCGTATACCTGTATTGACTGCGGAAGCCGAGCGCGAACTCGCGCTGCGCCTGCGCAATGAGAATGATCTGGATGCCGCCCGGCATCTGGTGATGTCGCACCTGCGCTTTGTGGTGCACGTCGCGCGCGGTTACAGTGGCTATGGCCTGGCGCAGGCGGACCTCATCCAGGAAGGCAACATCGGCCTGATGAAGGCGGTCAAACATTTTGACCCCACCATGAATGTGCGCCTGGTGTCGTTCGCCGTACACTGGGTGCGCGCCGAAATGCACGAATTCATCCTGCGCAACTGGCGCATCGTGCGGGTGGCGACCACCAAGGCGCAGCGCAAGCTGTTCTTCAATCTGCGCAGCTCCAAGAAGCACCTCGGCTGGTTCAGCCGCGAGGAGGTCGATGCGCTCGCCAAGGATTTGAACGTAAGCCCGGAAGTAGTGCGCGAAATGGAAATGCGCATGAACGGCTACGATGCCTCCTTCGATCCCTATACCGAGGATGAAGATGCCGAATCCCCCAACATAGCCCCTGCGGCCTATCTGGCGGACGCGCAGGCTGACCCTTCGCTGATGCTAGAGAACAGCGATTGGGAGTCTCGCGGAACGGAGCGTTTGCACAACGCCCTCACCGCACTGGATAAACGCAGCCAGGATATCCTTCAGCGCCGCTGGCTGGCCGATGACAAAGCCACGCTGCATGACCTGGCCGACAAATACCAGGTCTCGGCTGAGCGCATCCGCCAACTGGAAAAGAGCGCAATGAAAAAGCTCAAGCAGGCGCTGGAGGCTTAAGAGCCTGTCTGTGAATAAATCATCCCTGCGACGGAGGCCGGTTTTGCGCAGGGCAAGGAAGGCTGAGCGTAGTGTGCTTGTTGCACATGAGCGAAGCGTGACACCGCACTGCGCAAAACCGGCCCCGTCCCTCCGGGTTGCGCTCCAAAACATGCCAGGCGGCGTTGCTCGTCGTTCATTTGGAATCACCAAACTTCTCTCGATTTATTCACAGACAGGCTCTTATCCACCCTCTCCCCAGCCCTCTCCCGCCTTGCGGGAGAGGGGGCATATACACACCTGTGAATGGGAATCAGCATGACGACGTAGTTTTGCCGTCATGTTCTGTGCTTCACTCCAACCGTCCTGCCTCCAGCACCGGCACCATCCAGTAGTGCAGGCCGCTACCGGCAAAGCCATGCTTAAGTCCTTCGATGACTTCTCGCGCCTCCTCCATGGGGAGGTGGCATCGGAACATCAGCCTGCGGCTGTGGCCCGCCACCTGTTCGGCTATGCTGAGGGGTTGATGCCCAGTGCCGTGACCGTTGACCTCCAGGCTCGTGAAACCGCCCACACCCTCACAGGTAAGCAGCCAGTCCACCAGTGCGTCCTCGATGGCCGGGGTGGCGATAATCTCAAGCAGGCATTCATTCATGTTGTTGTCCTCAATCAATCAGGTTCAGCGTGACTCTCCGAAACGGCGGTACAAGATCGGCAGCAGCACCAGCGTTAGCAGGGTGGATGTGATCAGCCCGCCAATCACTACAATCGCCAGCGGGCGCTGGATTTCCGAGCCGGGGCCGGTGGCGAATAGCAGCGGCGCGAGCCCGAAGGCGGTGGTCGAGGCGGTCATCATTACTGGCCGCAGGCGCCGCTTGGCGCCTTCCACCACCACCTGCGCGAGCGCCATGCCCCGGGCGCGCAACTGGTTGAAGTGGCTCACCAGCACCACGCCGTTGAGCACGGCGATGCCGAGCAGGGCGATAAAGCCCACCGAGGCGGGCACCGAGAGGTATTCGCCCGACAGCCACAGGGCGAACACGCCGCCGATCATGGCGAACGGGATGTTGGACAGCACCAGTATCGACTGGCGCACCGAACCAAACGTGGAAAACAGCAGCAGGAAAATCAGGCCTATTGCAACCGGCACAACAATGGAAAGGCGCGCGGCGGCGCGTTGCTGATTTTCGAATTGACCGCCCCATTCCAGATGGTAACCGTTGGGCAATGGTACCCGTTGCGCGACCACGCGCCGCGCCTCCTCGACGAAACCTACCAGGTCACGACCCTGCACGTTGGCGATCACTACGACCATGCGTGCGGCGCGCTGGCGGTCCACCTTAACTGGCCCTTCCACGCGCGTGAGTTTTGCCACGCTGGCAAGTGGTACATTGTGGCCATCGGGCAGGGTGATGAGCAGGTTGGCGAACGTGGCGGGCGAACCCATGCCCGTGCGCAGAATCAGTGGGGTGCGGCGCATACCTTCGTGGATAGTGCCTACCCGGTTGCCTTCAAGCTGGGCGCGCAAGGTGTTTTCCAGTTCATCAACGGAAAGGCCGAGGCGACCCGCCGCCAGACGGTCTATGTCGATTTTGAGAAACTGCATGCCTGCATTGCGGGTAGTGTAGACATCCTGGCTGCCTTTGATGGAACGTACCGCAGTGGCGATTTCCTCGGCCTTTTTGTTGAGGGTATCGATGTCGGTGCCGAACAGCTTAATGGCCAGGTCGCCGCGCACGCCGATGATCATCTCCGAGACGCGCATCTCGATAGGCTGCGTGAAGTTGTAGACCAGGCCGGGAATGCCGTCCATCACTTTACGCAGCTCCTCGATCAGCGTCTCCTTGCTTTTCATGCGCCACTGCTCGCGCGGCTTGAGCACGAGAAAGGTATCCGTCTGATTGAGGCCCATCGGGTCGAGACCAATTTCATCTGAGCCTACCCGTGCGACGATGCTGGTCACCTCCGGCACACGCTTCATGATCTCCTGCTGGATCTTGAGATCGAGGGCCGCGGATTGCTCAAGCGTGATCGACGGCAGCTTTTCCACGCCAATGATGATGTCCCCTTCATCCATGGTGGGCATGAAGGTTTTGCCGATCTGCGTATAGGCCGCGGCCGTAAGTGCCAATGCGACAAGCGCTATGGCGACGACGGTGCGCGTATGCCTCAGCGACCAGTTGAGCAGCGGTGTGTACAGACGGGTGAGGATACGCACCAGCCAGGGGTCACCGTGCCCTGTAATCTTGAGCAGGAATGAGGCGATCACCGGGATCACCGTCAAGGACAGCAGCAGCGAAGCGCTCAGGGCAAACACAATGGTGAGCGCCACCGGGCTGAACAGTTTGCCCTCCAGCCCTTGCAAGGTGAGCAACGGCAGAAACACGGTGATGATGATCAGGATGCCGGCGGTAACCGGCACCGCGACCTCGCGCACCGAGCGGTAGATCACGTGCAGGCGCGGCAGGCGCGCGGCCTGTTCGTGGGCAAGATGTGCGACGCTGTTTTCCACGACCACCACCGCGGCATCAACCAGCATGCCGATGGCAATCGCCAGACCGCCCAGGCTCATCAGGTTGGCGGACATGCCAAACAGGCTCATCAAAATAAACGTGACCAGCGCGGCCAGGGGCAGCACAAGCGCCACCGTCACGGCGGCGCGCAGGTTGCCGAGGAACAGCACCAGCAGAACCAGCACCAGCGCGATGGCCTCAAGCAGCGCTTCCGCCACGGTAGTGACGGCGCGTTCCACCAGGTGGCCGCGATCATAAAAGACCTGGAGGCTGACGCCTGGCGGCAGGCTGGGCTTGATCTCGTCGAGCTTGGCACGCACACCTGCCACCACCTGCCGGGCGTTGGCGCCGCGCAGCCCCAGCACCAGTCCCTGCACCGCCTCGCCCTGGCCGTTGCGCGTCACCGCGCCATAGCGCGTCAGCGCGCCGATGCGCACCTCGGCGATATCCGCAACGCGCACCGGCACACCATGGTCGTTTTTGACCACGATGGCGCGCGCGTCGTCGAGGTTTCTGATGCGGCCCTCGGCACGCACCAGCAGCGCCTCCTCGCCATCATTCACGCGCCCCGCGCCGTCATTGCGGTTATTCATCTCCAGTGCCTGTTGCAGCATTTGCAGGGTGACGCCGCGCGCGGTCATGCGCACATTGTCCGGCGCCACCTCGAAGGCGCGCGCCAGCCCACCCAGCACGTTCACATCAGCCACGCCCGGCACGGTACGCAGCGCCGGACGTATCACCCAGTCGAGCAGGCTGCGCCGCTCCATCAGTGTCAGGCCACCGCCCTCGATGGTGAACATGAACATTTCACCCAGCGGCGTGGTCAACGGCGCTATGCCGCCGCCGATACCGGGCGGCAGATCGCCACGCACGGCGTTGAGACGCTCGGTGACCTGCTGGCGCGCCCAATAAATGTCCGTGCCGTCAACGAAGTCCACGGTGACATCGGTGAGCGCGTATTTGGTCACCGAGCGCAGCATGGTCTGGTTGGGGATGCCCAGCATCTCCACCTCGATGGGCGCGGTGATACGCGCCTCCACTTCCTCGGGCGTCATGCCGGGGGCTTTGATGATAATCTTGACCTGAGTGGACGACACATCCGGGAAGGCGTCGATGGGCAGGTTTTTGAAGGCCAGCGTCCCGCCTCCCGCCAGTAGAGCGACCACCAGCATCATCAGCAGACGCTGGGTGAGCGCGAATTGGATCAGGCGTGACAGCATCACTCGTGCCCTCCGCCGCCTAATCCCGTCCACGCGCCTTTCACCGCCGCCACGCCGCGCACCGCGACGCGCTCATCGCCACGCAGCTCGCCCGCAATCACGCTATGGCCATTCTGTTCGCTGACGATCTGTACGGGCTGGGCGCGGAAGCCCTGTGCGGTCTGCACGAAAATCACACTCTGCTTCGCGCCGCGCGCCACGGCTGCGACAGGCACACTATAACGCGGCCCAGCGGCGGGGGCTGACAACTGCGCCTCGATGAACTGACCCGGCCGCAGTCTATCAGTGCCGCGCGTGATCTCGGCGCGCAGCAGCACGGTCTGGTTTTCGGGATCCACGTCACGCCCGATCATGATCAGGCGGCCCGATGCCGCTGCGGCGGGTACCTCTACCCTCTGTCCAACGTTCAGTCCGTTTACCCGCTCCTGCGGTACGCGCAGTTCCAGCCACAGCGCATCCAGCCGTGCCATGCGGTAGAGCGGTTCGAGGCGGTCTACACGCTGACCTGCTACCACTTTTTGCTCCAGCACGATCCCGGCGATGGGCGCTGTTATTGTGAGCGTACCGCTCAATGCGCGTGTCTGCTCCAGCCTGCGCAACGCGGCTTCATCCATCCCTGCCAGACGCAAGGTTTGACGATGCTCATTGAGTGCCGACGCCAATTCCTCGTGGCGGCTCCTGGTGGTCAGATAGCGGCGCTCGGCGATGATGCCGTCCTTGAACAACTGCTCGTCGCGCGCCAGCTCGGATTGCGCCAGCCGCACTTGGGTCAGCGCCTGGAGATAGCTGCCTTGTTCAGTGACAAGCTCCGTGCTGCGGAGGGTGGCAAGCGCTTGCCCCTTGCTTACCTTGTCACCCACAGCGGCCAGCAGCGCCTCCACCAGTCCGCTTTGGGAAGCGCTGACCACGCGCTCCTGTGCTGGCGGAATCACCACACGCGCCGGGAAACGGCTGCTCAACACCATCGGTGCCGGTTCCATCTGCGCAACCACGATGCCCAGCGTCTTGAGTTGGACGGGCGTGAAACGGATGTCGTCAGCGGCTCGCGCCGCAGGAAAGACCACGGTAATGGCGAGCAGGCAGGCCAGATGACGGGCAGTTATTTTTCTCATGGTATTTCTCCAGCGGCTTGGTTATAGCGCGCGATATTTCTTTGTAATTGCAGTCCAAGCTGCTGTTCGGCGCGTTCTGCGGCAAACGCCAGGGTCTGTACACGCAGCAGGGTCACCAGATCAATCTCTCCGATGGCGAAGGCCTTTTTCATCAGGCGCAGGTTTTCCTGCGCTAGGCGATTTTGCTCAACGGCCAGATCAAACTCGGCGCGCGCCAGCGCCAGTCTGTGCTCCGCTTCATCCAAAGCCAGATCCAGTTCGCGTTTGAGCGCATCGCGCGTACTCTGCGCCTCGGCCTGGGCCACCACCGACGCGGCCAGCCGGGGACCAGCATGTGCCGTGCTGTGCAGGGGCAGGGTCAGGGCGATGCCGACGCTATCGTTAATCTCGCTGCGGCGCGTTGACTTCTCATGGCGGGCACCCAGAGTAAGCACGGGATTGCCGCGCCGCTCCTGCCTGGCCAGTTGAGTCTCGGCGGCGGCCTGCGCCACGCGGCTTTGACCGTCGGCAAGCAGGGGGTGATCGTCAGTGACGGCGATTTGCGTTGACGGGGCCTCGTTACGCACCGCCGGCAGTGCTTCAATGCCTGTCAACATTTCATAACGGTGCAGTGCGTGCTTGAGTTCGGTATGGGCACGCAGGTATTGCGCCTGGCGGCGCAGTGTTTCGTCCTGCGCCAGCAGCAGATCGACCCTGGCCAGTTCGCCTGCCGTCATGCGCTTGCGCACATCCTGCTCCAGGGCCTGTGCAGCACGCCATTGCTGCTCCGCCAGCACCAGATCGTTTTCCATCAGGGCCACATCCCACAGACGCTCGCGTACCTGCCCGGCCACCTCCAGCCGCAGGGCGTGCTCCAATGCCTTCAGCCCCATACCCGCTTGATCGGCGGCCGCTCTTCTCGCCTGTTTCTGTCCGAGCAGCCACAGCGGCATCTGAACGCCGCCCTCCCATTCGGTCAGCCCATCACGGCTGCCGATCTGATCGCTCTGGTGGCGCAGCACCAGCGCCGTGGGACCTGCCAGCGGGTTGCCCGCCTGGCGGCGCAGTGCATCCACCTGCTCCCCACGCGGCGCGATTACCTGCTGGCGCGGATAACGCTCAAAGGCTTGCAGAGTCACGTCATGCAATGTCAGGCTCGGGTCTACCGGCACACGGATGGCATCTTCGGCAGGAGGCGCCGCCAGGGCATGGCCCGTCAGGCAGATCCAAAGCGCCATACCCCAGATATGGAAAGACGGCGCCGCACCCCGCAAGGGCATCAGTCGCATAAAATCTCCGCATTAATGAAATGAATTACCGCCACCGTAAGGAACGGCAGCACACCATCAGCAGGATATCCTGCCAGAGGTTAAAGCAGGCTTAAACCTAAAAACCGAAGTTTTTAGGTTTAATGAACGGGGGAGCGCGCGGCGCGCAAGGGGAGGTGTGAGGGCAGGGCTGGCATGACGGGACACTATTCAGCGCAAGGTGTTGCAACACCATCGGGGCCGGAAACACCGGGATGGAGGGAGGGGCACCCGCGGGCGGGCTCTTCTTGGCCTTGAAAGGCGGAACCTCAGCCAGACCGCCTTCGATGCCGATGGGCATTCCAACGGCGGCAGGCACTGTGTCAATGGCTGAGGCATCATCCGCGCCGGCGCTGGCGCCATAATCAACGCCACCCTTTTTCAGATGGACAGGCAGCACATGGATATGCACCCCCATCACGGCGGCCGGACCAGCGCCGTCATCACCGCCCACATGCGCATGGACCAACGGGGCCATCACCTGGAGTACCACGATCCAAAAAATCAGAAACAAATCGCTACAGCGTTTCAACATTGAATGCCTATCGCCTGGATGCCTCGGAACACAACGGATGCTTCATACTGTAACATAGCCGCCGGATTTCAACCCAAATAATCCATTAGCCGAATTGGGTCATTCTGTGTAGGATGGTCAACCGCGATTCCTAAATAGTTTCTACGCCACGGAAGCGGCGCTGGGCTTTGCCATGCTGGCCCACAACCATTTCGACAGGCCGCGATGCGCGCCAAGATTCAACCGGCGCTGGAAACATTATACCAACAGGTGTTAGCGACCGGTGCATTCTGGCATCGTAACCCGAAACAGAGCCAATTGTTGCTCGCCGTCTCGCGACGACGAAGGGCGTGGTTCGACGGGTTATGGGCAAACGCCGGTTATCCCCATTGAGACGAAAATCGGCTAATGGATTATTTGGGTTAAATATAACGGTCGGGAGTAATATGAATAAAAATAAAATCATTTCATCTATCACGTTGTTGGCGGCCGGAGTGCTGGGCGTAACCGGGTCTGAAGCGAAGGAGTATCGTTGTAATCTGGTGAGTGGCAGTGTGATTTTGGTGCCTGATGCCGGGTGTGATATCAAAAAAGCTTACCCAGGTTTTGCCTACGTTGGGTTGCCGGGCACCTGTTTCTCAGCGAGTATGACGATGGGGAAACAGAAGTTTTCCGGTGTTGCGGGGTTGACAACTGAGGCGGTGACTCATCCCTTGGAAGGTTCGCAATCGCAGCGTGGCACTCCGGCAATGCTGAAGGAGGAGAGCCTTCCTGCGGTTACGAATGAGTTTGGTTTTGTTGAGTCGCGGCGGCTTTTTACTGGAAGAACTGCGTTATCCCTTGCTGGCGGGAAAGTCTATACGGCTGATGCCGGTGTTGCTGCAGGGGCTTCTTCCACTGAGCAAATGTTGATCACAGGTGGTAGTGGTGTCTATGAGGGTGCAACGGGCACTATCTATGCGAGCGGTGATCTTGTTGGGAAAGGAGGCGAGTATTTTGGTAAAATCTGTACGCCTGTTTCGCCATCAGCCCGAAGGGGCGATGGTTGAAGTCTGACTGACAATGAAAAGGCCGCTGTTTGCGGCCTTTTCACATTTTCGGCATGGTATGCGATTTAAAGCCCATGAGAAACCGAATTAATGTCATTTTGTGCGGCTAAAATGTGGTTTTAACTGTGCTTCCAATAGATGTAAATGTAAACCATGGTTTTTATTTTGCAAGTCTGGGCATCAAGCGTCCTGCGAGTTTCTCCAGGACGGCATTTTGGCATTTTTAACTCCTTTTCATTCCGTCGGTTATCGCTATGAGTCTTAACGTCATTATTCTCGCGGCAGGTGCGGGGACGCGGATGCGTTCCAAATTGCCCAAGGTGTTGCATGAAGTGGGTGGCAAGCCCATGCTGGAGCATGTGGTGGATGCCGCACGGCAACTCGATGCGCGGCGTATCCAGGTAGTGTACGGCCATGGCGGCGAGGCGGTGCGCTCAGCGCTTGCCCATCTGGAGGTGGTCTGGGTGGAACAGGGCGAACAGCTCGGTACCGGCCACGCGGTAGCTCAGACGCTGCCTCATATGGGGGCGGGCGATACGGTGCTGGTGCTGTATGGCGATGTGCCGTTGATCAGCGCCGGGACGCTGCAGCAGGTGGTCGCTGTCGCGCAACAGGATAGTCTGGGCCTGTTGACGGTGCGGCTGGATGATCCGCGTGGCTACGGCAGGATTGTGCGTGATGGTCAGGGTAGCGTGGTGCGCATTGTCGAGGAGAAGGACGCCAGCGCAGAAGAGCGCGCCATTGCCGAGATCAATACAGGGATGCTGGCAGTTTCGGGCGAGAGGCTCCAGAAATGGCTGGCGGTTCTCGACAACAACAACGCCCAGGGTGAATATTACCTCACCGATATCATCGCCATGGCGGTGCGCGATGGCGTGAAGGTCAGTACCGTTGCGCCACTCTGGGTGGCCGAGGTCATGGGGGTCAACAACCGGATGCAACTGGCGGAGGTGGAGCGCCATTACCAGCGTGCCCAGGCTGAACGCTTGATGCTTGCTGGCATCACTTTGCGTGATCCGGCGCGCTTTGATGTGCGCGGTGAGCTGAGCGCGGGCAGTGATGTGACGATTGATGTGAATGTGGTGATAGAAGGCAAGGTGGTGCTGGGCAACGGCGTGCGGATCGGGCCGAATGTGATGCTGCGCAATGCCACCATCGGGGATGATGTGGAGATTCTGGCGCAGTGCGTGATCGAGGACGCCGTGATTGGCGCACACTGTCGCATTGGGCCGTTTGCCCGCATCCGCCCTGAGACGCGCCTGGCCTCCGATGTGCATATCGGCAATTTTGTCGAGATCAAAAAGTCGGAGATCGGCCAGGGCTCCAAGATCAATCATCTGAGCTATGTGGGCGATGCCACAGTGGGTGGCAACGTGAATATCGGCGCGGGCACGATTACCTGTAATTACGATGGCGCGAACAAACATCGCACCATCATCGGCAATGATGTGTTTGTCGGCTCCAGTACCCAGCTTGTTGCGCCAGTGACGGTGGGTGACGGTGCGACGATAGGCGCAGGCTCCACCATCACCCGCGATGCCCCACCGGGTGAGTTGACGCTGAGCCGTGCGCCGCAACAAACACGCCTTGGGTGGAAACGCCCCGTAAAAAAGAAAAAATAGGAGATTAGATCATGTGTGGCATTATCGGCGCGGTTGCGCAGCGTAACGTTGTTCCCATCCTGATTGAGGGCCTGAGCCGCCTGGAATACCGCGGCTATGATTCGGCGGGTGTGGCGGTGCTTAACGGCGGCATCAAGCGCGTCCGCGCAGTGGGCCGCGTTGCCGGCATGCAAGCCAAGGCGGCGGAGGAAGGCCTGCACGGCTTGGTAGGTATCGGACATACCCGCTGGGCGACTCACGGCGGTGTCACTGAGTACAACGCCCATCCGCACATCTCCCGCGGCGAGATTGCGGTGGTGCATAACGGCATCATCGAAAATCACGACGAGCGTCGCGCGCATCTCCAGTCCTTGGGTTATGTCTTTGAGTCGCAGACCGATACCGAGGTAATCGCGCACCTCATTCATCACCATTATGCGCAATGCGGCGATTTGTTTGCCGCCACGCAGCATGCCGTGGCTGAGCTGGTCGGTGCTTTTGCGATTGGCGCGATGGCCCTCAAGTCGCCGGAAATCATCACATGCGCGCGCGTGGGCTGCCCGCTGCTGATAGGGTTGGGCGAAGGCGAGAACTTTATTGCATCCGATGTCTCCGCCGTGCTCTCAAGCACGCGCCGCGTGATTTACCTTGAGGAAGGTGATGTCGCCGAATTGGGGCGCGATCATGTGACCATCGTTGACCGGTCGGGTGCGCGGGTCGAGCGCGCGGTGCATGTCAGCGATGTCTCGCTCGCCTCGATGGAGCTGGGGCCTTACAGCCATTTCATGCAGAAGGAGATCCATGAGCAGCCGCGCGCGCTCACCGACACCATCGAGCCCGTCATAGGCGAAGGTTTCAATCCCTTGTTGTTCGGCGCCCAAGCCGAGGCGATTTTCAAGGACATCAACAGCATCCTGATTCTTGCGGCGGGCACCAGCTACTATGCGGGACTCACCGCCAAGTATTGGATCGAAGCCATTGCCAAGCTACCGGTGGCGGTGGAAATCGCCAGCGAATATCGTTACCGCGAGTCGGTGCCGAACCCGAAGCAGCTCATTATCACCATCTCCCAGTCCGGTGAAACACTGGATACGATGGAGGCCTTGAAGCATGCCAAGGCTTTGGGGCAGAACAAGACACTGGCCATCTGTAACGTGCCGGAAAGTGCCATCCCGCGTGCCTCCAGCCTGGTGTTTTACACGCGCGCCGGTGCGGAGATCGGCGTGGCGTCCACCAAGGCCTTTACCACGCAGCTCGCCGCATTGTTTGCGCTGGCGGTCACGCTTGCCAATACCCGTGGTCTGCTGACGCCGGAGAAGGATGCGGAATATCGCGACTCGTTGCGCCACCTGCCCGGCAGTGTGCAGCATGCGTTGAACCTGGAGCCTCAGGTTGCCGAGTGGGCCAAGGCGTTTGCGCACAAGCATCATGCGCTTTTCCTTGGGCGTGGCATCCATTATCCCATCGGCCTGGAAGGCGCGTTAAAGCTCAAGGAAATCTCCTATATCCACGCCGAGGCCTATCCCGCAGGTGAGCTGAAACACGGCCCACTGGCGCTGGTGGATAGCGACATGCCGGTGGTTGTCATTGCCCCCAACGACGCGCTGCTCGAAAAGGTGAAATCCAATATGCAGGAAGTCCGCGCGCGTGGCGGCGAACTTTTTGTCTTCGCCGATCTGGACAGCCATTTTGCGGAAAGCGAAGGCGTTCACGTCATCCGCACGCCACGCCACGTCGGCATGCTCTCGCCTATCGTCCATGCCATCCCGGTACAAATGCTCGCCTATCATGCCGCTTTACAGAAAGGCACCGATGTCGACAAGCCGCGCAATCTGGCAAAGTCGGTGACGGTGGAGTAGCGATTGGCTCATGGGATTCTTGGCATGGAAGCCATGGAATATGTTACGGCTTTTTATAGCAGAGCCTCTGCTTCCGACCCGCTGTAGCCAGCCGGTTTAGTAAATAGAGGTCGTTCGACGTGCGCCAATGCAAAGCGGTGCGCTGCTCTACGTTATTTATTTGCCACAAGGCAAATAACGCCCGCGTGATTCTCCATCCGCCCGTCCAATAATGCCAAGATGGGTGACATTGAATCCTTCTGGGTACTTCAGGCCGTAACCCAACAATCTATCCGCGCCGATGTGGACGAACCAAATAAGCGCCAAGGCCATAAACAAGGTGTTGCCCGTTGTGGCAGCAACAACAGCTAATGCGCTAGGCAACAACTTTGAATGCGTGACGTTATATGCCCTTGCTCCAACCTTGGCATTAACGAGATACCCAAGAAGCGCCAAATCCGGAAGAAATACGGTTGACCAAAACAGTGGCCAGCTAAACGACTGCTGCCAATAGACAACGAGAGCCAAGAGAAAAACAGCAAAGCCTTCGAGCTTTAGCAGGATGTTCGGTTTCTCGAATACCGGAAGCATGAATTAGGTCCTCTTTTAAACGTATAACATTGATTATTGTATAATTATTGTGGATTCAACTATAGAGAAAAATGCCAAATCTGATTTTGTTTACAGCCGCAACGTGTGAGTTAGACGCCACTTGCGACCTTGGCCTGCATGAGTGCATCCATCTCGCGCAGTCGCACGGCCTTGATGACAAGGCCAAGGTTGTTGGGAATAGTGGAAACTGCAACCGCGCGTTGCTGCGTTGGGACGTTGACGATCCGAACTTCACCGGTCGCTGTGTGTTGGGGGCCTGCATAGAGAAGCCCCAAGAGCTTCACCCTGGTGCCGCCCATCATCATATTTCCCTTGCGGTCAGTCCACCCCGAAGCGTTGTAAAGGAAAACAGGCGAGCCGCTTGAGCCCGGGAAACACGCGGCGTCAATGAGAAATTCCTTGCGACCTTCGTAGTCAATGTTCGGGTGAGTGGCGGTGATTCCCCTGCGAAGAATCGGCATGTTGTTGGTTTTATCCCAGATCCCATTTGGATAGCCAATCATGAGAATGTCTTCAAGTGCCGAGAGATCTTCCAATTCGGCGTCGGTAGGGAGGGTCGATTCGTCGAGCGTGATGAAGAAGAAAGTCTTGCCCGCAGCGGCGGCTTCCGCAATTAGCGGTGCGATCGGCATGATACACAGATCGACTTGTGGGTCGGGATGTGGAATCCAACGATCTTCGAAGCGATCGAGCTCCAGCGTGATGTGCTGTCCGATCATTGGCCCGCCGTCCGGTGCTCGCAGGGTCAGACTGAACTGACC
Source organism: Gammaproteobacteria bacterium Ga0074134 (assembly GCA_001464965.1). Classification (GTDB taxonomy): domain Bacteria; phylum Pseudomonadota; class Gammaproteobacteria; family Ga007554; genus LNEJ01. The sequence continues at coordinate 30,333 of LNEJ01000059.1, forward strand.
TTTCACTGCGCCCTCGATCACGTGCTTGTTGGTAACAATGGCTGGCACGTTTTGAGTGGGACTTTTTACAAAGGCGAAAAAGAACCCCGAACCGGTTGAGGACGTACCGTCGGCGAGTTGGCAGACCATGCGAACGGTGCTGTGAGTGAGTTGCTCAGATGGGAGCAGATTCAACGGCATTTCGAACCCCTAGTCACGAGCCATGGCATCTACAGTAATAGCAGGGGGCCAGCACCCGGACATTCTTTAATAACACGGACGCCCATAATGCCACCGTAATTGGTTGATGAGCAATGGAATCGGTGCCCCTGCATCAGTATATTAACACCAATAGTGCTGACAGTACCGGCATGCCGCCGCGGCTATGTGTACGCCCCCGCCTACTCGATCTGGTCTCCATCGCTTGTCCGAGGTCAGAGCCTCTCTGAGCCAGTCTGTCGACGACGATTTTAAAGTGATATACAACAGGCCTTGGCTTCACATCCCGTGAAATAAGTATACTTAAACGATGGTCGGCTTCAGCGTTTTCATGGCTATTTCACCAGGATGCAGCCCCAGACCACCAGTACATTGATCAGGGCAATCAATACCGAGGCACTGCCGATATCCTTGGCGCGCTTGGCAAGGCGGTGGTTTTCCAGTGAGATACGGTCAACGGCCGCCTCGACGGCGGAGTTGAGCAATTCCACGATGAGCACCAGCAATACGCTGGCAATCATGATGGCTCGTTCGGTGCCCGTCACCGGCAGGAACCAGGTTAAGGGTATCAGGCCTGCGGCAAGCAGCGCCTCCTGGCGGAAGGCGTCTTCACAAACATAAGCGGCTTTCAGTCCGGCGAGCGAGTAATGCAGTGCGTTCCACATCCGTCGCAGGCCGGTTTTACCCTTGTACGGGCTTTCTTGCATCACATCATCCTTGCTTGGCAGCAGCAATGACCCGTTGATATAGCCCGGCCATCCGGCCCGCCAGCGCGGTATCTGACCATTGAGCGGCATACTCGCGCGCCTCTTGCGACATTCGCATGCGTCGCGGCGGATCGCTCAACAGGCTTGTCATGGCATCGGCAAAGGCGTCAGGATCATCCTCGGGAACGCAGGCGCCGCGGGCCGGGGACAGGATGTCGACGGTGCCCATAACGGCCAGAGCCACTACCGGCAACCCCATCGCCATGGCCTCAAGCAATACCAGTCCCTGGGTTTCAGTTCGTGAAGCGAAGACAAACACATCGGCGGCGGCGTAGCAGTCCAGAAGTTCGCGGGCACGGTCAAGATATCCTACAAACATAACGTTATGCACCAACCCCTGTTCCTCGACCCTCTGTTTCAGCGAGTTCAGCGCCGGCCCTTCGCCAGCCACCAGCAGCAGAAAATCCGGCATCTCGCGTCTCGCCCGGGCGGCAACATCTATCAGAAAAGCGATATTCTTTTCATGAGCCACCCTTCCAACATACAGTGCCAGCGGGCGCTCGCTGGCAATGCCGTGATCAGCGCGAAACCGCTCGCGCTCACCGTGGCGAAAATTCGCCAAGGGTATACCCGTGGGCAATATCTCCATCGGTGTCGTTACCCCATAGTTTGCGAGACGGTCATGTATGGCGCGGGACGGCACGATTACCGAATCCAGCGCATTACACTGGGCGCGTGAAAAGCGCCGCGCCATGCCGCGCGTCCATGAGGCGGGAAGAAAAGGTGCGTAGTACTGAAGGTAATCCTCGAACAAGGTATGGTAGGTGGCAATGACCGGTATCTTGAGGCGGCGCGCGACGGAATGGCCGGTGTAGTGGGCAACAAAGGGGGTTTGGATATGGATCAGGTCGCAACCTTGCTGGACGGCCTCAGCAACCGATGCTTGCATCAGGCGCCAGTTGACCAGCCTATCCTCCGGGTCGCGAGGCACGGTGCGTGATGGCACTCTGACAACCCAATCGCTATTGCAGGGAATGCCATAGTCAGGGGCGATCACCCTGACTTCGACACCACAAGTGGCCAGTGCATAATGATAGGTCTGAATCGCGGTTGATACCCCGTTTATCCGGGGAAAATAGACATCAGACACCATCAATACACGCATTCATTTTCCTTCTGCAGTTCTTTCTTTCTATTGGATTGAGGCCCCCAGTGAACAAGTTCCAACCGGCCGTCAAAATGCTCAACAATGGCGGTACAGCTGTCGACCCAGTCACCGCAATTAACATACACCAGGCCATCAACGTCACGAATCGAGGCGCTGTGGATATGGCCGCAAATAATGCCGTGCAGCCCTTTCTGGCGGGCATAGTGGATTGCCGCCTCCTCGAACTCGAAAATAAATTGCAGCGCTTTTTTTACGCGACCCTTGGCGTAACCCGCCAGCGACCAGTATCCGGGAATGCCAAGAAAACGCCGCCACCAGGAAATCCATGAATTGATACGGACCAGCTCGTTGTAGGCCATATCACCCAGCACAGCGACCCAGCGATGATGCTTTGTGACCTGATCGAATTCATCCCCGTGCATGAGAATAAATTGACGGCCATCAGCCAACTCATGCACGTATTCCGAAACCACCTCGATGTCGCCAAAAACGACACCAACATATTCACGAAGTGCCTCATCGTGATTGCCGGGAATAAATCGCACGCACTCGCCATGGCGGCCACGGCGCAGGACTTTTTGGATAACGGTATTTTGTGCTCTGCTCCAGTGGATACTGCGATTCATGGCCCAGAAATCCAGAATATCGCCAATCAGAAACAGGTTTTCGGCGCTATGTTCACGCAAAAAATCAACCAATTGCTCAGCCTGACATGAACGTGTACCCAAGTGGAGATCAGAAATGAAAATGGAGCGAACGCTTTGCATCCGAACATAGTAAAGATGTTTTGTTGCAGATAGATGAATGCTGGAAAATAAGGCAAATGAAATGGATTCTGAGAAGCGCCTCGATCAGCAGGCCGATCAGGCGCTTGGTTCAGGTTTGCATAGGTCAGCTCGCACAGGTGGCGGGCACATTGTCACCTTTAGTTAGCCCCCTTCCTGCATACATTATCGGATTCTGAATATGCTCAACACCAGTGTCGTCATCCCCAGCAGCGCCATCATACCGTACTCGAAGGGGTGGTCGGTGATGCCGCCGCCTTTCAGAAAGAGATCGCGGATCACGACCAGATAATAGCGCAACGGATCGAGCCAGGTGAGGAGCTGCACTCCTTCCGGCATATTGTGGATCGGGAAGGCGAAGCCGGACAGGATCATCATGGGCATGACAAAGAAGGTGGCGGTCAGCATGGCCTGCTGCTGGGTGGCGGCGTAGCTGGATACCAGCAGGCCGAGCCCCTGGGTACTGGCGAGCAGAAGTAGGCTGGCCGCGATCAGGGCGATGAACTCGCCGTAAAATGGCACATCGAACCACAGCACGGCGATAGCCGCGATCAGTATCGCATCGAACAGGCCGACGCATGCCACGGGGATAATTTTGCCGATTAGAAATTCAATGCGTCCCAGCGGTGTCACCATCAGCCGTTCCAGGGTGCCGCGCTCACGCTCGCGGACCACGGTCATGGCGGTGAGCATCATGGTGCTGATGAAAATCACGTTGGCCATGATGCCCGGGATGAAGTACCAGCGGTCTTCGAGATTGGGGTTGAACCAGGACCGTTCTTCCACCGTCACCGGCGGCACGATTCCGGCCTGTGTCTGAGCGTGTTGGCTGATGATGCGGCTCATCTCGCCGGTGATCAGTTGCGCGCTGTTGGGGTCGGAACCGTCGGACAGCAGTTGTACTGTGCGCTTTGCGGTAAACTTTGACGGGATTTGCAGAATAACGCGCACTTCGTTGCGATCCATGGCCGCGCTGGCGTCGCGCATGGTGGGAAAATGATGCAGCGTGTAATGTCCGGTGGCGGTTATTGCGGATAGCAGCTCGCGCGCCTGCTGGCTGTCGTCGAAACTGACCACCGCGACGTCGGCGTGCCGCACATCGAAAGTGGCGGCATAGCCGAATACCACAAGCTGGAGCAGTGGCGGAACGATCAGCGAAAAGCGCATGCGTGGGTCGCGGAATAACTGAAGGAACTCCTTGGTCAACAAGGCGCGCAGGCGTAGCAGGACGGCGGTCAGTGCGGAGATCATGGCGGCAACTCCAGTTTCCGCGCCTGTCGTATGAGAAGAACGGCAAACACCGCCAATATCAAAAGCAGCGCCACCACCTCACCCCATAGTGCGAGGGGCGAGATGCCCTTGAGAAAGATCGCCTTGGAGAGAGTTACATAATGACGTGCCGGAACGATCAGCGTCACGTATTGCAGGATCACGGGCATATTGGCGATGGCATAGATAACGCCGGACAGCAGGAAGGCGGGCAGGAACGTGCTCACCTGGGCGAGCTGGGTGGCAAGCATCTGGTTGCCGGCAAAGACCGAGATCAGGGCGCCTTGCGTCATGACGACAAGCAGGAACAACGCGGAGACCAGCGCGAGTTCCAGCATCGAGCCGCGCAACGGTATATCGAAGATGAGCAGCGACGCGGCAATGGCGAGGAGAACGTCGGCCATGCCGATGAAGAAATAGGGGGTCAGCTTGCCGAGCAGGAATTCGTTGCGTGTTAGCGGCGTGGTGCGCAGCATCACCAGATTGCCTGACTCCATCTCGCGCGCGATGGTAAGCGAGGTCAGCAATGACCCCACCACGGACATGACCATGACGATCACGCCGGGGACGATGGCGTAGCGGCTTTCATTGGCTTCATTGAACCAGGTGCGGGTTTCAACGACGATGGGCGCGCTGCGGCTCTTGAGCGACAGGGCATATTCGTTGACCAGCGACATTGCATAGTTGCGCATCAGGCGCGCGGTATTGGCATCCATGCCGTCGAGAATGAGCTGCACTCGCGCCTGCCCCTGGGCCAGCGCGCGCGCATAGCCGTGCGGAATCACCACGGCGGCCCACACCTCGTCATTCTGAATCGCGGCCCGCAGGGCATGACGATCTTCGAAATGTCGCACCACCTGAAAGGCATGGCTGCCTTCGAAACGTGCGGCGAGTTCGTTGGAGGCGGTATCGTGCGATTCCTGCAGGATGCCAATCGGCGCCTCCATAATGTCCAGGCGGATGGCATAGCCATAGAGGAACAGCATCATCGTCGGCAGAAAGAACATCAGCCCTAGGCTGCGCGGATCACGCAGCAAATGCCACCATTCCTTGCGGGCCATGGCACGGACGTTTTGCAGTCTCATGCGGCCTCCCGTCCTTCCAGCACGGCGACAAACACGTCTTCGAGCTCCGGTGGTGCGGGCTTGATCGCGCCCACTATAACACCGTGGCGTTCCGCTTCGGTGCGGATTTTTTTGATAACCTGATCTGCCGAGGCGCCAGACTGCAATCTCAGACGCAGACGTTCAGCATGCGGTATAACCTCGCGCACCTCGTCCCACTGCGCGAGCAGGCGCGCACAATCTGGACAGGCCGGAGTATAAACCTCGATGATCGGCGTGGGCAGTGGACGTGCGAGCAGCTCCTCCGGCGTTCCTTCGGTGACGATGCGGCCGGCATGCATCAGGGCAAGGCGGTCGCAGAACAGTGCCTCGTCCATGTAGTGGGTCGTCACCAGAACGCCGATACCGCCCTCGGCAAGTTCATAGACCAGCTCCCAGAGCTGCTGGCGGGCGAACGGATCTATCCCTGAGGTGGGTTCGTCGAGGAACAGCACGTCGGGCTCGTGCAGCAATGCGGCCGCTACCGACAGACGCCGCTGATAGCCGAGCGGCAAGCGTGCCGCCCGCGTGTCCTTGTCGCTGCTCAGGTTCAGTCGCTCAAGCGCCCAGTCCAGCCGTGTCTTGGCGCGCGTTCCGTGCAGGCCGTAGAGACCCGCCTGTAGCGTAAGATTTTCCATGATGGTGAGATCGCCATAAAGGGCGAAGCGCTGGGTGACATAGCCGATATGCGACCGTGCGCGGCGGGCATGGCGCACCATGTCGATGCTGCCCACGTGTACTTGGCCGCTGGTCGGTGGGAGTGTTCCGCAGAGCATGCGGATAGCGGTGGTCTTGCCGGCGCCATTGGCGCCGAGCAAGCCGAATACCTCGCCGCGGCGTACCACGAGATCGATTTCCCTTACCGCCGCGAACCTGCCGAAGTAGCGTGTGAGTCCGCGAGCTTCGATGACCGGATCGTGTTGTTCAGTCATGTGCGGGGGCTCCCCGCAGCGGCCAGCGCCAGATCGCGCAGGGTGATATCCTGCAATGTCGGGGTGAGCGTTTCGAGGCGCAGACCGGGCGCTAATGCGGCGAGGCTGTCCTTGAATGCCTGCGGGGTTTGTCCTTTTACGAGCCATACCCGGAGTTGCCGGCCCACCGGGAATATCAGTTCCACCACGGGCAGATTTCGTAGTGCCTGGCGGTAAGCGCGAGCATCGGGGCCTGACACACCCACCAACAGGGTATCTTCACGGCTCATCAATTCACTTGGTGTACCCTGACGGATCATCCGCCCGCTTTCCAAAATGCCGACACGGTTGCAGCGTTCGGCTTCGTCCATATTGGCGGTGGCATACAGAATCGCTACACCTTCGGCCCGCACGCCATCGAGCAACTGCCAGAAGGCTCGCCGCGACACGGGGTCCACCCCCGTGGTGGGCTCATCGAGAAACATCGCCCGCGGCTTGCTGACCAGGGCGCAGGCCAGCGCTAATTTCTGCATCATGCCACCCGAGAGCTGGCCTGCGCGGCGTCCTTCGAATCCCTTCAGGCCGGTACGGGCGAGCAGATCACGGATGAGAGAAGTTGACGTATCGCGGTCGAGGCCGTGCAGGTCGGCGAAGAATTCGAGATTTTCCTGCACCGAGAGATCCTGATATTGCCCAAACCCTTGCGGCATATAGGCGATCTGATCGCGTAACGAGGGACTGGTCGGCGCCAATCCCAATACGCCGAGACGACCCGCAGCGGGGGGCAATTGGCCGATCATGAGACGCAACAACGTACTCTTGCCGGCGCCGTCGGCGCCAACGATGCCGAAGACCTCACCCGCCTTCACCTCAAGATCTATGCCGTCGAGCACTACTTTATTGCCGTAGGCGAAGCGCAATCCCTCGGCATGGATAAGCGGCTCACTCATGGCCGGTGGTTTTGAGTTTCACATCGGCAGGCATGCCGATCTTGAGTTGCCCTTGAGCGTTGTCCACTTCCACCTTGACGCGATAGACGAGATCGACACGCAGCGCGCGGGTCTCCACCGTCTTGGGGGTGAACTCGGCGGCGGGCGAGATAAAGCTCAGCCGGCCTGAGAACACCTTGTCCGGCAGTCCATCGACGCGGACTTCGGCCGGCTGTCCTAGTTTGACGCGCGGCAGATCGGTCTCGCTTAGGTAGGCCCGTACCCAGGGCCGGTCGAGTTCGGCCACTCGAAATATGGGCTGCCCGGCCGCCACGACTTGGCCAGCCTCGGCTAGGCGCACGCTGATCACGCCAGTCACCTGGCTGACAAGCTTCACATAACCCAACTGCTGCTCGGCGGTTTTCATCGTGGCTTGGGCGGCGGTCTGCTCGGCGGCCGCGCGTTCGATATCTTCTTTGCGGGGGCCTTCGCGCAGCAGTGACAGCTGCTGCCTGGCGGTTTCCACTTTGGCTGCGGCGACCGCAGCCTGGGCCTTGACCGTGTCAAACTGCTCCTGGGTCGCAAAGTGCTTGGTGACCAGATTACTGATGCGCGCGGCCTCCAAGTTGGCGAGATGCAGACTGGCTTCGGTTTCTGCCAGCGCCGCCTCGGCTGCACGGATGTCCTGCTTGCGCGATCCCGCTTTCAGTACCGCCAACGCCTTATGCGCCGAGGCCGCCTGGGCGTGGGCACGCTCAAGCGCCAGATCATAATCACGCGCATCGAGTTCGGCGACGACTTGCTGTGCCTGAACCTTCTGGCCCTCATCGGTATTGAGCTGCTTGATGCGTCCGCCCGCCTGGAACGACAAATCCACTTCGCGCGCGTCCACCGTGCCGGAGAGGGTGATGGTGGATGTGTCGGACTCGCTGTTCCAGGGCCAGTTGCACCCGCCAAGTGCAAAGGCGGCAGCCAGCGTGAAAACGCGCATGGCCTTTGCGGCTATCGTGTGAATCCGCCGCCGTCCAATCGCATTTGTCTGTTCGAGACGTGTCCAGCTCATTGTGTAGTGAAACAACGTTGAAGTGAGCATGTGACGACCCCTCCTTGATCGTGGCTATTTTTATTCCTACTGTGTCATAAGCTGCCGAGGTGCGCATCGCAGCGTTAGATTTCGGCTCGGAACGCAGTCGGGAAGCGGCAGGCTACGTGCAAACTCCGCGTCCTCACCGAAATCCGCTTTGTGTTGTATCCCCTGATCGGCTTATGGCCTGGCAGGATTAGGCGACGCGTTTCAAAACCTTGCGCTGAAAATCATCTTGCGCGTCAAGAGATGCCACCATTTCCCCGCCAACATTAGATAATCGGGCCAAATCTCCTCGGGGAATCACGCTCTGGTCAGCGAAGATCAGCAGGCAATCAAACTCGGCTTTTTCTCGCAACAGGTGCTCCAAAATGATCGTGGCCAAGCGCGCCTTATCCCTGCCGGGAATGCCGAAAACAAACAAGGGGGCATACTTTCCGTCAATACGGAAATCAATGGGATAATCTCTCGCATTGGGCATTGCCTCGTACACGTAATTTTCCGTGACTTTTTCGGTCGGCACGATGTGCAGGAGGGACTCCCGGAGATCCTCATAAAATGTGGATTCTGTCCTCAGCCGGTTCAGGAAGGTGAGATCATGAATTTTAGTCACCGCTTGTCCGAATCTGAAAAGAGCGATCCCGATGCTTTCCATTGACGTATCCGTGTAAAAGGCGCCATTTTCCTCTCTTATATCCATCTCGTTGAGAATTTGTTCAAAAATCTTGCCTCGCGTACCTTCACGGAACTTGTCAATATCGTTTTCATAGCTGAGGTGCATCATAGTGTGACCATAATCACTAATACGAAAACCACCACTCGGCAATTGCCTGAGGTAGATCGAATAAGTATCGCCATCACTGAACGAGAAGGGGGTTTCAACAAAAATCAGATCGTCCCCCTTCTCGTAAAGACGTACCTCGGCACAGAGTGCATTGCAGAGTAACTGTTTAATCTCTTCGGTGGGCATGGTCATTTGAATAAGTCCGGGTGATCTGGTTCTGTAATAATCCCTTTGATTGCGCAATCGCTAACAAGGCAAGCCAATGCGCCTTTAACGCTGTTATAACGTCTTGACGCATCCTCCGCATACCCTTCGATCTTTTTTCCGGCGCGGATGTATCGCTCTGTAGCTTTATGGATGTGGCATACAAATCCAAGCTTTTGTTTCTCAATATGGTTTGGATGAGAATGGCTGCTGCCGTTATATCGTGCCAGTGTTATGGTTTCGCCGCTCGGTGCAAGCCAGCTCAATCCGCAAGAGAAATCATCTTCCAGGTTGCGGTTTTGTCGTACATATAGAACAAAATGATGGGTGCTATCCACGCTTTCAACGGTAAAGTTTCGTTCGTTATGCCCCGGCTTTTCGCGCCACTTGCTATTAGGGTTAGTAACCCGTTTCGGCATTAATAGCAGTTCCCCGATTTTTTCGTCAGTCAAACTCTCGGCGCTCATTGGTCTACTCTCGTCATCTGCAAGCTGGCGCAAACATTCCATTGAGCGCCCCGAATAGTCTCTTAACGTGACCGCTAACGGTAGTGCTCAGGATAATCCTGTCGCGCCACCCCCGATTCCACGGCAGCGCGCGCCACGGCGGCCGGTATGCGGTCAATCAAACGCAGGTCGAACGGTTTGGGGATGATGTAATCGGGGCCGAATTCCAGGTGGTCCAGCTTGTAGGCGTCGAGCACATCGCGGGGTACCGGTTCGTGGGCCAGCGCCTGCAAGGCGTGCACGGCGGCGATTTGCATGGCCTGGTTGATGCGTGTGGCGCGTACGTCCAGGGCGCCGCGGAAGATGAAGGGAAAGCCCAGTACATTGTTGACCTGATTGGGGTAATCGCTGCGCCCGGTGGCCATGATCAGGTCGCTGCGCACCGCGTGAGCCACGGCAGGACGGATTTCGGGATCGGGGTTGGACAAGGCGAAGACGATAGGGCGAGGCGCCATGACTTCCAGCATCTCAGGGGTCACCAAGTCAGGGCCGGACACGCCGATCAGTACGTCCGCGTCCTGCATGGCGTCGGCCAGGGTGCGCTTATCGGTGTCGATGGCGAACTCGCGCTTGTAGGTGTTAAGGTCGGTGCGGCCGCTGTGTATCACACCCTGGCGGTCGGTGAGGAAAATATTGTGCTTTTTCGCGCCCAGCGCCACCAGCAGGCGCATCGAGGCGATGCCCGCGGCGCCCGCGCCCAGGCATACGATACGCGCCTCGCCGATGGATTTGCCTTGCAGTTCCAGGGCGTTGAGCAGGCCGGCGGCGACGATGATGGCGGTGCCATGCTGGTCGTCGTGAAACACAGGAATATCAAGGCGTTCGATGAGTGCCTCTTCTACTTCGAAGCAGTGTGGTGCGGCGATATCTTCCAGATTGATGCCGCCAAAGGTCGGCGCGATGTGCGCCACGGTGTCGATGAAGGCCTGCGTGGAACCGGCGGCGACTTCGATATCAAACACGTCGATGTCGGCGAACTTCTTGAACAGTACCGCCTTGCCTTCCATCACCGGCTTGCCCGCCAGCGCCCCCACATCGCCCAGGCCCAGCACCGCCGTGCCATCGGTAATCACAGCCACCAGGTTGCCCTTTGCCGTATAGCGGTAGGCGGCTTCGGGATCTTTGGCGATTTCGCGCACCGGCTCGGCCACGCCAGGCGTATAGGCCAGGGCCAGCTCGCGCTGGGTGTCGCAAGGCTTGGTGACGGTGATGCCGAGCTTGCCCGGCTTGGGATGTTCGTGATAGTCGAGGGCGGCTTGCTTGATGTCTTGAGTCATGGTTAAGGTCCGGTCTGGGTTGTTAGTGTGCGCGCCAGAAGGCATAAACCGCCGCTACGCTGTCTGGCAACATATCGCAAAGGTCCGTCATTTCCTCGGGGCTTAGGGGTGCGATAGGATCTTCCTCGCTCGAAAAGTCTGGCGGCTCGCCCGCCAGTGCGATGATGGGAAACAGCATATTGCCCAGGTCGCCCTCAAGGTGTTCCATCCACTGTTCTCCACGCAGGCTCATGCCCATCATAAAGCCACGGCACCAACCCTCGGCGACGGAGTCCGCGTCCTCACTGTCCTCGCTCTGCGGTAGCAGCGGTTGATACTCTTTCCCCACTTGGAGGGTGGCGGCGATACTGTTGTGCATGCGCATCAGCAAGCCCATGATGTCTTCCGCCTGCCGCGCATCGGCGAAATCCGGATCTCCAGCGAAAACCAAAGGCATCCATTCGCTGGGCACGATCACCTCCGGCCCGCATATTATGGCAGTCATCAGGCCGTGGATTTCGTCCGGATAGAGGCTTTCCTCGCCGCTGGCGTCCGAAGACAAAAAGTCGTCGAGGCGTGTGAGTTCCTCGTCAGTAAGTGGTGAGTTCACATTCATGTTTTGGTCCTTTTTGCCTGTGGGATGCCGTGGTACGCAGTGCCCTGCCGATAGCCTGCGCGGTGAATAAAACGTGCCGTTGTTTTTCAGGATACAAGCTTACATCAAAAAGCCTGTGTACCCCAATGGGCTTTCTCCGTGCCAGAGCCTTTTTCGGGTTAAGAAGCCTGCTTCATTAGTGTGTGGTACGTCGCCAAGCGGCGCACGGAAATTTTTCCTGCGGCTACCGCCTGAAGTACGCTGCAACCAGGCTCATGGATATGTTTGCAATCGTTGAATTTACACTGGCCAAGAAACGGGCGGAATTCAATGAAGGCATGATCGAGTTGCGTAGCATCAACATGGTGCAGGCCGAACTCTTGCAGGCCGGGTGAATCGATCAAATGGCTGCTTGCATCCAGGTGGTAAAGTTCGGCGTGGGTGGTGGTGTGACGCCCGGAGTCCAGCGTTGCCGAAAGATCGCCAGTACGTGCCCGCGCGCCAGGCAGCAGTGCATTGATAATGCTGGATTTGCCCATGCCGGATTGCCCCACCAGCACGCTGGTATGGCCGGTCAGCATAGGGCGCAAGGGGCTTATGTTTTGTTTTGCGCACAAGGTCAGCAGCGGATAACCCAAGTCACGATAAAGTTGCAGTATGCCCAAAGCATGTTGCGTTTCATTCACCATGTCGCTTTTATTGAGCACGATGAGCGCCTTGATGCCCGCCACTTCGGCGGCCACCAGATAACGGTTAAGTAAATCTTCGTGAAAGCCCGGCACCGCCGCGACCACAATAATGATTTGCGTGACATTGGCGGCAATGATTTTTTCGCGGAACTGATCGGAGCGATGCAGCAGCGAGGTGCGCGGCTCAACGGATTCGATGACACCATGATTCGATCCGGTGAGCTTGATCTGCACGCGGTCACCACACGCCACGCCGGTTTTTTTGCCGCGCGTCACGCACGCAATGATTCTGCCGTCCGCCAATTCTACGACCAGTTGCCGGCCAAAACTGGCGGTGACTTGGCCTGGCAATAGCGAGGTCAATGCGCGTATGAAAGGTGTCCTGGACATAGGGGGTTGATCACTGCAATTTTTCACATTTGTGGAGGTGCCCGATAGCACGCTTGTACCAATACGACTGCGTTGGTACCAATACCGGCATTGTAGAGGTAACAGTGGACAGCGTCATCTATCGAGTTGCCGGGGGCGCGGCTATGGCATAATTGGCAGTATTCAACTCCAAGCGGAATTTCTCTCGTGAACCAGATTACCCTTACCCGTCCCGATGACTGGCACTTGCACCTGCGCGATGGCACGGTGCTGGCTACCACCGTTGCGCATACGGCACGCTGCTTTGCTCGCGCCATCATCATGCCCAATCTCAAGCCGCCGGTCACTACGACGGAGGCGGCGCTGGCCTACCGGGCGCGCATCCTCGCGGCGTTGCCGGAGGGTGCGGGTTTTGATCCGCTGATGACATTGTACCTCACCGACAATACTCCATCGCAGGAGATCGCACGCGCCAAACTCAGCGGCCATGTGGCGGCGGTGAAGCTCTACCCGGCGGGGGCGACGACGCATTCCGATGCGGGCGTGACAAAGTTGGAAAAGACGTATCCCGCGCTGGAGGCGATGCAGGAGCATGGATTGCCGCTGCTAATCCATGGCGAGGTTACCGATGGCGATATCGACATCTTCGACCGCGAGCGGGTGTTTATCGAGCGCCACCTGATCCCGCTTGCAGCGCGTTTCCCTGCTCTGCGCATCGTGCTGGAACACATCACCACCAAAGAGGCTGCCGATTATGTGGCAGCGGCAGCGGATAACGTCGCCGCTACCATCACAGTCCATCATTTGCTGCTCAATCGCAACGCCATGCTGGCGGGCGGCATCCGCCCCCATTACTACTGCCTGCCAGTGCTCAAGCGCGAGATGCATCGCCAGGCGCTAGTGGCGGCGGCGGTAAGTGGCAGCCCGAAGTTTTTCCTCGGCACCGACAGTGCGCCGCACGCCAGGCACACCAAGGAGGCTGCCTGCGGCTGCGCGGGCATTTACACCGCTCATGCCGCGATTGAGCTTTATGCCGAGGCCTTTGAGCTGGCGGGTGCCTTGGACAAGCTGGAAGCCTTCGCCAGTTTCCACGGCCCGGATTTTTACCGTCTGCCGCGCAATAGCGGACGCATCACTCTGCGGCGGCGCGAGTGGCGCGTGCCGGCGTCATTCGACCTGGGCGAGGATACGTTGATCCCCTTCCGTGCCGGTGAAGCTGTCGCCTGGAGCGTTGCCGATGAATAATTCTGTGAGCACTCCAGCCAAGTCTCCCATGGCCTCCCGCTTTCGCGGTTTTCTGCCGGTGGTGGTGGACGTGGAGACGGCGGGATTCAACGCACAGACTGATGCGCTGCTGGAAATCGCCGCAGTCACGCTACGCATGGATGAGGCGGGCGCCATAGGCCCGCACGAGACACATGCCTGCCATGTGGAACCGTTTGCGGGCGCGAACCTTGAGCCATCGGCGCTGGCCTTCAACGGCATTGATCCCTATCACCCGTTCCGGTTCGCAAAGCCCGAGGCCGAGGCCCTGCACGTCATTTTTAATGCGGTGCGCAAGGCGCTCAAGGACAGCGGTTGCACCCGCGCCATCCTGGTAGGGCATAATCCCTTCTTTGATCTCGGCTTCCTCAATGCCGCGGTGACGCGCACCAAAATCAAGCGCAATCCCTTTCATCCTTTCAGCACGTTCGATACCGCCACCCTGGGTGGCCTGGCCTACGGCCAAACCGTGCTGGCGCGCGCGGCGCACGCGGCAGGGCTGGAGTGGGACAGCCGCGAGGCGCACTCGGCCATTTACGACGCCAAAAAAACCGCCGAACTCTTCTGTGCGGTAGTCAACCGCTGGGGAATCCTGCAACGATCAAGCGCTTTGAAAGTGATGGACACGGGTTGAAATCCCGCGTAATCTTAGGGGTTTACAGCGTGTTGGTGTTTTGCGGGATTGTTGTTACTGAGGACTGCTGACCCGCCAGCACACAAACCCCATGATGAGTAGAGATGATTTATCGATAATCGTGGTGGATGACATGCCTCTTGCGTGCGAGGCGGTCTGTCTGCTGCTTGAAGATATCGGCTATCTGGATGTGCGTAGCGCACACAGCGCCAGGCACGCCTTGGCGTTGTTGATGGAGCGCCCAGCGGATGTGGTGCTCACCGACTGGAATATGCCTGAGATGGATGGGCTGGAGCTCACGCGCCGTATTCGCCAGGTGGATGAGGATGCCAATCACTACACTTCGATAATCATGGCTACAGCTACCGAAGATCTGGAAGGCATGTTGCTGGCCTTTCAGCATGGCATCGACGATTACATGACCAAGCCCCTGCGCAAACAGGAGCTGGCTGCCCGCCTCCATGCCGCGGGGCGTATTGCCGACCTGCAGAACCGGTTGATCGATACCGCCCAACGCCTCGATGCTCTCAACAAACAATTGCAGGAGCTGGCGACGACTGATCCACTTACCGGTATTGGTAACCGCCGCTACCTGCAAACCCATCTGGATGCCATGCTCGCGGAAACCATGGCGCGTGGCGGCGCCACCTGCCTTGCTCTGATCGACCTCGACCATTTTAAAGCAATCAATGATACCCATGGGCATGGTGTGGGTGATGAGGTGTTGGTGGCGTTCACCAAATGTTTGCATGGCGTGGCACGGCCGACCGATATAGTGGCGCGGATGGGCGGGGAGGAGTTTGCTGTGGTCATGCACTACCCGAAGATGAGCAGATGCAACACTGAAGCGTTTGAACGCATTTTGCACGATATAAGCCAACGCCCTATCAAAACCACAGCGGGCGATATTTCTCTGACCGCTTCGGCTGGGGTATGTTGCTACGTTAGTGGTGAAGCATTGCCGACACCCGAGGCATTGATAAGCCGTGCCGATATCAAGCTGTATCAGGCCAAGGCGCAGGGGAGGAATCGAGTCGTGTTCTGACGCATTGCCACCATTGTTCCCTTCACCGGGATTTACGGTGGAATGTCCCCCTGATTTTCTCCAGTCCCGCCACGCTTTCTTGAATTATTGCCATGAAAAAATCCGATTTTTTTGCCACCGCCCCCAAAGGCATGGAACCACTGCTGGCCGGCGAACTGCGCGCGCTGGGTATCTCCAGCGTAGCCGAGACCCGTGCCGGTGTAGCGTTTGAGGCATCGCTGGAGCAGGCCTACAGGGTGTGTCTGTGGTCGCGCATTGCCAACCGGGTTTTGTTGCCGCTGGCGGTCTTTCCCGCGCCCACGCCCGAGGCGCTCTATTCAGGCGTGCGCTCGATCCGCTGGAATGAGCATTTGTCCGCGGAGGGTACACTGGCGGTGGATTTCAGCGCATTGCAGTCACAGATTACCCACACCCATTTTGGCGCGCTAAAGGTGAAAGACGCCATTGTCGATCAATTTCGCGAGGCGACGGGGATACGCCCGTCCGTGGCACGGGAGCGGCCCGATGTGCGTATCAACGTCTATCTGCGCCGCGACGAGGCCACTGTCAGCCTCGACCTGGCGGGCGAAAGCCTGCACCGGCGCGGTTATCGTCAGGAGGGTGTGGAGGCGCCGCTCAAGGAGAATCTCGCCGCGGCGATTCTGCTGCGTGCCGGCTGGCCGGAAATCGCGCGCATGGGTGGTGCGTTGCTCGATCCGATGTGCGGCTCCGGCACGCTTCCTATCGAGGCCGCCATGATCGCCGCCGATATCGCCCCCGGCTTGCTGCGGCCGTATTACGGATTTTTGCGCTGGAAGGGGCATGATGCCGGGGTCTGGGCCAGCCTGGTTGCAGAAGCGCAGGCGCGCCGGGAGCAGGGGATGAAACACCTGCCGCCGATATCCGGCTACGACGCCGATCCGGGCGCGGTGAGGATTGCGCTAGTCAATGTGGAGCATGCAGGCTTGCAAGGCCGCGTGCATATCGAACGCCGTGAGCTTGCCAGCATGGATGCGCCACGCTCACATCAGCCCGGCCTGGTGGTTGTCAACCCGCCTTACGGCGAGCGTTTGGGACAGATAGACGAGCTGCGGCATCTGTACAAGGCATTGGGCGACAAGCTCAAGGCGCACTTCGAGGGCTGGAAAGCCGTAGTGCTCACTGGTAATCCCGATCTGGGTAAGCACATGGGGCTGCGGGCGCGGCGCATTCACACACTCTATAATGGCGCCATTGAGTGCAAGCTGCTGAGCTTTGACGTCATCCCCGAATGGTACATGGGTCACCACGCCAGGAGCGTTGAAGCTGCCGCCACCGGCGCGCCTGTTGCATCTTCCCCTGAACCACACTCTGAGCCGCTCAATACAGGCGCGGAAATGTTCGCCAACCGCCTGCGCAAGAACCTGAAAAACATCGGGCGCTGGGCGCAGCGCGAGGGCGTGCATTGCTTCCGCCTGTACGATGCCGATCTGCCGGAATATGCGCTGGCGGTGGATATCTACGAGAAATGGGTGCATGTGCAGGAATACGAAGCCCCCAAAACAGTGGATCCGGCGAAGGCCGCATCACGCCTAAGTGTAGCCCTGGCGGCAATGCCGGAAGCGCTCGGCGTCCCCGCGGCAAACATTTTTCTCAAGGTGCGCCGCCAGCAGAAGGGCAAGTCGCAATATGTGAAACAGGATGCGGCAGGCAATTTTTATGAGGTGCGCGAGGGCAACTGTAAGTTCTTGGTGAACTTCACGGACTACCTCGACACCGGCCTGTTCCTCGATCACCGCCCGACACGCGCCCTGATACAGTCGCTGGCGAAGGGGAAGCGCTTTCTCAATCTGTTCGGCTACACCGGCGCCGCGACGGTGCATGCTGCCGTGGGCGGCGCGGCCGCCACTGTCACGGTTGATATGTCCAACACCTATCTTGCCTGGGCGCGGCGCAATCTTGCGCTTAACGGATTCAGTGATCGCAGGCACGAATTCATCCAGGCGGACTGTCTGGAATGGATGGAAAACGAGAAGCAGCGCTACGGCCTCATCTTTCTCGACCCGCCCACCTTTTCAAACTCCAAGCGCATGGATGGCACGCTGGATGTTCAGCGGGATCATGTGATGTTGATCAAGGCCGCCGTCCGGCTGCTCGAGCGCGACGGCGTGCTGCTGTTTTCCAATAACAATCAGCGCTTCAAGATGGATCGTGAGGCGCTCCCCGGCCTGCGGATCGAAGACATCTCACGCACCACCCTGCCCAAGGATTTTGAGCGCAACCCGCGCATTCATAACTGCTGGAAGATTACGCAGGGATGATGTATGTACGGCCAGGCTCTTGATGGATAGGCTCTTACATAGTGCCGGATCATGTAAACGGGGATACAATAGCGCTATTATCGAGGCATCCTTGTGAATCAGGATGCCCTCAATGGGTTCATGCTGTACGATTTTTGTTTATCCAGGATCATTAATGCAATCTGAAGAATTGAAGCAACTCGCGGTTGCCGCGCTCGAAGATATCAAGGCGGTCGATATCAAGGTGTTCGATGTGCGTGGCATCACCGGCATTACGGACTTTATGGTGATTGCCAGCGGCACGTCCAGCCGGCATGTCAAATCGATAGCCGATAATGTGAGCGTGGAGGCCAAAAAGGCCGGGGTGCGGCCGTTGGGCGTGGAAGGAGAGCGTGAAGGCGAATGGGTGCTGGTTGATCTGGCGGATGTGGTGGTGCATGTCATGCTGCCGCAGGCGCGTGACTTTTACCAGTTGGAGAAGCTGTGGGACGCCGGGGCACGTAAACAGGATTCCATGGCGGGCGGCTAAGACTGCTATGACTGGGCAGGGGAACTACGCCTGCCCAGTTGCTATTGGGAGTTAACCTTGGCTGTTCGCGTCTTTGAGCAGCTGATCGTTTGGGGATATGTGCAGCTCGACGCGGCGGTTTTGCGCGCGGCCGTCGGCGGTATCATTGGAGGCTATCGGATTGTCCGGGCCGAATCCCATCACCGTCATGCGGCTGGCTTTTACGCCCTGTTCGCTCAGGTAGGCGCGCACGGCATTTGCACGGCGCTCTGAAAGTTGCTGGTTATAGCTCATTGTGCCGACATTATCGGTGTAACCCGCTACCGTGATTTCGGTTTTATCATATTTTTTCAAAATATCAGCCATTTTTTGCAGACTGGCCTTCGATTCGGGCCTAAGGGTCGACTGGTTAAAGTCGAAAAGAATCTTGTCTTTCATGGTAGCCACGATACCGTCATCGACACGTTTTACTTCGGCAACTTGCGCCAGTTCCTGTGCCTGCTTGTCCATATAATTGCCGATAATGCCGCCGGTCGCCGCGCCAAGCGCACCGCCGATCAGCGCGCCTTTGCCGGCGTTGGCCTTCTTGCTGCCGATCAGGCCGCCAACGATAGCGCCACCCAGGCCACCGATCAGCGCGCCTTTTTGGGTGCGCGACATCGGTTCAGAGCCGGAGGAGGTTTGCGAGCCTGGCGTTGTCGCGCATCCGGCCTGCCCAAGGACAAGGACGGTAATGATGGCCAAGGCAATGCCTGTTTTCCATTGGCGGGTCATGGGTTGTATCTCCAATTCAGATTAGGGTATTAAGAAATTAATTAATGTATAAACTAATTATATCACGCAAAGCCGCTGGAGCAGCGCTTCATGGCGCAGCGGTTATCTTCCGGATAACTTGAATGCAGATTTACTTGATTGCGGTAGGCGACCGTATGCCGCGGTGGGTGCAAGACGGGTACCGGGAATACGCCAAGCGCCTGCCGCCGGAGTGCGGACTGCATCTGATTGAAATCGCGCCCGGCAGGCGTGGCAAGGGTGTTGATGTGGAACGGACCGTGCATGATGAGGGTGAGCGTATGCTGGCAGCGATACCCCGTGGTTGCCGGGTGTTTGCGCTCGACGTGCCGGGACGGCAATGGAGCACGGAGGATCTGTCGCAGAAGTTGGCAGGCTGGATGCAGGGCGGCTGCGATGTCGCGCTGCTGGTCGGCGGCCCCGAGGGCCTGTCAGCCGCGTGCCGGCAGCGTGCCGAGGGGTTGTGGTCGCTATCACTGCTGACATTGCCGCATCCCGTGGTGCGCATCGTGCTCGCCGAGCAGCTGTACCGGGCATGGAGTATTTTAAAAAATCATCCTTATCACCGAAAATAGTTTTTGATTTTGCGTAGCCAATTTAATGACGACACGTCAAAAATGTGACGTGTTATTGCAGAGATTCTTATGGAAGAATGCAATGATGTGGAAATTGTTGACAAATAAGTGTGGTTATTTGGCGCGCGCCGCAGGCCTGTTGTTGTGTGTCTTATCCGGCGTCGCGAATGCGGAGGAAACTCAGCCATGGATTATGGTGGATAGCCGCCAGCAAACGCTGACTGTCTTTGCGGGGCAGGACAAGGTGCTGAAGCATTTCTCTTATGTGGCGCTAGGGCGGGGTGGCGTGGCTGGTGACCGTCACCGGGGTGATCGCACGACTCCCCTGGGTACATTTCATGTGGCATGGATAAATCCGAAAAGCCGCTTCGGCATATTTTTCGGTCTTGATTTTCCTTCTCTGGAAAATGCGGATCGCGCCTATCGCGATAATCTTATCGATCGAGAAACCTACCTCAATATTCTCGATGCCGTTATCGAGCGCCGTGTTCCTCCGCAGGATACGCCGCTGGGTGGACAGATCGGTATTCATGGCCTGGGCGGCAGAGATCCGCGCATGCACCGCAGCGTCAATTGGACCGATGGCTGTATTGCGCTGACCGATGCCCAGATCAGGTTGCTTGCGCGTTTGGTGCGGATCGGCACCAAGGTATTGATCATCTAACCTGATCCCCACCTGAAAAATTCATCCTCGTCACACCTCCTTCCCAACCGGCAGGCGCCTCGTGGCGTCGCCAAATCCAGACGCGGTTTTTGTGCGCCCTATCTGGCAAAGTCCGAGCGAGTGGATTACCCTATGAAAGGTGCCCCTAAAGGGGGGTCACCTAAATAGTGTGCAAATAAGAATGTAAGGAGACATGAATATGAATAAACAACTACTGAAGTTATCTCCCATTGTGTTGTCCCTTGGTTTGGCGGCCTGTGCAACGGGTGGGGATGTGGATAAAATCCGTGCGATGGCGGAGCAGGCACAAGAAACCGCGAGCGCCGCCCAGGCCAAAGCGGATCAGGCGTTAAGCAAAACGGCTACGGCGCAATCCACCGCGGACCAAGCGTTAAGCAAGGCGACTAGCGCCGCTTCGGCCGCGGATCAGGCAATGAGCAAGGCCAACGCCGCTCAATCCACTGCGGATCAGGCCATGAGCAAGGCCGATGAAGCCAGCCGGAAAGCTGATCAAAGCAATGAAAAGCTTGATCGGATGTTTAGAAAATCAATGGAAAAATAAGCGGCGTTTTTTTAAGCTGCGAGAGAAGCCCCGCATGCCTTGCGCTACGGGGCTTTCAACTATATGTAGATGTGATTCCAAGGGGGGCACCCCCCTGCAACCTGAAAAAATTCCCGATGCGTGCCGCGTCAGTTGACTTGACGCGTGATTTCCGGTGGTTTGATAAATGTATCAATCCCCAGGCGGGTTTGTATAAGCTTTTGGTGGGACTGCGCTTCGTTCTTGTTGGCAAAAGGGCCGGCCAGGACGCGATATCCTCCTGGCATGGCAACATGCAGTGCCGGAATGGGTGGTCCCAGGTGGCGCAGCATTGCGGTTAAGCGATGCACCTTGTCCATGTTTTTGAAGTTGCCGGCCTGCACATACCATTGCTTGGCATCGAACACCGCTACTTCGGCTGGAGGCGATGGCGCATCAATATTTTCTGCGTTGGCGCTATGTGCGGGCACTGTGCTGGCGGGCGGCGGTGCTTTCTGGGGCTCGTTGACCACAGGGAGATCCGTCATGATCTCTTCCAGTGCAGGGCTGCCAGCTGAGATGGGTAGAGGGTACCCTCCCCCGCGCCTGGTGATGCGAATGACATTTCGCCAGTTAATGTCGCGGCGCTTCTCACCCGAGGCGCCAATAATGACATTGACGACGGGTGTCAGATTGCCATCCAGTACTTTGGCGTCTTCTTCCAGCGGCTTGTGTGTTTCCAGATACAATGTGCCATCCCGCCAGCCGGCAAGGTACGGTTGATTCGATATCTGGACGGACACGCCGACAGGGATCTGGTCGAACAGCCTGGCGATATCCTCGGGGTAAAGATGAATGCACCCATGGCTGACGCGCATGCCTATGCCGGAAGGTTTGTTGGTGCCATGGATGAGGTAGCCGGGCAGGCCAAGCCGGAAGGCGAATTGTCCCAA
This sequence comes from Gammaproteobacteria bacterium Ga0074134, assembly GCA_001464965.1. Lineage (GTDB taxonomy): Bacteria > Pseudomonadota > Gammaproteobacteria > Ga007554 > LNEJ01. The sequence continues at coordinate 52,102 of LNEJ01000059.1, forward strand.
CGGATTGTCGGGGCCGGCGGGTACCACCGGCGGTAACGGTTCGCCCTTTTTGGCGTGCTCTTCCTGAATTGAGACGGGAACAGTCCAGACGGGATCTTTCTGTTTTGAAACTATGCGGGTGGTGCCCACAGGGGTGGACCAGCCCTCCTTGCCGATGCCTATCGGGTGCGTGATGACCACGGCGGACTCTCCCGGCTTGGGCGCGGGATAATAAAACATGCGCATCGTGGCGATGTTCAGGACGATACCTTGCCGTGGCGCGTTGGGAAGGATGAATTGGGTTGGCAGCAATACCGGCGTCCCGGCGCCGGGCAGCCAGGGATCCACGGTAGGGTTGGCATCGGTGATTTCGTTATAGCCCAGATTGTAGCGCCGCGCGATGTCCAGCAGGGTGTCTTCCTGGCGGGCCATTACCACGCGCAGGTCGCCGACAACATCGGTGCCGGGCGGGGGTAAGGGAAACGTGTCCGCGAGAGCCGGTGAGCCGAGGAATGTCAGCATGCCGGCCAGGAAATATTTGTGCAAAGCCGCGTTTGCTTGAAATGTCATCATGATTTAACAGCCTCCTTGCGCGAGTGATGGTTGCATGGCGAAGCGGGCATCCGTGCCCGTCCTTCAATCCAGGAATGGGCGCTGCCTCTATATTGCAACAAAGAAATACTATTTTCCAGCATTTCACCGTGTTTTGTGGCATGCTTTGAGTGAAAAACGTGCTGTGCTGGCATCTTAACTGCTTAGAATCCGAAATTTTTTTCCAATGCAAGGTTTTCATATTTATCTGGCTTCATCATCACCCCGGCGGCGCACGTTGCTCGAGCAGATCGGTATACGCTACCGTACTCTGGCCGTGGATGTCGATGAAGGTGTGCATTTGTATGAAACGCCTGAAATGTATGTGCTGCGCCTGGCTCTGGAAAAGGCGCGCGCCGGTTGGCGGTCGCTGGACCCGCAGACGCGCCGGCCAGTGCTAGGCGCGGATACGGCCGTCGTGATTGACGGCGAGGTGCTGGGCAAGCCGCATGACCGCGAACATGCGCTGGCGATGCTGGCGCGGATCTCTGGACGCGGCCATCAGGTTTTGACCGCTGTGGCGCTGGTGGATGATGAACGGGAGGCGGCGCGCCTGAGTGTCAGCACGGTTACTTTCCGCGCTATCGCGGCGGCGGAACGCGAGGCTTATTGGGACAGTGGCGAGCCGTTTGATAAGGCGGGAGGCTACGCCATCCAGGGCCGCGCGGCGGTTTTTATCTCGCGCCTGGAAGGGAGTTTCTCCGGCGTGATGGGGCTGCCGCTGTATGAAACTGCCGAGCTGTTGGGTGAGTTTGGGGTCGATGTTTTTGGATATTGACGGGCTCTGTATTTTTGCCGCATAAGCGCGAATTATCTGTGGTCTCGGTGCGAATAAAAAATTTTTCAGGACAAATGCGTGAGTGAGGAAATACTGATCAATGTCACGCCACGTGAAACACGCGTGGCGACTGTCGAAAACGGCGTTCTGCAGGAGGTGTGCATCGAGCGCACCGGGCGCCGCGGTCTGGTGGGCAATATTTACAAGGGCAAGGTCAGCCGGGTCTTGCCGGGGATGCAGGCGGCTTTTGTCGAGGTTGGCCTGGAGCGGGCCGCATTCCTGCACGCATCGGATATATCGGCGTCGCCTATGCCCGGTGAGGAAAAGCCTGCCGAGAGCAAAAAAACAGAGGTGATCACCGATCTGCTCAGAGAGGGGCAGGAGGTGCTGGTGCAGGTGGTGAAAGACCCGCTGGGCAGCAAAGGGGCGCGCCTGACTACGCATATCTCCATTCCGTCGCGCTATCTGGTGTTGATGCCGGGGATCCGTACTGTTGGAGTATCGCAACGCATCGAGAATGAGCAGGAAAGGCAGCGTCTCAAGGAGGTTGCTGCGTCTTTTTTGTCCGGTGTGGATGAGGGTTTTATCGTGCGTACCGCGGCGGAAGGGGCTACGGAGGAGGCCTTGCGCGCGGACATGGAATTTCTGTGTCGTTTGTGGGAGTCGATCCGCGAGCGTATTCCTTCACTGCCCCCGGGCGCGGTGGTGCACGAAGATCTGCCCCTGGGTTTGCGCATTCTGCGTGACCTGGTGGCCAGTGCGGTGGAAAAGGTGCGCATCGATTCACGCGAGACCCATCGCCGTGCAGTCGAGTTCGCCGAGAATTTTATTCCTGACCTGGTGCCGCGCATAGAATACTACCCCGGCGAGCGCCCGATTTTTGATCTGTATTCCGTGGAGGATGAAATCCAGAAGGCGCTGGAGTCCAAGGTTCAACTCAAGTCGGGTGGTTATCTGGTCATTGATCAGACCGAGGCGATGACCACTATTGATGTGAACACCGGCTCGTTCGTCGGGCATCGCAATCTGGAAGAGACCATCTTCAAGACCAATCTTGAGGCGGCGCAGTCGATCGCGCGCCAACTGCGTTTGCGCAATTTGGGCGGCATCATCATCATCGATTTTATCGACATGACCGAAGAGGATCACAAGCGCCAGGTGTTGCGTGCCCTTGAGAAAAGCCTGGAGCGCGATCATGCCAAATGCTATATCAGTGGCGTTTCGGCACTGGGGCTGGTTGAGATGACGCGCAAACGCACCCGCGAGAGTCTGGCCCACGTAATGTGCGCGCCATGCCCTGCCTGCAGCGGGCGCGGAATACTGAAGACGCCGGAAACCGTATGTTATGAAATTTTCCGTGAAATTTTGCGCGCTGTGCGCCAGTTCGATGCAAAGCAGCTCTTGGTGCTGGCGCCACAGGTCGTGGTGGATATGTTGCTGGAGGAGGAGTCGGCTACCGTTGCCGAACTGGAGGCATTCATCGGCAAGCCGATAAAGTTCCAGGTAGAGTCACTTTATGCCCAAGAGCAGTTCGATGTCGTACCCATGTAAATAGGGCGCATCCGCGTACCCACTAACGTCCACTGTCAAATATTTTTGTGAAGCCGCTTCAAAGGATAGTCCGTTATTGCCGCTCGCTGGCGTGGCCGCTGTTTGCCGCCACGGTGGTGTTGCTGGCGGTGGTGTTCACCCTGGCGCGCCTGTGGTTGCCGGAGGCGGGGCAATACCGCGAGGATATTCAGCGCTGGGTGTCTGAGTATACTGGGTTGCCGGTCACCGTGGGCGCTATTCATATGCAATGGCAAGGGTTGCGTCCACGTCTTGCGCTAAGGGATATCTGCCTGCTGGAAAAACAGGGCCCGCGTCCCGTAATGTGTTTTAAGGAGGCGCAGCTTTCCATTGATCTGGCCGCGTCCGTGTGGCAAGGCAGACCCGAACCCAGCGATTTAACCGTGGCGGGTGCCAATCTCTCCGTGCTGCGGCAGTTGGACGGTAGTTTTACTATCGCTGGCCTGGAAGGCATGCCGCCCGACCCTCATCTTCAGGAGATGTTGCAGCAATGGTTGCTGAGCCAGACCTATCTGATTGTCAAAAACAGCCAGTTGCACTGGCGCGATATGAGCACCGGCCGGGAGCGGCATTTCACCAGCGTCAACCTGGATCTGCGCAATGATGGACAACGGCACCGGTTGTCAGGTGCCATCGTCCTGCCGGCTAGCCTTGGCAACAAGATTACCTTTGCGCTTGATCTGACGGGCAACGTGTTTGAGGCGAATGCCTGGTCAGGCACGGGGTACGTGGATGGCTCGACGGTGAATCTTGGGCAGTGGCTTGATGGGCGCGAGGTAATGGGCCTCACCGCAGGTGATGGCATTGCCGATGTCAAGTTGTGGGCCGAATGGAGGCATGCCCGCCTGCAACGGCTGACAGGCGAAGCGGGCGCCCGTGATTTACGCTTGATGGCAGGTCAGCGGCCAGAGGGCAGTGCCACCCTGTCTCTGGCGCCTGTCGATATCGCCACGCTCTCCGGGCGCTTTGCCTGGCAGCGTCAGATACGCCAGGGATGGAAGCTTGATGTAGATCGCTTTGTGCTTGCGCGCAACGGCAGCACCCTATTGCCCGCCACTTCTTTTAAGGTCGCCATGACGCGAGACGGGCAGGCGTCCATGCTGGAAGCGGGCGTTGGCCGGTTGCGGTTGCAGGACGCAACGGCGTTGCTGACGTTAAGCGATATGCTCGACACTTCCAGCCGCAATGCCTTGGCAGCATTACAGCCCGGCGCCGATCTGCGTGATGCCTATATCCGTTTCCGGTCTGGCGAGGGAGTGGAACCTTCCTATGCCGCCCACGCCCAGTTTCAAAATCTCGTTATGCGGCGCTGGAAAAAAATCCCCGCCATTGCGGGCGCCGGCCTGAGTGGCGTGCTGCGCATGAATGATCAATCCGGTGTGATTGCGCTGGCAGGGGCCGGCTTGAAACCCGCAGCGACCATTGTTGATTTCGGCACGCTGTTTCGTGGCCCCTTGTCGGTCGATAGCCCGGCGGGCCATGTCGCCTGGCGTCACCAGGGGGACGTATGGCGCGTGCAGGCCAGCGATTTGGTGTTGCGCAACGCGGACTTGAGGGGGCATATCAATGGCGTGGTGGATATCCCGGAAAATGGGTCGCCCTTTCTCAATATTGTGGCCAATTTTGAAAACGGCAATGTGGAGCACACGTCGCGTTACCTGCCCGTCGATGTCATGCCGGTTGATGTCGTGCAGTGGCTGGATAGGTCCATAGTCAGCGGGCGAGTCACGTCGGGGGGGATGGTGCTGCATGGTCGTGTCAGTGACTTTCCTTACCTTCACGGCACAGGCCGCTTTGAGGTGCGCTTTAATGTCATCGACGGCATTCTTGATTATGCCCCCGGCTGGCCGCGTCTGGAAGAGATCGAAACCGAGGTTGTTTTCAGCGGCCACAGCATGGAAATCAACGCCGTTGGCGGTAAGGCTTTCGCTTCAGTGATCCATCAAACCCGCGTTGCAATTAGTGACATGGAAGCAACACCGGCCATTCTTGCCATTCATGGCAAGGCGCAGGGGCCAACGGGTGATGCGCTGCGCTTTGTCATGGAAAGCCCGCTCCACGAAACCCTTGGCAAGTATCTCGACAAAGCCCGCGCCGGTGGGCACAGCACGCTTGACCTCGATGTGCGCATGCCACTGTCATCGCAGTATTCAAATCAAATCAAGGGCGTGGTGAGCTTCGATAACAGCACCCTGGTTTTCGCCGATGGCGATCTTGAGCTGGCGCACGTGAACGGCGTGCTGGGCTTTACCGAGTCCAGCCTGACAGCGCGCGGCGTCCATGCCCGGCTGCTGGGCATGGACGCCGTCATCGACGTGGATACGCCATCTTCATCGCAGGAGGGAGTGCTCCGTTTTGGCGCGCGCGGCAAAGCTACGACTAACGATCTTGTGCGGCAATTTAAATCCCCGCTTTTGAAGCACCTCGAAGGCGGCGCGGATTGGCTGGCCACGTTGCGTATTCGCGAGAGCCAGGATAAAACAATGAGCGCGGGATTGCGCGTTGAGTCTGATCTGAAAGGCATGGCGGTAACACTCCCTGATCCGCTGGACAAAACCGCGGCACAGCGGCGCGCGCTGGTGGTTGAAACCGCTTTTCCGCGGACGCAGGGCACACCATTTACTGTGCAGTATGGCGACAACCTGAGAAGCATTTTTACGATTGCCGCCAATAATGACCTGGAGCGTGGCGAGCTGCGTTTTGGCGGTGGCGAGGCGGTGCTTCCCGAGCGGAAAGGTCTGCGCATCGCGGGGGAGATGCCGCGCATCTCCGCGACAGAATGGATGTCCTTTCTGAAGCCGGCCAAAGACAGTGCCGCTGCGGCGCCAACTCACGATTTAAGCAGCATTGATCTGCGTGCCGGTGAGCTGGAAATTTTCGGTCAGCGCTTCAGCAGTATCGACTTGCGGGCCGAGAATACGCCACAGGCTTGGACCGCCAATGTTGATAGCGCCAGACTGGCGGGCAGCTTGCGGTTTCCTCATGCGCCGTCCTCCCCTGTTGTGGCGGATCTGGAACGTCTTGCCCTGGAAAAAATACCGGAAGGAACAGAAGGCGCAGGCGGGGGTGACATTGAGGCCGATCCGCGCCAGGTTCCGCCCTTGCGCCTGCAAGCCAAGAATTTTTCTTACGCAGGCAACAATTTTGGCGCTCTCACCGTAGCGACATCCCAGCGTCCCGGCGGGCTGCATCTGGACAGCCTTGCCATGGTGTCCGGCACCTTGCGCATTACCTCGTCGGGTGATTGGACGATCGACAAGGGTCAGCAGGCGTCATCCTTTACTATCGCCATGGAGAGTGACGATCTTGAGCAGGCTTTCGCCCTGTTTGGTCATGCGGGCGCCATCGAGAACGGCAAAGGCCGCAGCGATATCGTGGCGCGTTGGGCCGGAGCGCCCGGTGCGTTTGCATACGAGCGGCTCAATGGCAGCCTGCGCTTGAGTTTCAAAAAAGGACGGGTGCTTGGTATCGAGCCCGGCGCGGGGCGGGTGTTCGGCCTGCTGGGGACGCTCAACTTCAATGACCTGTTCTCCAAAGGCTTCACGTTCGACCGCGTCGAAGGGGATTTTTCCATCAAGAATGGCAATGCCTACACCGACAATCTTGCCATGGAGGGACCGGTGGCCAAGGTTGCCATTCAAGGCCGGGTGGGTTTGGCGGCCAAGGATTACGATCAGCGCGTCACCGTCACGCCACGCTCATCCACCACACTACCCCTGGCGGGCGCCTTGGCGGGGGGGCTGCCTCTCGGCGCGGCGGTGTTGTTGTTTCAAAAACTTTTACAGCCCGGCCTTGACCGCCTTACCCGCTACCAATACACAGTGAAAGGCTCGTGGGATAATCCCGTCATTGATGTGCCAGCCGGCGAAAAAAAGACGAATACGGCGCCGGGAAAGTAATAATCTTAGAACCTGTTCACGATCTCGATCAAGGGAAGAGCGCAGCGAAGGGTTCCCAGTGCAAGGCAAAATCGAGCGAAAAAGCGGAGCATACACGAAGTATGTGAGCATTTTGAGTTCGATTTTAACGCCGCAATGTGCCCTTCAGCGAGATCGTGAACAGGTTCTTAGCGGCCTGCCGGGTCAAACGTCCCCATCAGCTGCCCCATGTTGACCGGGGCATCCGGCTGGAGGGTCGCAGCGAGGTCGACGCAATCCGCGCCGAACAGCACGATCACCGTCGAGCCCATATTAAAGCGACCCATTTCCGCGCCGTGCTCCAGCGTGATGGGCGAATCGCGGTAGTCCCAGGTCTGCGGGGTGGTGCTGGGATGAGGATTGACCAGGCCCGACCAGACGGTTTCGATACCCGCGACGAACAGCGCGCCGACCAGGATCAGCGCCATCGGTCCGGCAGGGGTATCAAAAATCGTGACCAGCCGCTCGTTGCGCGCGAACAGGCCGGGCACATAGCGTGTGGTGCGCGGGTTGACGCTGAACAGGCGGCCGGGGATATACGCCATTTCCTGCAGGTGTCCGGTCAACGGCATGTGGATGCGGTGGTAGTCCTTGGGGGAGAGGTAGAGCGTGGCATAGCGCCCGCCGGCGAACAGGGCTGCCCGCTCCGGGGAGCCGCCCAGCAGGGTCTCCAGGCTGTAATCGTGTCCTTTGGCCTGGAAGATTCGTCCGTCCACGATATCACCGGCCTGACTCACCGCGCCATCCACCGGGCAGGCGATTTCGCTTGGGCCGTGTGCTATTGGGCGTGCCCCAGGTTTCAGGGCGCGAGTGAAAAACGTGTTGAAGTCCGGGTAGGCAAGCGGGTCGGGCTCCAGGGCGATGCCCATGTCCACCTGGTAACGCTTGATAAACCACCGGATCTGCCATTTTTTCCAGGCGGGCCAGCGCGCGCGCGTCAGGATATACATAAGCTGCGTCAGCCAATGGTGCGGCAGCGGGTACTGGGTGATCAGGGTTTTCAGCTGGTCAGAGAGTGAAGAGGACGTAATCGGCGAATCAGCCATGCGGATAATGAGTCCCTGTTTTATAGTCAAGCGCCTAACTGTACCAAATATGACCGGTTTTGGGCAGCATTGCGTGGTAATTAATCAAGGCGGTTGCTAGAATTTGAATATGGATGAGGAACTTAACACATTGTCCGCGCAGGTTGGCGATGCCTTGCGGCGCCATGGCTTCATGCTCGCCACCGCCGAGTCCTGCACGGGTGGCTGGGTGGCGCAGACCGTGACGGCGGTGGCGGGTAGTTCGCGGTGGTTTGAGCGCGGTTTTGTCACCTACACCAATATCGCCAAGCAGGAGATGCTGGGAGTGCGTGCCGCCACCCTGGCCGAATTTGGCGCGGTCAGTGAGCAGACGGTGCGCGAGATGGCCCAAGGTGCGCTCAACAATAGCCATGCCCAGATCAGTCTTGCCATCAGCGGTATCGCCGGGCCGGGCGGGGCCAGCCTCGACAAGCCGGTGGGAATGGTGTGTTTTGCATGGGCGGGGATTGACAGGCCCGTGCGCAGCCGCACTGAACACTTTATGGGCAACCGCGAGGTGGTGCGGCGTCAGGCGGTGTTGACCGCTTTGCGTGGCGTGCTGACGGCCATTGATGAAAAGCCCTGAACAACAATTACAGAACACCCCGGTGGAGCAAGCCAAGGAGGACGGGACTCAGCGGCTGTTTTTCGCGCTATGGCCGGACGATGCCCTGCGCCGGCGGTTGGCCGGGCTTGCGGAGGATATCGGTTCGCGCGTAACAGGCCGGGTTGTGGCGGCGGACAACCTGCATATCACGCTGGTCTTTCTTGGTGCCCTGAACGGCGTGCGCAGGCAATGTGCGGAAGAGGTGGCGGCAGCCATCCGGAGTGAGCGGTTTACGTTGACGCTGGACCGGCTGGGGTATTGGTCCACGCCTCGCATCCTGTGGGCCGGTTCGATGCAGGTGCCGGAGGCATTGCAATCGCTGGCGGGTGCGTTGCAGGCCGGCTTGGCGAGCTGCGGCATCCCCCTCGAAACCCGGCCCTACCAGCCCCATTTGACGCTCATGCGCAAGGTGAACCGCCGGCCGACCGCAGCCGTCATCGACCCCATAAGCTGGAATGTCGAGCGGTTTTGCCTGGTGGAATCTGTCTCCGGGAGCAGGGGTGTGAGTTACCGCGTGCTGGCGTCCTGGCGATTGGAATTATTGTCTGCAACTCTTTTTCCATAGTTTTGTCGAACCGCGCAGCACCGATGGAATGTGAATATTCCTGGCATACCGGCGGTTTTTGACAATGTGTCACAAAGGTAGATAGATAATGAAAGCAAGATTCAGGTCTGTTACGGCGAGTGTTCTGCTGGTGGCGGCCGGTATGTTATCCGCATCGGTCATGGCGGCGCTGCCGTTGGCGGACAGCCAGGGCGTGGCTATGCCGACGCTTGCGCCCATGATCGAGAAAGCGGCGCCCGCGGTAGTGAATATTTCCACGCGCGGGCGCGTCCGCGTGGAAGACAATCCGCTGTTCCAGGACCCTTTCTTCCGCCGTTTCTTCGGCGCGCCCGACATGCCGCGTGAGCGGCTTACCCAGAGTCTGGGTTCAGGTGTGGTGGTGGATGCGGCCAAAGGTTATGTGCTGACCAATAACCATGTCGTCGACAAGGCGGATGAGATTACTGTCACCTTGCGCGACGGGCGCAGCCTCAGCGCCAAGCTGATCGGTGCGGATCCCGAGGCGGATGTGGCGGTGATCCAGATTCCCGCACAGAATCTTAGCGCGCTGCCGCTGGCCGATTCGACCAGGCTGCGGGTGGGTGATTTTGTGGTCGCCATCGGCAACCCGTTCGGCTTGGGCCAGACAGTAACCTCTGGCATTGTCAGCGCATTGGGGCGCACCGGCCTAGGGATCGAAGGCTATGAGAATTTCATCCAGACCGACGCCTCCATCAACCCCGGCAACTCCGGTGGCGCGCTGGTCAACCTGCGCGGTGAACTGGTGGGCGTCAATACCGCCATTCTTGCGCCCGGTGGCGGCAATGTTGGCATTGGCTTCGCCATCCCCAGCAACATGGCGCACGACATTATGCGGCAACTGGTGACTTACGGTGAGGTAAAGCGTGGCCAGTTGGGTGTTGTGATGCAGGATCTGACACCGGATCTGGCCAAGGCATTCAATATTAAAGGGCAGTCGGGCGCGGTAGTGGCCAAGGTTTTGAAGGGATCGCCCGCGGATAAAGCGGGCTTGGCCGCAGGCGATGTCGTTACCACCGTGAATGGCAATCCGGTGCGCGGCGCGGCCGATCTGCGCAATGTTGTCGGCCTGCTGCGCGTGGGCGAAAAAGTGGCGCTGGGAGTGCTGCGCGACGGCAATCCGCACACCATTAACGTGCTTATAGCCCAGGCCTCGCAGGCCAAGGTGGATATGGGGCGGGTTCAGCCGCGCCTGGCGGGCGCGACATTGGGCATGATTGAAGAGGGTTCCCCGCTGTATGGACGCATCGAGGGTATGGTGGTGCTGGATGTTGAGTCCGGCAGCCGGGCATGGGATGCCGGATTGCGCAAGGATGACATCATCCAGTCAATCAACCGCCTGCCGGTGCGCACCGTCGATGAACTCAAGCGCGCTGTCAAAGCCAGCGAGCGGCGTTTGCTGCTCGCTGTGCGTCGCGGCAGGAGCGGGATGTTTCTTGTTATTCAGTGAGGTTAGGCGGCGCGCGGGGCCTGAAGCTCGCTATTCCTGCTGTGTCACAAAGCGCTGAAGGGCGCATTGTGGCGTTAAAATCGGACTCAAAATGCGGGGCCGGGAAACGGCAGACTCCGTGTAAACTCCGCTTTTTCGCCGATGGACGCTCAAATCATGTGCCAAATCCATTTTTTGGATCTGTTTATGAAAGTAAAACAAGAAGATAAAATATCTTGTATACTAGATTGCGCCGACGCATGCAATTAAAACGCGCCGTGCAAGCAGGTATGGTTCTGTTGTTTCAGATAAATCGTTGCTTTTATAATAATAAAGTATACATTTTTTTGTAATCCGTGGGCCGGAGGGTCCAGGATCCCTCCGCTGGCGTCATAAAATAAATGAAAAAAACGCTTTACGATATTTTTGAGGTGAGTCCAGACGCCAATCCCGAGGCTATCAGAAACGCTTACAAAAGCCTGGCACAACGTCACCACCCCGATAAAAATCAGGGCGACCCACACGCTGAAGAGGTTCTCAAGGCGATCAACTTCGCCTACGGTGTCCTTTCCGATCCCATGAAGCGTCTGGCCTATGATGCCAGTCTGGCCTCCGTGGGGGGCGTACAAAATCCTGCCATACCTCCCGGTGAGACCCGTTCACAGAGCGCAGACAATAAGGCCGATCTCCGGCGTCAGGGCGCCACTGGGGGAGATGTTTCGGACTCCGAAGCGGCTGCGCCTGAAGTGGATCATGCGGCACATGCGCTAGCCCAGCCAAAGAACCGCGTGGCAGTAATATTGCTCCTGGCGCTGCTGCTGGCCGGTGGTGTTGTGGTGTTGTTGCTGCCGGGCGGAAATGGCCAGGATGAAGTTTCCTCACATACTGCCACAAAGCCCGAGCATAAACTTGATGTTGCGCCGGGTGATCAGGTGGTGCAAGCGCCCCCTCCCTTGGCGAAAATGAGCCCCGCACCAGACCGGCAGGCGCCTGAAATCAAGCACGGCGATAGCGAGGGGCGCGCCAGTGCCGAGGTTCCCCAGCAGGATGCTGACGCCGCTCCCGGCAAGCCGCATGCCGCCGCGCCGCCCGTCAAGGCTGAGGTGGTTGCCCCAGCGCCCATTGGCAAGCAGAACAACGTTGCAGCCCAGAGCGCTAAAGTTCAAGCGCTTCCCCAGCCGCCCCTTGATGCGCGGGCCAATGTTGAAGCGTCAAATGCCAGACCTAAAGGCGCCGAGCATCCTCCGCAGCAGCTTGCCGGGCAGCCGGTCAAGGTGAACAAAGGTGGGGAGAAGCCCGCCAGCGAACAGGGTAAAGAGGCAGCTATCGATAGACAAGGTGATGAAAAGCAGAAAAGTATCCCTCCTGAGCAGTTTTCCCTGCAAGCGGAGGAATTACCCGGCAAGGCTGTAGCCCAGAGAGATCCCATGGCCCAGTACAAAAAAGGGATTATGTATGAGAAGGGCGAGGGTATGCCGCAGGATTTCAGTCAAGCCGCCCATTGGTATCGCCAGGCTGCCGTGCAAGGGATAGCCGATGCTCAATATCGTCTCGGAAAGTTTTATACCGTGGGCAAGGGTGTGCCGATAGACAATGTTGAGGCCTATGTATGGCTGAGCCTGGCCGCTGCAGGCAAGGTAGAGGCGGCGAAACCTATAGCGGATTATCTTGCCGACACCATGACGCCGGAGCAGCTCGCCAGAGCCAAACGCAAGGCCGAAGCAATGCGCACGCCGCACAAACGCTAGGCAGTGTCGTCACGAGATACGAAGCCACAGGACGAGACAACGAATCTGAATTGCGGCCAGAAAAGACGATAGCCGTTTCGCGTAGCGCGTCGCG